>DASQPH010000075.1:0-71527 GCA_035644055.1 Chthoniobacterales bacterium
CTACCTCCGCCTCCTCGATCGTGGCAAAGCCAAGAAACTCGCCCTCACCGCTCTCATGCGAAAGCTCATCGTCCTCACCAACCACCTGCTCAAACACCCTGAATTTACCCTTGCGATCTAAGACAGTTGCTGACCCCTTCTCCCTTCTCCCCCTGACTCCTCTCTTCTGCCGCCTTTCCTTTTATGTGACGAATGGTGCGCGCATCAACAGAACCACAGCTACAGGGGTAAATACGCCGACCAGCCAAGCAATAAGGGCAAAGCGAAACGAATCCGCCTTACGCGTGAATGACGGGCTGGGGATGGTCTTGTACCGGCCAAAGACAAAAAATGCGAGGCTTCTCCACGACCAGAAAGGCAGTTGCAGCGACCGATTCCAAACCTGGCGGAATAACCAACCATCACTAAGCTGCGCCCAGGTGTTTGGAGATAATTCGTGCAACGATACCATCAGACTCCGATGCCAAAACGTAAGGATAATTCCGAATGCGACCCATGAAATGGTAGCAAAGATTTCAATGACCATATCTATATATGTAGCCACCGGGGCCGACGCTCACCCCTCCGTAAAGCGCGTAACCAATTCCCGCTCCGAAGTTCAAGTAGAATCCTCCACCGGACGACCAGCCGCCCGAGATGCGGCCCGCGATCACATCGCCGATAGCACCCGAGCCGTTGACAACCACGAATCCGCTCGGTTGGTTACCGAAATTCAAGTTCAATGTCAAAGTCGCCTCACCCACGTCTCCGGGGCCTGGACCTCCATTGGCGTATACTCCCGTTGAGTTAGTCCCGAGTGTCCCACCAGCCGCTGGCGAGTTAATATTTAGGTCGAGGCTAAGATGGTCGTGTCCCCATTGATTAACGGATCGAAAAAACGGGGTATCGCCGAGATTTACAGATCCCGGGTAATGATAAAGAGGATCCATTATTGCGCCACCCATACCTCCAAACTGATGGCTGAACTCTTTGCCCAAGGGATCGTTAATCTGGACATCACCTGGCCTAAAACCAAAATCGCCTCCGACAAGCGAGGCTGGCGCGCCGGTAAGCCACCCTTCCACATGGGCGCCGGCCGCATCGATAAAGGAACGATATCCGCCCGTATCCGAATTGCCACCGCCGCCTTGGCCGGTGCTGTCCGGCCCCGAATCTGGCGGGCCGGTGGGCAAGCCGCTCGGTGAGGTCCACCATCCCTGAGTTGTTAGACCCTGCCCCATCGCTAATGCCGAATTGGAATTTCCGAAATCGTTTGAATCTCTTTTCTTTGTCGGGTTGGGGTTCTCGAGTCCCGACGGATCGCTTCCATTGACCGGATCGCCGCCGCAAAAGCGGAAGAGATTGGCATCGCCGCCGCCGAAACCGAGCGGATCGCTTTGCATGAAACGGCCGAGGTTCGGAAGGTAAAAGCGGTTGCGCATGTCGTAGATCTCGGTCTGCGGCACCAACTGCGCGCCGCCGAAGAGAAATCGATTGCTCACCAGGGAACCGCTTATCGAATTGTTGTTCCCATCAAAATAACTCGGTTGGCCTGAAACATAATAGGTGTAATGCTCGATGACGTTGTTCGAATCATCCGTGAGGTGGGTCGTATTCCCCCGGCCGTCCTGGAAATAATACACGTCGCCATACGCCGGCCCCCACGAGACGGCGAGCTCATTGGTG
Organism: Chthoniobacterales bacterium; assembly: GCA_035644055.1. GTDB lineage: Bacteria > Verrucomicrobiota > Verrucomicrobiia > Chthoniobacterales > UBA10450 > AV80. Next base: position 1,666 of record DASQPH010000075.1, read on the forward strand.
GCGCCGCCGTGAAGATACATGCGCTGGAACGAATCATTCGAAGAGTGTTCCTCGAGCAGGTCCCAGTTATCCCACACGTTGGTCGTGACGTCGCCGTTTTGGTCGCGAGCCACGATCCGGTTTAATCCGTCGTAATGCTGGTGGATATGGATGTTGCCTCCATTATTATCCATCGCCACCAGCCGGTTTTGAGCATCGTAGGTGAAATTCCACCCGTTTCGACTCGTCAGGTTGGCATTGTAATCATACCCGATTGCGCCGGTGTGATCGCTAGTATATTGATTCAGGGGCGCCGTCGTATAGTACGCTTGGTATAATACCTCATCCGCGAGGATACGGTTGCCATTCGCATCGTAGCTGATCGACAGATTGTAAGGTGCGCTTACGGTGCCATCCTGGTTCAAACTGCCGCTTTGATGAAAGCCGGTCAGCTCGTTGCGCACGTCAAAGCCGAACCCATCGGCGAGGCCGGAATCACGTTGTTCGTATTTGATGCGATTGTTGGCGTCGAACCCATAATCAAACCGCGCCGTTCTCCCTCCGGCGAAATAACTGATCTGCGACCGCAACTGGTTAATCTCGTTGAATTCAGAGGTTGTGTAGGCTCCGGCATAGGTTGTTCGGCTGTTGCGATTACCGGCGAAATCATAGGTGTAGCGGATGCTTGGATCTGCCAACCACGCGAGCCGGATGTTTGCCAGCTGATTGCGATTCGTGTAGCTGTATCGATAGTCAAAACCCCACGGATAAACCATACGCGAGCGATTTCCGTCAGCATCGTATTCATACGTCATGGTGTGACTTTGATTGAGGCCATAACTCTTGATAGTCTCAGTTTCGCTCGTTTTGTGGTTGGCGGCATCATAGACGAAAGTTATGTCAGCTTCGTCGTTGGATGCGGTTTTGAGCGCACCGTTATCATAAAAAGTAAAGCTTGCGCCTTGAGTGGGATGGTGTCCGCCGCTCCAGCCAAATGAGGTCGGCCGGTTGCGGTTATCATATGGTGCGAAAAGTTGAATGCCACCATCTCGATTTGTGTATTGATGCAGATTGCCAGCCTCATCGTACAACCAGGTTTCGCTTAGCTGCTCATTATTGGCATCGAGCGGATAGCGCGCGCTGGTTTTGCGATGGAGAGCGTCAAACTCAAATCTGTACTCGGCCAATTTTGCGTCGATGGTATGCTCGACTGTCACATTCTGGGCGTTCGGCAGGTCGCGGCTGTAAGTCGTGATTATCGCTGGCTCGGCCGTGCTCATCCGCCAATCGATCGCATGCGCAATACGGCCTGGAATATCGTAATCCCAATTACGAAATGCATTATCGGCCCGCGTTTCCTTCGTCTTATTCCCGATGGGATCGTATTCCCAGTTCATGGTGTGGCCGGCACTGTTGCGGTCGGAAGCGATCGGGTCGTCCATCCAGATTTTGCGATTGCGCGCATCGTAACCAAACGTGGTCTCGTAACCGGACATGCTCACATACCACCGCGGATCTCTCACCAAGGTTAAATTCCCAACCTCGTCGTAGTCAAAAAACGTCGTCGCGACATCATCGGTATTCGCGGCGACCGTCTGATACTTCATGCGTAGGTTCTCGTCGTAATCGAAGACCACGTTCTTTTGCAACGGCGACAAAATATATTTCAGACTTCTCGTTGTGTGGGCATAAGGGTGCGACCAATCAAGCGCGTAGCTGAAAGTCATAGGCTGGCCCGATGGTTTCGTTACGCTGACGATTCGTTTGTAGTTGTCGTAGGCATAACGCGTCCGCTGGCCCTCATCCGTTGCCGCGCCAGGGTGATTCTCATCGGCTGTCCACGCCAGCGTGCCATCCACGTTATAGCCGTACTGGATGTACGTGTAGTCTTGGTGCTGGAGATGGGTTACCTGCCCGCGAACATTATATTCGTATTCCGTCCAGTTCCGGCGAGGATCCTCCACCTCGTACAGCCGGTCCGTACTCGGGCCGCTGGTGTAGTAATAATATCGCGTGGGATGATCTGCCGGGTTGGGGTCGCTCGACGTAGCGGGAGGAATGTAGCTGGTTAGTAATCCTCGCCGCGGACTGATTCCTTCATCGTAGCGGAAGGTCTCCGTGCCTCCGATGGTCATCCGGTGGGTGAGCACCTGGCCAAAGTCATTGTAAGTGAAAGCTTCATACGCGCCATCGGGATAATTAATTTGGATTACGCGCTTGTTCGCGTCGCGGAGGTAAGTAGTCGGATAACCTCTCTCATTGGTCACTCGGTACAAATAGTAGGGGTTGTTCCCATCGCGATTGTTCGGGTCAGGGCAATTCGCGCCTCCATATTCAAATTGCACTGAAGCGCGAACCGTATCCGGCGCGGTCAGGGGATAAGTGACCTGAGCCGGTTTTCCGGTGAGCGGCTCTTTGGTGATATCGGTCTGGTTTTGCCGCTGATCGACAGTAGCGTTCACGTAACCATTTGCATCGTAAGAAAGAGATGCGCCCTGCCCTTTAAAATCAGTGTTGCTGACAAGCTTTCCGCCACTGTAATTGAAGGTGCGGGATGGACCGTCCCCACGAGTTTCCGTGCGGCTATTGCCGCTAGCAGATAGGCTCGATACAGCCTGACCGGGAGTTCCCGTAAAGGGATCCAGGTAGTTCTCGCTCTGGAGTTGGCCATAAACGCCGCCCGAAGAACCGGGCACAAAGAAATAACTGATAGTCCACATAGGTCCGCCGTACATGGGATCGATTGCCCAATAGATTAGCGGCCGACCGTTAGCATCCGTGTTGCTCTGCTGATAGGCATAAATCGCCTGGGCGTACGACGCACCATTTGTATCCAGATACTGGACGTTCCCGAGAAAACTATACATCGTCGCACCAGCTGGCTGCCAGCCACCATAATTGTAAACAACAGCCCGCCCGTCACTCGCCTGGACGTTGACAAGAACCGTGTCTCCCATCCACGGCGTAGTGATGTAGAAGAGCTTTAGCCAACGCAGGCCGTCGGGGGAAGTAATCTGCATGGACCCATCCGCGGGGTAGCTAATCGTCGTTGTAAGTCCGTGGGGATCGATGATGCCAATAAAACTATACTGGAAACTAGACCGCGTAGGCCCACCATCCCAGAGCGGTTCGCGGTCGATCGAGACTTCAAACCAGATTTTCCCGCCGTCGGGCAAAAGGAGGTAAACGTTTGGATTTGCTTCGCTTTGCATTTGCTGAAACCGATCCGATATGCCGAATCCTCCGCGAAACGCGCTATCGCCGGCCCTGGCACTGAAACTGACACGTCTGCCATCGGGGTAATCAACCGTATAGGTTACGGGGAGGATGGTCGTGTTATAGCTGTCGATATAGGTGGGTTCGATGCTCCATTGATAGTTGTGACGCCAACTTCCGGCTGTGCCCATTTCCCAAGTGCCGGCGGGCGTAAAACGGCTGTTCATTGTCCGAGTAAAGGCGAGTGGGTAAGCCCCTACCGCACCCGCAACCGTAATATCAGTCACCGATCGGGTCGCGTTGCCGGTATACGGATCATAAGAACCGGCAGTGGTGACGTTGCCGTTGAAAACGCCGGAGATCCCGGTCGGATTATCATTACCCATTTGGGCACGGGCGGAAACCGACACAAGCGCGCTCAGAAAAACCGCGATCGCCAGCCGGCGGAAGATACTTAACGAAAAAAAGCGAATCATAGCGGTGTTCCTCAATTCCCCTGGTTTACGACTCGCGGGTTGTTAGCGGGGTGCTCTTCGTCCAGCACCCAAAACTGAAGACCGAGTTCCTGAACTCCATTGCCCAGCGCGATTTGATAAACGCCCGGCTGGTGACCGGCTCGAAATTTGAAATGGATCGTGCCATCAGCGGCGACGATTAAGTTTTTTGCCGGCGCGACAATTGCACCGCCATCCAGCGCCTCCACGGTGATCCCTTGGCCGGCATCGGCGGTCGAATACTGGACCGTAATCTCGACGGTCTGATCGTGGCCCAATCCAACTCGGTCGAAGCTGCCTTTGTGGCAGATTGCGGTTACCGATTGATTGTTGCCGAAATCGATAGAAGCAATCGCCTCGACGGGCAATCGGCGCTCCCTTCGCGCTCCCGGCGGCGAGGCGGCCGGGCCATTACTGCGAAGATTGCGATTTGTTTCGAGTAACGAAGATTGTGCCAAAACCGTGTGCGTTGCTGCGAGCGAACAAACGGTCGTTAAAAAGGCGAATGGTAAGAGCTGAAGGGAGAGTTTCACGGCGCCTGATGTAGCGCAGCGCGCCGCTTCAATCTAGTGAAACAGTTTGAGAACACTTTCGGACGCGTTGAGAATACAATCGAATCCAGGCATGGAAATTTAGTCCCAGCAAAAAAACCTGAAAACGAGGTGGTCTAACGAGCTCAACATCTCAGCGCGCGGAAAAAGGAACTCGAATCGCGGCAAGGACATGGATCCCCGAGTTAACGCAACTCGAAACAAAAGGGTCTGGGCTCGGAGCGTCGAGAAAGAAGCTTGATCGTTTGGGCAGATTCTGTGGGCTACCGCTCGACGATTTCTTTGCGGTGGATCCAGACGCTGTTGATGATGCCGAGTCCGAACATGATCATGAGCGCAAACGAGCCGGAGCATTCGGGCCGACATTCTTCGGCGCGGTGTCTTCGCCTTTCGCACGACCGGCATTCTGGTGGCGACTGCGGACGACTTGAAGATTTCGCGCAAAGAATTATTGCCGAAACGGCCTGGCTTTTGTAGGCTCGCGCTGCTCAATTCCCACATCATCCCCGTAGTTCACCACCCACTATGAAAACCCAACGGAACATCCTAATTGCAGCCACTGTTTTTCTCGCTCTAGCTGCCTCGCCACTTGCAGCGACATCGTCTACTTGCACTCCACAGCAAGAAGCTGACATCCTCGCGCTTTTTGCCCAGTGGAACCGAAGCCTCGCAACCGGTGACGCAGCAACAGTCGACGCCAACTATGCCCTGGATGCGGTCCTAATCCCCACCCTTTCTAACCAGATCAGGCACACTCCCGTCGAGCGCATCGCTTATTTCAAAGAGGAGTTTCTTCCCAAAAAGCCAAGCGGAAAGATCGATAAACACTACTTGAAATGTATTGGAGACATCGCGATCAACTCCGGTCTTTATACGTTCACTTTCGGCGACGGCACAAAGGCTTCAGCTCGCTATACTTTCGTCTACCAAAAGCAGCGCGATGGTAAATGGCTCATTATCGAGCACCATTCGTCGAAAATGCCAAAGCCCTAACCGGCGCGTTTGAATAGGTCGGAGACGCACCTCTCGTTCGACCTCTACCGCTCGACGATTTCTTTGCGGTGGATCCAGACGCTGTTGATGATGCCGAGACCGAACATGATCATCAGGACGAACGAACCGGAGTAACTAATCAGTGGCAACGGGACACCGGTGATCGGCAGGAGCGAGATCGTCATTCCGATGTTCTGGAAGATGTGGGTGAATATGAGCGCGGTGATCCCGATGGTGAGGAGCAGACCGAACTGATCGCCGGCAAAGAAGGCGACGAAGAGACACGTAAGCAGGAGCAAACCGAACGCGCCGATCAGGAACGTTCCGCCAACGAAGCCCCATTGCTCGCCGATGGCGGAAAAAATGTAGTCGTTGTGGACGGCGGTCGCGGGCAGGAACCCCATCTCAATCTGGGTATTCGGCGCCTTGAACCCTTTGCCGGCCCAGCCGCCGGAACCGATCGCGATGAGCGACTGGTTGATGGCCCACGCGGAACCCTGCTTGTCGATATCAGGGTTGATGAACGCCGTGATGCGCTCCTGCTGGTACGGTTTTAGACCGAGATTGATCGCAATCGGAATGAAGCCAACGACGATGAGGACGATACAGATCAAATAGCGCAACGGAATTCCGCCCACGAAAAGCAACGCGAGCAGGACCGGGCCCCAGATGATGGTCTCGCCCAGATCGGGTTGAAGCATGATGAGCAAACAGGGCGCCCCGACGATCACGCCGCAGAGCAACAGCTTCAGCATCGGATGCATTTCGCGAAACTGATGGTGACTGAGCAAAAGCGACAGCACCATGATCCCGGCTACGACCGCGACCTGAGCCGGTTGAAAATTGAGCGGGCCGATATGAAGCCAGCTCCGCGCGCCGTAAACTTTCGAGCCGATGAATTTCGTCAGGACGAGAAAGACGATGCCGGCCAGATACATCGGTAACGCGCCCCAGCGCACCCAACGGTAGTCGATCAGGCTCGTGATCATGAACGCCAGAAAACCGACCGCGACCCAGTTCGCCTGCTTTCGCCAAAACTCGGCCGCGACGGAGTCTTCACGCATATAAGTGGCGCTGTAGATCGCGACGACTCCGAAGATCGCCAGCGCGAGCATCGTGAGGAGCAGCACCCAATTTAGGCCTAGTAATTTTCGCAGCAATGGAGTCATGGCGAGCTAAATGGGCGCGGGACTATAAACGCACTCCGATTGCCCGTAAAATCGCCATCTGCGGAAAGGTCCAACGGCGATTGTTTAAAGGAGGGGCGACGACTGATATTTCTCGCTCTCCGGAATAAGTAATGATCGGCAAAGAGCTCACTTTGTAGAATTTACCTATCGAAAAAATATTCCGCGCACTTACTTGTGGTGGTAATTCCGGGCCGATAAAATGTTTTCGCGTCGGGATGGTCTAATAATGTGAAGGGAAGAACATGGCGAAGAAAACAAAACGAAAGGTCGGCCACCCGAAGCTGCCGATGCAACGGCAGCTCAACCTCCAGCACGAAGGAAGATACTTCGACCTGCGGGCGAACTTCAATCGGCTGAACGAACGATATTTCGGCAGCAAACTTCGCGGCTACAAAGTCGTCTGGGGCCGGAAACGGAAACGGCGCCCGAAAGAATATTTTATTTTCGGCACCATCCAGGAAGAAGACCGCGTGATCCGGATCAATCCACTTCTCGATCAGCCTTTCGTGCCGCCCTGGTTCCTCCGTTACATTCTTTATCACGAAATGCTCCACGCAGTGGTTCCAGATGAACCCGGGTCGAACGGGCGCCGCTGCGTTCACACCGAAAAATTTTACGAACGCGAACGAAAATTTCCGCGCTACCGCAGTGCGCGGAAATGGGAAGAAGACAATCTCGCGCGGTTCTTACGCTAAGGTAACTACCGCCGGTCAGGCGCCGTTATCTCCGGCGAGTTATCAAACGGCGAGAGTGTTGTCGCGACGTTCTTCTTGATCAGGTACCAGAGCGTCGTCGCGAGCAGGAGGGAGATCAACTTCGCGCGCCAGTTGTTCAGGATCAGTTTCTTCATAAGCCCCTTGGAGCAACAATTCGCCGATGCGTTTGCGGAAAGTCTCGGGGGTAAAGCCGCGCTCGATCCGGCGGCGATGGCAAATCGAAATCCCGCCGGTCTCTTCTGACACCACCACGGCGATCGCATCGGATTCTTCGGTAATGCCCAGGCCGGCGCGGTGGCGCAGGCCGAGACTGCGATCGAGCGTCTCGCGCTGACTTACCGGGAAAATGCAGGCGGCTGCGGCGATCCGTCCATTGCGTATGATCACGCCACCGTCATGCAGCGCTGCTTTTGGATGAAAAATCGTAAGCAGCAGCTCCACCGAAAAGTGCGAATCGATAACGACGCCGGTTTCTTCGTAAACGCGGATCGACGTGTCGCGTTCGATCGCGATCAAGGCCCCGAATTGTTTGTTCGCCAGCTGGGTGACCGCTTCGGCGATGTCGTGCACCGTCTCGCGTTTCTCGCTCGTGAGGGAAAAGATCGGGTGACCGCCCAGCTCGGCGAGGCCGCGCCGCAATTCCGGCTGGAAAATCACCACGAGCGCGACGGCGAGGAAAACCGAGAAGCTCCGAATGATCCAACCGATCACGACCAGATTCAGCAACTGCGAAATCAGGGTCAGCGTCAGGAAAACAATAGCCAGGCCCGTGAGCACTTTCGCGCCGCGGGTTCCTCGAAAATAGAGATAGCCGTAATAAATTCCGACACTGAGAAGAATGATTTCGATGAAGCTCCGCCAGCGCTCAACCCAGAACTGGAGGACCAGATGAATCATTCCGTTTCCGCTTTCAAAAGTGCTTCCGTGGCGCGCAACGCCGCCACGTTTTCTCTGACGTCGTGGACGCGCAGAATATTCGCTCCCCGCTCACGCAGCAATGCCGTGAAGGCAATGGTTGGCGCCAGTCGATCTTCCATTTTTGCCGAGGCGATCATTTTTCCGAGTGACGACTTCCGCGAAACGCCCACGACGAGCGGCCGCGCTTGAATCCGGAGACACTCGAGATGGCCGAGCAGCGAGAGATTGTGCTCCACCGTTTTTCCGAATCCGATCCCCGGATCAAACGCGATGGCCATTCCGTCAACGCCGTACTCTAGAGCGCGCTCGTAACGTTGTCGAAAAAAATTCGCCACTTCGCGAACCACCTCATCGTAACGCGGCGCGACCTGCATCGTCCGCGGCGTGCCCTGCATGTGCATGAGAATGAGGGCCGTGTTTCGTTCCGCGGCGACCGCGAACATTTCGGGATCGGCACGGCCGGCGGTGACGTCGTTGATGATCGTCGCTCCGGCATCCAGGGCGGCGCGCGCGACTGCGGCTTTCGAAGTGTCGATCGAGATGAGGACCGACACACTTGCGCGCAGTTGTTCGATGACGGGAATGACGCGCTCGAGTTCTTCATCGACCGAAACGGCTTCGGCGCCCGGCCGGGTGGACTCACCACCAATGTCGATGATCTGCGCACCTTCCGAGGTCATCCGTTTCCCCTGCTCCACCGCTTTCCCGGTGCTAAAGAACTCGCCGCCATCCGAGAACGAATCCGGTGTCACGTTCAGCACACCCATGATCATGGTTCGTGCAGCAAGATCGATGGACTGGCCGCCAATTTTCCAAAGCGTCGAACCCATTGTCGTTCAGACTATCACACCGGGGCTCTTGTTGTAGCGACGGTCCCGCGCCTGCGGGATCGCCGTGACACGCGTCAGTCCGCCGACAGAGCGGCGTCGCTACAACAAACTTTGCCCTCGTGCCCTAACGAAATCACGCGGAGAGTGCAAATCTTGTGAAACCAGAGAGCGCTCAACTCCGCGAACGAATCCTAGATTTGTTGCGAGCCCCGAACTACCGGCCGCTCGACAAGATCGAGCTCGGCAAAGCGCTGGGCCGCAAGAGCGGCGTCCGCATGAATCTCAACGCGATCCTGCGCGAAATGGAACGCGATGGCGAGATCGCGCGGATTCGCAAGAACCGTTACGTCCTCCCGGCAGAAGCGGACCTCGTGACCGGAACGCTTTCGGTTCATCAGTCCGGATTCGCTTTTCTTCCGCGCAAAGAAGGCGAGCCCGATCTTTACATCGCCGCGGAAAACACCGGCACCGCGATGCATGGCGACAAAGTCGTGGCGCGAATCACGCGCGATGAACGTTACGCGCGGGCGAAAGGCCGCGACCGCGCGGAAGGACGCGTCATTCGCATTCTCGAACGCGCCCACGACACGATCGTCGGCACGCTCCAGCAATCGAAAAACTTTTTCTACGTGGTGCCGGACGATCCGCGCATCGTTCACAACGTTTATGTCCAGGTGCCACCGCGCCCTCCGCTGCCAAAAACGCCGCGGCCCGGCGACAAGGTCGTCATTCGACTCGAGACCTGGGACTCACGCCATGTCAATCCCGAGGGCGAAATCATCGAAGTGCTTGGGCCGAGCTCGGCGCCCGGCGTGGACATGCTTTCGATCATCCGGAAGTACCATTTGCCGACGGAATTTCCGAAGCCGGGGCTCGACGAAGCGGAGCGAATTCCGGAAACGGTGCGCGAGGAAATGTTCGAAGGCCGCGAGGATTTGCGCGAAAAATTCATCGTCACGGTCGATCCGGATGATGCGCGCGATTTCGACGACGCGATCGACGTGGAACGAATGCCCGGCGGTGGCTGGCGGCTCGGCGTCCATATCGCGGACGTGGCCGCCTATGTAAAACCCGGCAGCGCGCTCGATCGCGAAGCTTACAAGCGCGGGAACAGTGTCTATCTCCCCGATCGCGTCATCCCGATGCTGCCGGAGCGCCTGAGCAACGGCGTCTGCAGCCTCAATCCCGGCGTAAACCGGCTAACGCATTCTGTCTTCCTCGAATTCGGAAAAGACGGGCAGACGAAATCCGCGCGTTTCGGACGGACGGTGATCCGGAGCGCGAAGCGGCTGACCTATCGCGAGGCTTATGCGATTCTGAAAGCGCCGCCTAACGACCAGTTAGGCGAGCGGCTCCACGTTGCCTGGGAGCTTGCGTCGCTCCTGCGCAAGAACCGTTTCGCGCAGGGATCGCTCGACCTCGATTTCCCGGAAGTGAAGGTGCGCCTCGATAAAGAGGGCAAACCAATCCAGCTCGAGCGGATTGAGAATGACGAATCGCACCAGCTCATCGAGGAGTTCATGCTGGCGGCAAACGAAGCCGTCGCGCGCGAGCTGAAAAACCGGCTCATGCCGACGATCTACCGCGTCCACGAAAATCCCGATCCGGAGAAGCTGGCTGAATATCGCGAGCTGATTCTCAGTTACGGTTACAAGGTCGGCGACGTAAGCAAACGAACGGAGCTGCAACGGCTGCTAGCCTCTCTCCGCGGCAAGCCAGAAGAACAGGCCCTCAAGATTGGCCTGCTAAAAAGTCTGAAGCGAGCGCGCTATGCGCCGCAGCCCCTCGGGCATTACGGTCTGGCGAAAAACAACTACACGCATTTCACCAGTCCAATCCGGCGTTACGCGGATCTGGTCGTTCATCGCGGGCTGGCCGAACGCGATCAATCGCGGCGCAGCCGAACCGACATGGGCTCTATCACGGCGATCGCCGACCACATCTCCGAAACCGAACGGGTTGCGGCCGACGCGGAAATGGACGGTGTGAAGATGAAGAAGCTGGAGTTCTTCCAGCGGCAGCTCGATGCGCGCGATCCGCAGGTGTTTCGCGCGACCGTTCTGGAAGTGAAGAACTTTGGGTTGGTGGTGGAACTGCCGGACGTTCTGCTCACAGGGCTAGTCCACGTCTCTTCGCTGACCGACGACTTTTACGCTTACAACCCGGTCCAGCGCCGGCTGATTGGCCGCCAATCGCGCCGCCGGTTTTCGGTCGGAGACGAGCTACGCGTGTTCGTGGCGCGAGTGGATGTTTTCAAGCGCCAGGTGGATTTCGCCATCGCTGATCAACGACCCGGGAAATCGAAGGAAACAGGCGGACGGCGAAGCAGAAATCGGCGGTCGTAGACCGGCGCTACAGGGGGGCCGCAGAATTTGCTTCCATTCGATAGGCCGACTGTCCTAGACTGCGCCGTTTTCGAAAATGGACAGCATCATCGAGGCGAAAGAGTTCCAGATCGAGCGGAAGCGTTTCCACGTCGAGTTTCGTGAGAACGATCGCGGCAGATTTCTCCGGATCACCGAGGAAGCGCACGGCCGACGGAACACGATCATCGTCCCGAGCACGGGCGTGGGTAATTTCACGGCCGCCATCGACGAGGTCCTTCACACCAGTCGGGCAGCGGTGGCTCACTAACGGCGCCGCGTCGCCGCACGTCAGCCGCGTGCGTTGACACCTCGGGCGGCGGACTTAGTTTTGCGTCCGCTCGCAGTATTCGCCTCGATTTCACTTCGCATGCCAACGAAAAAAAAGGTCGCTAGAAAAGTTTCGCGCGGCGGTTTTCAAGCCGTCGCGAAAAAGAAGAAGATGCCGCGCTACGTTTATAATTTCGCCGGCGGCAAGGCGGATGGCGACGGGAGCATGAAGCCGCTCCTCGGCGGCAAAGGCGCAAACCTCGCCGAGATGACGCGCATCGGTCTTCCGGTCCCGCCGGGATTCACGATCACGACCGAAGTCTGCACCTATTTCTACGCGCACAAACGCACTTACCCGGCATCGTTGCAGGGTGAGATCGAACGCGGGATCGCGAACATGGAGCGGATCATGGGCACGAAGTTCGGCGACACGGAAAAGATGCCGCTGCTTGTGGCCGTTCGTTCCGGAGCGCGCGATTCGATGCCCGGGATGATGGACACGATCCTGAACCTGGGTCTCAACGATCAAACGGTGAAGGCGCTGGTCCGCGCGACAAGCAACGAGCGGTTCGCGTGGGATTGCTACCGCCGTTTCATTCAGATGTATGGCGACGTCGTCATGGGCGTGCAGAAACGCGAGGGCGAAGACCACGAGCCGTTTGAATCGGTCATCGAGCATTTCAAGGACGAGCGCTACGGCCGGCACGACATCGACGATTCGAAGTTGAATGCCTCGGATTACCAGGAGCTCGTCGCGCGTTTCAAAAAGCTCGTGAAAGATCGGACCGGGCAGGCGTTCCCGAACGATCCGTGGGAACAACTCAAAGGCGCGGCTGGCGCGGTATTCGGTTCGTGGATGAACGATCGGGCGATCGTTTACCGGCGGAAATACAACATCCCGGAAGAATGGGGCACGGCGGTGAACGTGCAGGCGATGGTTTACGGCAATACTGGCGCGAACTCCGGCTCCGGCGTGGCGTTCACCCGCAATCCGGCCAACGGCGAGAACGAATTCTATGGCGAATTCCTGATCAACGCGCAGGGCGAAGATGTTGTGGCCGGCGTGCGCACGCCGCAGCCGGTGATCGAGCTGAAAAAGTTAATGCCGAAATGCTATGCGGAGCTGCTAAAGGTCCGCTCGATTCTTGAAAAGCATTTCCGCGATGTCCAGGACGTCGAATTCACGATCCAGGACGGGAAGCTGTTCATGCTCCAGACGCGCAACGGAAAACGGACCGCCGCGGCCGCGCTCAAGTTCTCGATGGACATGTTCAAGGAGAAGCTCATCGACTGGAAGACGGTGATCCTGCGCAATCCCGCCGACCAGCTTGACCAACTTCTGGCGCCGATCTTCGATGCAAACGAAATCAAGAAAGCGAAGGCGATCGCGACCGGGCTGCCGGCCGGGCCTGGAGCCGCCTCGGGCAAAATTTATCTGAACGCCGATCGTGCTGCGGCCGCAGCGGAGAAAGGCGAAAAGGTGCTCCTTGTTCGCAACGAAACGAGCCCGGAAGACTTGCGCGGGATGATCGCAGCGGAGGGAATTCTGACCGCGAAAGGCGGCGTCTCATCGCACGCCGCGCTGGTGGCGCGGCAGATGGGGAAGGTCTGCATCTGCGGCGCGTCGGCGTTGAAGATTGATTACGGTCGCAAAATCGTTTCGGTCGCGGACCAGGTGTTTCGCGAAGGTGAAGATTTTCTCTCGATCGATGGGACGAGCGGCACCGTTTACGCCGGCCAGCTCGCCAGCGCGCCGAGCGAAATCGTCACCGGCACGCTGCACGGCGACAAGGCCGCGCAGAAGACCGAAAAGTTCAAGGCGTTCAATCAGCTCATGAACTGGTGTGCGAAGGTCACGCGGCTGGACGTGCGTTGTAACGCGGACAATCCGGAACAAACCGAAAACGCGCTCGCCTTTGGCGCCGTTGGGATCGGGTTGACGCGAACGGAGCACATGTTTTTCGAAGGCGATCGGATCGATGCCATGCGCGAGATGATCCTCGCCGACAACGTTGCCGACCGGAAAGCCGCGCTCGCCAAGCTTCTCCCGTATCAGCGCGACGATTTCGCGGGGATCTTTCGCGCGCTGAAGGGGTATCCGGCCACGATCCGTTTTCTCGACCCGCCGCTGCACGAATTTCTCCCGCACGATGCCGAGTCACAGGCCGCGTTAGCGAAGAAGATCGGCGTTACGCCCGAGCACGTCGCGCAACGCGTCCGTGAGCTTCACGAATTCAATCCGATGCTCGGCCATCGCGGTTGCCGGCTCGGGATTGCCTATCCTGAAATCACGGAGATGCAGGCGCGCGCCGTGTTCGAAGCTGCCGCCGAAGTCGCGAAACAGAAGATCAAAGTAAAACCTGAGATCATGATTCCGTTGGTCGGGTTCAAAAAGGAATTCGATCTTCAGGCCGAAATCGTAAATCGCGTCGCCGCGCAGGTGATGTCGGAAAAGAAAGTGAAGTTCGATTATCTCGTCGGCACGATGATCGAAGTGCCGCGCGGCGCGTTGACCGCCGATCAAATCGCGCAGAGCGCCCAATTCTTCAGTTTCGGCACGAACGATCTCACCCAGATGGCGCTCGGCATCAGTCGCGACGACATGGGGAACTTCCTCATGCCGTACGTCGAGAACGAGATTTTCAAGAAAAACCCGTTTGCGTCACTGGATCAAACCGGCGTCGGCCAGCTCATGCAAATCGCCGTCGAGAAAGGCCGGAAAAGCCGGCCCAACATCAAGCTCGGTATCTGCGGCGAACACGGCGGCGATCCCGAGAGCGTGAAGTTCTGCCACCGCCTCGGATTAAACTACGTCAGTTGCAGTCCGTTCCGAGTTCCGATCGCACGCCTGGCCGCCGCTCAAGCGGCGTTGGCCTGATTACTGAAGCTTGTAAGCTTCGTTGAGCGCGATGCCAGTCGTGTTGTTTTTGCCGCGGACGATCGTGGTGTAGTTCGCGGGTGGCAGCGTCGTAAGGATGGCCGATTCACGGTCGTCCTTCGGGGCGAGGCCGGTAGCTTGAATTTCGCTGGCGTTGGGAGCGTCGCGCCAATTGTCGTTGCTGAGGATGAGCGCGCCGTTTTCACCGTGAAGCTCCATCGTCGGGTCCTGCAACGCATTCGGCACGACGCCGTTCAATTCCGGCCCGATGGCGCGGAAGAGAACCCGCTTGGGTGTTCCGCCGCGCAAGATCAAGCCATCGATCAAAATGTTGTCGCCGGTAAGAACATTGGCCCGGACGGAGAGATTCCCGAGCTCGCTCCCGCTGGTGGGGCTTACATCGTAAACTTCGATTAACCCGATGCCGGTCGTGTTATTCGTCCCGCGCAAAATCACCGTGTAAGTGTCCGGCACCAGGGTGAGCACAATGGCGGACTCGCGGTCGTCACTTGGCGCGAGACCGGTGACCTGGATTTCCTGCTGTTGATCGGAGCGCCAGTTATCGTTCGACCTGATCAAGCGGCCGGCGTTGTCACGCAGCTCGATAATCGGATCCATGAGCCGCCCAGGGACAGGCCCCCCGCTCGAGAGCGACGGACCAATGCCGCGGACGACTACTCGCTTCGAACGCTCGCCGCTGATGATGAAGCCGGCGATCGAAATGTTATCGGCTGTATCGACGCGCGCTCGTCCGGAAATGTTGAGCAATTGGACGTTCGCCGGTGTCGGTTGCGGCGTGGGTGTCGCGGTGGCCGTCGCGGTTGCGCTCGGAGTCGCTGTCGCGGTAGCCGTGGCGGTCGCAGTAGCCGTGGCGGTCGCGGTGGCTGCGGCTGTCGCGGTAGCGGTGGCGGTGGCCGATGGCGATGCAGTTGCCGAAGCCGTCGCGGTCGGAGACGCGGTTGCTGAAGCTGTCGCGGTCGGAGACGCAGTGGCCGAAGCTGTCGCGGTGGCTGTCGCCGTCGCAGTTGCTGTCGCGGTGGGCGTAGATGTCGCGGTAGCGGTTGGGGTGGCGGTCGCGGTTGCCGTCGGGGTCGGCGAAGCTCCACCGACGCATTGGGCCGCTCCGGGATTTGCTAACCCAAGCGGTCCGCTGTTCTGCCGGGCGTAAACAGGATGGGTCGATGAAGTGGCATCATCAGCATAAACGATGTTGGCCAAGCCGTCGGGGCCGATTGCTACCTGGAAGTAATCGAGCAGCGAACGTGTCCCGCTTCCGCAAAGCAGACCGAGATTGCAGATCACACCAAAGTGATTGATGTGGTCGCTCGCCTGACTCACGGTGAAGACCGGCTCGCGCGCGTTCGCGTTCAAGGATTGCGCGAAAAGCACGTTCCACGGAACAGTCTGGTCGCCAATCGCGACCGTGTTCGGATCGACCGGGGCGGTGGTGCCGTAGTAAGCGATCTCCACGCGTCCATCGTCTCCGGCGGCAATCCAGGGCATGACGGCGGCGCCGATTCCCCGGCTCACTTCGAACGGCCCATAAAAGTTTTTGCCGTGATCATGCGAAGAGGCGAACCAAATCGAGTAGCGATTCGTGCGCGCGTTGTTCATGGCCCACGCCACGTAAAGGTTCCCGGTCTTGTCGATCGCAGCCGCCGGAAAATCGTTCGAGACGTTCGTGCCAAAGGTTTGCGTTCCGGCGGGGGGCGCCGGCGTGGTCGGCGAATCGAACACACCCTTGAACACGGGAAAATTCGTGAACGGTCCGGGGGGCGTGCCGGCATTGATCACACCGGGACCGACTGCTTCCCAAAGATTGGGCATTTTCCCAAAGGGCGGTTGGACAGCGTTGTTGCGCAGCGTGGAGGCGTTGAAGAAACCAAAGACATCGTGCGTTGCCGGATCGACCAGGACGGGGCCCGGATTCGTATTTGGAAAAGTTGAGTCGGGCGGCAGAATCAACTCCGAAGAAGTGATGCCGCTCGCCGGCGGCGACCACGCGGTGTCGTTGGTCAAAGCGTGAAAGCGAATATCTTCGCTCGCCAGCTCGTGATCCATTTCGTAGATCGTGAAATCAGCCGCAGTCGGCGCGCGATCACCAGCAAACCATTGCCGGTCCGAAGAGATCGCGACGTCTCCCGCCGCGCCGCCGGTCCCCGGTTTGAACCAAGTCTGGCCGCCATCAGTCGATTTGCGAACATGGACCGACGACAAACCGAGGTCGCCAAAATAGACCGGATCGTTTCCGGTTGGATTCGGCGGGAACGGAAGTATTTCTTCGTCTCCACCGGTCAGGGTCGGTTCATCCGCGACCGGATTTACCGGCGGCGCAAACGTCAGGCCTTTATCGCTCGATTTCCAAACGAACGGGTTCCCCGGCGCAGTGGTGTAAATGCAGTTGTGCGAATCGACCTTGATCCCCGGCTCGGCCCCGCCGCCGATTGTCCCCGGATTCGTGCCCGGCATGGGAACGTTGGCGGCGAAAGTGGCGGGGCCCGGCGGCGCCGGCGGCGCATACGCGCTTGGACCGCCGGTTTGTTTGGCGTACCAAGTGTGAGTGAGGCACGGCGCCGTCGCGCTATTCGGGTCGCAGTTATTGACGCTGTCGGCGTAGGCAATATGCGCGACGCCGTTGGAGTCGAGCGTGATCGTGAAATACTCCAAAAGTTTCCGGGTCGACAACGCCGTCGGCGAAGTGACGCATCCGGTGCCCGAACTACAAATCGGCAGGTTGTGCACGGCCGACGCTACGACGGCCGAGGTGAAGGTGGGCGTGGCGGCTAGCGCGTTCGTTGTTTGAGCGAAATAGACATTCCACCATTGACTCTGGTTCGTCGGCGTCGTATCCGGCGAGGCCATGGTGGAACCGTACCAAGTGACATCGACAACGCCCGGGCTTCCGCCGACGATCCACGGCATCATGGCCGTGTTGTCCTGCGACGCGGTGTCAATTTGAGTCGGGCCAATCCAGGTAGGAGTCGCGGCGGTTGGATTCGCCGTGCTCATGAGATAGGCGTGGCAATTTGTCCGCTGGGCGCCGGTGGTGCATCGGGTAAAGGCGAGATGCAGATTGCCTCCCAAATCCACTGCGAGAATCGTAAACGCGTTTTCTAAACTCGTTCCGGCCGGCGCCGTAAAGATCGGCGCGGTCGACCAGGTGTTACCGCCATCGGTCGAACGCAAAAGTGTGATCTGATTCGGGCTGCCGTTCGTCGTAAACGCCGTGTAAATATTGCCGTTATATTTATCGACCACGAGGTTCGCTTCGCGCGAAACAATCGTCGTCAGCGGATTGGCTGCCGTGGGCACAAAGGTCTTTCCGGCGTCCGTGGATTTGAAAAAGAAAAGCCGGCCCGTGCCCGGCGCCTGGCGCATTGTCAGGTAAAGCGTTTCCGGGCCGTAGGCCGCGATCCACTGACGATCGTCCGCCGGGACTTGCGAACCGACCGGCTGGACTTGCCAGGCCTGGCCCGGCTGCGTGCCACCGGTGCCGCCATCCATCGAGGTCGCAACCGTGACCGAACCGATATATAGGCCGGTGACGTAAAGATAACCGCCGCTCGAGACGTCGGTCGAATCATCCGCGCCGCCGGCGGCCAGACATTGCGGCGTCGGGTTCAGGCATTTGTCCTGCAAGCCATCTGGTTGCCCGAGGTATTGGAAACTTGCGCCGTTATCGACGGATTTCCACAAATCGGTTCCGCCCGGGACGCCATTGATCGCGGTAACGTAGATGTTGCCGAAAAGATCCGCTTTGATTTCGGGTTCCGCGTCCTGAAGAAAAAAAAGGGCGGGGTTCGGCACCGGCTTGGGTAATTGGAGCGGGGCGGAAAATGCGACGTCGGTGGGCGCCTGAACGTCATCAGGCAAAACAGCTGGGGTGATTGCCTCCGTCCCCGACGACATGAACGCCGCTGCGAACAAGAGGCCTCCCAGAACAATGAGAACAGCCGCACCGACTGACGCGAAGGCGCCCTGTCGGGACAGGACAAGCAATCGCAGGTGCGAGGGTTCGCCTGACGGGGACATCATAATGTATTCGCCGCCGACGCCGCGCTCGCGCGCTTCAAAAAAGTTTTAAAACAAACTGTAGATAAAGGGGGCGATGGCGGAGCCTTCGGTCACAACAAGGATCAATCCGAGGGTGAGAAGCAGAATCACGATGGGCGCGAGCCACTAGTTTTTGCGGACGCGGAGGAAACTCCAGAACTCTCCGAGGATCGTTAACTTTCCTTTCATCTAGAATTGCTTCTTGTGGTCAGCCGCGCTCCGTCCTTCGCGCACGTTTCCCTCATCCGGAGGAATGTCTCACTTGGAGTGGAGGCGACGTTTGAGCTGTCATTTCGCGGCCTCGAATTTCTTCCGAGCGTTCCAGGCGCGTTCCCAGTCTTGTTTTTCAGCCCAGGCTTCCGCTTCGAGGAAATGAAAATAACGCGGCGCGCCGGGTAAATCGGTAAAATGCCGCACGGTCATGAGCGCTTCGTCGACGAGCCCCTGCTGCATCTGCTCGTGGTAAAGTTGAAAGCCGAGAGCGTAATTGTCGGGATTCGCATGCAGCGCCTGTCGTAATTGGTCGATCGATGAATTCTGCGCGGCGAGCGGAAGCGCCGGCTTGTCTCCATACTCGCGCGTGATCTCCACCGCGCGTCGAAAATTTTTCTGCGCCGCCTGATAATTCGCCACGCCGCGCCACGCAAACGGCATCCATTCGGGATTGGCGTCGATGGCTCGCACAAGTTCGGCCGGGTCGCCGCGTTGCGCCCAGTGCTTAAAGAACGTGACCTTCTCTTCGGCCGACATCGTTTGCAACGCCGGATCGTGATCAAGAAAACGCTGAAGCGCCGCCATGAAGGGCGCGCCGCCGGAATGTTCGAGGAAAATGAGGGCAAGATCGTGATGGATCATGCCCAACTCCTCGAGGCCCTGGTGCAGCTGCGGACTCGACTTCCGCGCAACCGCAAGCATGCGTCCGTACACTTCCGGCCGTTGCGGGCCAGCGCGCCGCAGCGCTTCCCGCCAGGCCGTGAGGGCGAGGTTTTGCTGACCGGCACTGACCCACGCGTTTCCTTCCTCGAACGGAACTTCGTAAACATTCGGCTCGAGAAAACGCGCCCGGCGAAAATCGTCCAATGCCGGCGCGACCTGGCCGCGCGCGCCAACTTCGCCGAGGGCGCGAAGGAAATAAATTTGCCAGCGCAGCGGTGCCCAACCGAGGGCGCGGGTCGTGCGTTGAATGGTTTCGGCAAAATTACGGCCGCGATTGGCGAGAGTCGCCAGCCGCATTTCGTTCTCCACGCCCACCGCTCCCGGCAGCGGCTTCTCGAAACGAGTGGCGAAAACCCAGGCGCCGCCCGCGACGAGCAGAATGAGACCGATCAGGCGAAACACGATGGGAACGGTAATCGTGCGAGGCAATTCCAGAGGGCGCCGCAACGCGAGCCCGAGGAGCAACAACGCGGCGAGCGCAGTCCCGACGCGGTGCGCCGAGACATCCACCACTCCGTGAAGCGCGAACAATAATGCCGCGATCAACGCTGCGACGCGGAACCGTTGATTGGTTCCCTCACGCAATGGAAAGACTCGCCGGACAAAGAGCGCGATACCGACAAGGACCAGCACGATTGCCGGCCAGCCCGCTTCCACGCAAAACCAGAACCAATCGCTTTCGGGATGAATCGTCCGCGCAGTCGTCAGCGATGCGTCGCGAAAGACGGCGAAGACCTCATCGAAATTTCCAAGGCCAATGCCGCACCAGGGCGAAGTCGCGATGAGATGAGATGCGTCGCGAAAAATGGCCCAGCGCAGATCGGTCGTCACGCCGGTATCGCCCGCGCGCAAATTGAAACGCTCGAACGTTTGCCCACCGAAGAGCAACATCACCGTGAGCAGAATGAGAACTAGACAAACTCCGAGGGCGATGCGCGCGGCGGAACCTTTTCGGAACGCGAACACGCCGAGCCAAAGCGCGCTGCCCGCAACCAGAAGCAAAACGCCCGCGCGCGAAAAATCGAGAATGATTCCGACGACGATCACGGCCAGCGCGACGAGCCAAAGAATCCAGCGTTTGCGGCCATGACGAATGTCTTCCTGTCCGCAGGCAAGAATGATGATGGCGGTGATTCCGAAAAGGTTCGCAGTTTGGTTGCGATTCGGGAACGGTCCGAAACCGCGTTCGTTATGCCAGAACGGCAGCGCGGTGTGTCCGGCGCGGAGCGCGATGCAGAGGCCGGTCAGGCAGGCGATGCCAAACGCAAAAGTCCGCAGTTGCGTTCGCACATCGCGCAGCTCGAGATCGAGGGTGCTTACGTAATAGAGCCAGGTCAGTCCCGCGAGAAAACTGAGGAAGCAACCAAGGCTGATCCAGGGTTGCGGCGAAAGCGTGCCCGGAAGAATCACTCCGAAATCTTCGACCAGCGCGGTTCGCCACGCCGGCTGCAGAAACCAATTCGCCGGCAGGAACGCTGTGGCCGCGCAGAGGAGTAATGCGAGCAACGTTAGATTGATCCCCCACCCCAACGACACCTTCGGCGGATTGATCAGCAACATCGCGCCGAACAATGCCACGACGATGCCTTCGCTCCATTTCACCGTGGCGCCGCCGAAGAAGCAGGCCAGCACGGGCAGCATCGGCACCGCGAAGTTCAACCACCAGCGGCCGGGTGCGCCGGTGAAACTGGCGGGCAATCTGGTTTGCCTTATTTTCGAGCTGGGCATGGTCGGTGGGCGACGGCGTAGGGTATGGGATTAGCTTAGTAAATTAAGCACGCTCCCCTATCATATGGCCGGTCTGGTTTTACCACGAGTTGAACGCGGCCTGCCATCGCGTACTCTCAGATTCGTCACCCGCAGCTAATCATGGTCACGCAACGCACGCAGGGTCTTTATCGCGTTTTCCTGCTGTGCCAGATCATCATCGTCGCGATCCTCTTCTGGTTTGGCGTCTGGGTGATGGTTACGTTTTATTCGGCCGGCGGCGCCGAGTGGACCTGGCGACGTTACTCAATCTATTGCGCGCTGCTCGTGCTCGGCATGGCGCTCGAATCGCTCAGTCGTGACGGATCGAAAAATTATTTCCTCCAAAACGAATTGCTTCGGCAACACCGGCTCAGTTTGCGCCAGACCTTCGCCAGTGTCGGCACCCTCGTCTTTTACCTGATCGCGACCAAGGACGCTTTCATCTCGCGAGTTTTCCTCTTCAATTTCGTGCCCTGGCTTTATGTCGCGTTGCTCTTCTCTCATCATTATCTTCCGCACTTTCTCGCCCGCCGGATCTTTACCGGATCACGGGAAGAAAAAACTCTGCTCGTCGGGACGAGCGCGAAAGCGGCCCAGTTGCGCAACTGGCTTCGGCGCAAATCGGATGTCGGACTGCGCACGATCGGGTTGATTTCGGACGAACCGATCCAGCAAACCAACGATGGAATTCCGGTGCTCGGCAACGCGGCCACGCTCGAGAAGATCATTCGCGATCGCGGCGTAACGCAGGTCATCATGCTGGAGTTCCCGCTCTTCACCGAAGACAATCGCCAGATCATCCAGGTGTGCGATCGCGTCGGGATCCGGCTCCTTATCGTGAGCGATCTCGAGGAAAAACTCCGCCATCCCGTGACGCATTTCGAAGACGACGGCTTCCGTTTCATCGGCCTGCGCGAAGAGCCCTTGGAGAATCCGCTGAACCGTTTCTTTAAACGCGCGATCGATGTCGCGATCTCGCTGCCCGTGATGCTTATCGTTTTCCCCGTCCTGACGCTGATCGTCTGGCTGGCGCAACGGATTCAATCGCCCGGCCCGCTCTTTCATGTTCAAACCCGGGCCGGGATGCAGAATCGCCGGTTCAAGATTTACAAATTCCGCACCATGCGTCCCGACAACGCCGAGGAAACGCGGCAAGCACGGGCCGACGACGATCGGGTTTATCCGCTTGGAAAATGGTTTCGCAAATTGAGCATCGACGAAGTGCCGCAGTTTTGGAACGTGCTCGTGGGCGACATGAGCATCGTCGGGCCGCGGCCGCACCTGATCGAGCACAATAATCAATTTTCACAGCTGATGGCGAACTATCATGTTCGTGCGTTTGTGAAACCCGGCATCACCGGGCTCGCGCAAGTTCGCGGATATCGCGGCGAAGCCCGCAACAGCGCCGATATCCAGAACCGCGTCGCCTGCGATATCGAATATCTCGAGAACTGGAACCTATCGCTCGAGTGCGGAATCATCCTGCGCACTTTCGTGCACCTGATCGTTCCGCCGCGCAGCGCTTATTAAACAGGATTTCAATTCGCCGACGAAGCCCTGCAGGACGCGCTGCTTCTCGAACTGCTCGACATAACGCCGGCCGTTGGCGCCGTAAATCCAGAGCCGCTCGGGATCGTTCCTCAGCGAATCGAGCAGCGCCGCGAGCTCCTCCGGCCGGCCCGGCGGCACGTTGACTCCGAAATTTCCGTCGGCCAGGGAAAGCGCCAACTCGCATTCTGGCGCAGCCACCGTCACGACCGGCTTCGATTCCGCGAGCAAGCCAAGAAGCTTGCTCGGGAAAAAAGAATTTCCGGCGCCGGCCTGTTGGGTGATGAAGCAAAGATCGGCATCGACGAGGAGCGCTCGATAATCGCGCCCAGCCTGGAGCGGAAGCAGATTGAAGTTCGGCAACTGCATTTCGCGGGCACGCGCGGCCAGGGTTTCGCGCTGCGCACCGTCGCCGCAAATCAGGAAACGAATTGGTTGGTGACGCAACCGCGCAGCGGTTTCGAGTAAAACTTCGAGGCCCTGCTTCACGCCAAGGTTCCCGGCATAAATCGCGAGGAACTCGTGCGCCGGAAACCCATGACGCTGGCGAAATTCGCCGCGAGCCGGTGGCGGCTCGTCGTTCTTCAACTCGATCGCATTCGGAAAATAAATGAGCTTCGATGCCGGCACTCCTTTGTTCCGAAAAGTTTTCAGCATCCCGCGAGTGATTCCGGAAACGCGCGCCGCGTGCCGATAAGCGAACGCTTCGAGTGCGTAGAGTAGACGCGTGAACCAGCTTTGCTTCAGCATCCCGAGTCCGACCGCGGCGTCGGGCTGCATATCCTGAACGTGAAACGCGTCCGGCGCCCGTTTCAGTTTTCCGACGAACCACGCGGCGGCGCCCAAAAGCAGCGGTGGAGAAACGACCACGAACACATCCGGTTGAGCGAGGAATAATGCTCGCAACGTGGACGTCAAAACGAAACTGGCTTCGTGAAAGATGCGCTTAAGGGCCGAGACCCGCGCGGGAACAAAATGCCAGCAGCGGTGGACCGGGACGCCGTTGATTACGTCCGTCCGATAAAGGCGACCACGATCTTCCGGGCGTTTCTGCCACGTCGGATAATAGGGAAAGGTCGTGACCATCTCGACGTCGTGCCCCTCGCGTTCGAGGAATTCGCATAAGGCCACGCTGTGCGGCGCGATCCCGGTAAATTCCGGCGCGTAGTTGATTCCCCAGACCACGACACGCATCGCTTTAGTCGTTAGGCCGGTTCGCCGCGCGTGTCAGCTCGTAGGTTTTCGCGACGGAAAGAAATTCGTAGAAGGCGTGGAGGCGCGCGAAATAATAGCCCTCGCGGCCATCGAGAAAACCTTTTTGCCAGACATAAATGTAGAGGAAGCGAAGAAGCGGCCGAAATGGCAGGTGTTGGGAAAATTTCTTCAGCTTCCGGCGCCGACCGACCGTGCCACTGCTGATCTGCGCATCGCTGCCCGCAAGTTTGCGCTCCGCCGAGACCCGCGCTTCCCAATTCGAATAGCGGTTATGTTTTTCGACAAACACTTCCACGCTCGGAAACGCGAAATGATCCATCTCGCAACGCAGCCGGCCGGTTGGACCGTTCACGATCACGTGCTCGTGCACTTCGTTGTCGCCGCTCTGGGTGTCGGCGTCCGTCAGTTTTTCGTAGCGGCCTAACGAGTGCCGAAACAGCCGAAGGTTCCAGTTCGGGTAATAGGAATGCCGAAGCCATTTCCCCATGAACCTGAATCGGCGGTTGATCCAATAGCCGGCGACCTCGCCTGCGTCAGCGATCGCTTTTGCGAATTCCGGCTTCGCTTCTGGAGGCAGAACTTCATCGGCGTCGAGAATGAAGACCCATTCGTTTCGAAACGGCAGGTTCCCGAGCGCCCAATTTTTTTTCTTCGGCCAGGTGCCGTTGAAATCGAACTGCACAACTTTGGCGCCGTGGGCCGCGGCGATTTCCGCGGTGGCATCGGTGCTGTGAGAATCGACCACGAAAATTTCGTCGGCCCATTTCACGCAATCGAGGCACCGCGCCAGGTTCGCCGCCTCCTGACGGACGGGAATGATGACGGAGACCGGAACGGCGTTTTCGCCGGGCGGGATCATACGGCAGGCAAGCGCGAATGGTGAATGGCTAGGAGCGAGTACGGCGGGACCTCGTGCTCCGAGCGCGTGAACGCGCGGCCATCGAAAAATTTGAAACCGTGTCGTTGCAAAAGAGGGGGGATCAAATCCGAGCTGTAACCGTCGAGATACACCACTTTTACCCGGCCGGATTTCAGCAGCTCTTCGGCCCCGTTGAGGACCTGAAGCTCATGTTCCTCCACGTCGATCTTCAAAATCAAGTTGCCGTCTGGAATCGGAAGCGAATCCAGTTTCTGGCAAGGCACGACGGCTTCGACTGGTTGCCCGGGCTCGGCCACTTTGAAGACGCCCGAAGTGATTCCTCGTTGGAAAGCCAGCTCCGACTCGTTGTCGGAAATCGCTACGTTGAGGATCGTCACCGGTGCATTTCGAACCGACTCGCGGAGTCGCTGGACGGTTTCCGGATTCGGCTCGATCGCGACGAATCGCGATTCAGGATAAGCATTCGCAAATCGACTCAGGATCGAGCTGTAGAGTCCAACGTTCGCTCCGATGTCGACGAAGACATCGCCGGGCTGAAGAAGCAAGGCGAGATTGAGCAGCGTCGCGACTTCATCGCGAAAAATAATATTGTCGGTGGACTTTCGTGCCGCGCGCGCGAGGCCGATCTCTTCGCGCGAATTGATCCGGAGAGTTGCGCCGAACATCTGAATGTCGAAATCGCGCGAAGGAACAAACAGCCGGGTCAACCAAACGCGCACCGCCGGGAAGCGCCCGACCGTGACCCAGAAAAGGTGACGCGCGAAATTGCGTCCGGGAAAATTCATGCGCGGGGCCGGATGACGGAGCAGGGATTGCCGGCGGCAATGACATCCGGCGGAACATCCTTTGTCACGACGGAACAGGCGCCGATCACGCTCCGCGCGCCGATCTCCACGCCGGGCAGGACAAAGGCGCGCGCCCCGATGAATGCGTCCGGGCCGATCGTAATTTTAGCGGTCACCAATTGGAGCGCCGGATGCGCGAAATCGTGACTGCCAGTGCTCAGGTAAACTTCCTGCGCAACCGTGGCACGCTCGCCGATTTCGATTTCGCCCAGGCTGTAGGCGTTGGCGCGATCGCCGAGACAGGCGCGGTCCCGCAGCGTGAGGTGCCAGGGAATTTCAATTCGCGCGCGTTGATGGACGAATGGCTTGCCTTCGATCTTCGCGCCGAACACGTCGAGCCAGAAAAGTCGCCATGGGTTCGCCGGTTTCGGCGTCCAGCGGCAAAACAAGAACCAGCAAAATTCCCAGAGCAAACGCAACGCGCGATCCTCGACTGACCACGGCGATTCTTGCGCCACGCTTTGCTCAGGCTTTACCGGGGTTTTCGCTTCCATGGAAATCAACGCCTAGCCAAGCAGAAAGACAGCCACGGATGAACACGGATTTTCACGAATAGATGGATCGAGGATTCGCGATCACCGCCAGCAACGAGTCGGTGGCGCGTTCGATTTCGAAGTGGGCGGCGAAACAATTCCGGGCGTTCCGCCGCATTTCTGCGCGCGAAGTTTCGGGTGTGGCGACCCAGCGTTTCAGGAGATTGACCGTGCCGGCAAGATCGTCGTTTTCAACGTAACCGGCGCCATCAGTTTCGATCTCGCGCCAGATGTTTATTTTGTTCGATATAAGAACCGGCGTCCCACAAGCGAGCGCTTCGGCGACAGCGATGCCAAAATTTTCCTGATGCGATGGAAGCACGAACGCGTCCGCCGCGCTTAACGCGCCCGATTTCACGTCGCCGGTCAACATGCCTGGAAAGGTAATTGAATCGCCCGCCCTGGCGGCGATTTGTTGAAGCCGGCGAAGGTAGCCGTCATCCGAACATGGGCCAGCCATGACGAGATGCGGCGGCGCACCGGAAGAATTTTGGAGCTCAACAAATGCTTCGATCAACAGATCGCAGCCTTTCTTTTCGTGAAGGCGTCCGAGGAAAAGGAGGAACTGCTGTTGACGCAGGCGCGGGAACGCTTCAAAAAATTTTTCCCGCGCTGTTTCGAGATCGGCTGGGGCAGCAGTCCCGTAATTCACGACCTTCTCGTTCGAGCGATAGAGCTTGAACGAGTCCCGGGCGAGCCGCCGTTCCTCCTCCGAAGTGAAGAGGACCGCAGCGGCATCCCGCAGGACGCGATATTCGCCCCATGGCCAGTAGAGCAGTTTCTTAATGTGCTTCAGTGGATACGTCCGCTTGAACCACGGATCGAGCATGCCGTGTGGAAAAACAAAGTAGGGCGTGCCGGTGCCTGCGAGTGCTCGCCACACACCAAGACTACTGTATTGCCAGACTCCATGCACGATCACCGCGTCGTAGTTCGCGCGCTGTTCTCTGATCCAATCCGAAAAACGCGGCGCGTAACCGTAACTTCCGAGACCAGGACCGAGCGCGTGGACCGGGATCGCCGAGTCGCGCACCCACGGGTCGTTCGGCGCATCGAGCGAAATAATTTCCACTTCATGCCCGCGACGAACCAGCGCCGCTGACGATTGCCTGATGGATTCAATCGGACCGCCGAGGGCGGGGTTAACAGTATGAGTCGAGCGGAGAAGCCTCATGGCTACGGCGAAGATGACGCTACCCCTTCAGGACCCCCCATCCCTTTCTGCTCATCAAAGTCATGACGTGATCTGGAATAAGGGTAGCGAGGAAGCTCGCCGACTCCCACGAAGCGTCGATCTCAACTTTTCCTTCGGATGCTTCGAGCAACCGCAATCCGAGGGTGCCATGGCCGATGGAGAACACGGTGTAGCCGTGGCCGCTTAAAAGCTCGGCGAGTCCGCTCCGACCGAGAGTGTGGTCTTCGTAAATCACATGGCGGACACGGTGGGATGACAACAGATTGTTTGCGCCGCGGAGAACGTTTAGTTCAAATCCTTCGACGTCGATTTTCAAGAGCGCGAACTCTTCGTTTGGAAACAATTCATCGAGCATTTCCACGGGAACGGAATGGCTCTGAGTTTTATCCGCTGGTGTTTCGGTAGTCGCAATCTTCGCTGTCCCTTCGCTGATGGAAAAATAACCGGTTTCAATCAGCTCCGCGTTCCCGTGCGAATTGCCCAGCGCACAAGGGTGAACAATCGCGCGGCCGGCAGCCGGACGCCGGCTGATCCGATCCACATTCCGCTGGAGCCGGTTAAGCACGCGCGGGTGCGGCTCAAAGGCATGAACCAGACCCGTCTCTCCAATCCGGTCGGCGAAAAGCATCGTCATGTATCCGATGTTTGCACCGGCGTCGATGACGTGATCCCCAGGAGATAACAGACGCCAGGCACACTCGCTCACCGCGAGATCAAAAATTCGCTGCTTGAAGATCTCGCGACCGATCAAGTCGTGGAGATTGACCTCCATCTCCATTCCCCACGGCAGTTCTACAGTCGCGGTGGCGGAGTCGGGCCATGAGAAATGCAGATAAATCCGCCGGACCAATGTCGCCGGCGCGAACACGTAGCATGGCTTCAGAAGTCCTGAGAGCGAGTCGAACATAGGAAATGCCAAACGATCGCTAACCAGAAGTTGAATGGGCCGGCGAGGAAACTAATTCCGGCGCGTGGCCGGCGACGCCGCCCCGCCGCGCGTAGTGCCCAAGCACAACGATACTCCACAGACGCGTCCAATGCAGTTGCTGCCGCCGAAATTTTTGGCGCACCTGGTTGACGAAACTTTCCGGGAGCAAACCACGCGAAACGGTTTCCAGACTGCCTTCCTCCACAAACGAAGCGAGTGGGCCGAGCATCCATTGTTTCATCGGCAACACGAAACCCGCTTTCGGGCGGTCATACACCGCGGCCGGCAGCAAATCGCGACACGCTTCCACGAGCAAACCTTTTACGCCGCGATACCGCTTCTTAATTTCCACCGGCAACCCGAGAACGTACTCGACGAGCTCGTGGTCGAGGAACGGCACGCGCAACTCGAGCGAAACCGCCATGCTCATTTGATCGGCGTCGCGCAACAATATTCGGCGCATATAACCGTTCAACTCCGCCCAACTGATTCGAGAAAAATCGTCGGGAAGCGCGACAGGCACGTCCAGGGTCTCTCGCGTCAGCGGCAATCCGGCGCGGCGAATGGATTTATCGGTAAAAAAACGCCGACGCCAGTGGGCGAGCTCGACTGGGTCCCCCGTCGACGGAACATCGGCGAGGCGATCTCCGAGGTTGCCGGCGAGACTGGCGAGGCGTCGCAGGAAACGGGGAAACGCTGCGATCAATTGCAGCCGCGGAATATCATGAAAACTCGGATAGCCACCGAACAACTCGTCGCCTCCCAGGCCAGACAACGCGACTTTGACGCCGTGGGACGCGACCGCGTGCGCCACGATGTAAGTGTTGATCGCGTCGACGGACGGCAGATCGAGTTTGGCGACCGCCTCGGTGACAGACTCGATGACCTGCTCTTCCGACAACCGGATTTGATGATGAGTCGTTCCGTAACGTCGCGCGACTTCATCCGCGATCGCGCTCTCATCGAACTCGGCCTGGTCGAAACCGACGGAATAGGTCTGAAGTTTGTTCGCGAGCTTCTGGGCGGCGAGCGCGGTGATGACGGATGAATCGATGCCGCCGCTGAGAAAACTGGCGACCGGGACATCGGAGAGCAGATGTTCCTCGACGGCCTTGTCGATCAAACCGCGCAGCCGTGGGACGACATTCTCCGTGGATGAGCCGAACGCCTTCTGTTTCGGCCAATATCGCCAGCTCTCGACTGCACCGTCCGCCGCGATGATCATCGCATGCCCTGCAGGCAAGACCCGGATCCGCGGATAAATCAATTCGGATTCAG
Organism: Chthoniobacterales bacterium; assembly: GCA_035644055.1. GTDB lineage: Bacteria > Verrucomicrobiota > Verrucomicrobiia > Chthoniobacterales > UBA10450 > AV80. Next base: position 31,224 of record DASQPH010000075.1, read on the forward strand.
GGCACGCACCCCATTGCAGATAAGCGGAGACGGCGGCCGGCGTAATTTTCGCCGATCCGTTGACCAGGACTCTCACTTCGGACGCGACCCGAACGGCATCCGGTTCCACGACATAATAAAGCGGCTTCTGGCCGAGGCGATCGCGGGCGAGGAACAATTCCTTCCGGGCCGCGTCGTAAATCGCGAAGGCAAACATGCCTTTGATGTGGTCCACCACAGCGCGACCCCAACGGGCGTAGCCGACCAGGAGCGTCTCGGTATCGCTGGTGCCGCGCCAATTAACGTTCGGGCCGAGTTTCTCGCGGACGGCGCGATGGTTGTAAATTTCGCCGTTGGTCACAATGACGTTGCCGGTGGCCGGGTCCATCATCGGCTGGGCTCCGGTCGGCGAAAGATCGACGATGGCGAGCCGGGTATTGCCGAGCCAGTAACGGCCGCCGGGGGAACACCATTCGCCCCGCGAATCCGGTCCACGATGACGGATCAGATCGAGATCGAGCGGAATCGCCCAGCCTAACGAATTAAAATGGACCGCGATTCCGCACATCGGTGCTCACCAAACGAAGCCTTCTGTCCGGTGAAAATACTCCAGATCGGGGGACAATTCCTTCACCGGTTTCGCGGGGACGCCCGCGTAAAGCCGGTAAGGCTCGTCCCATTTCTTGTTGAGAAGCGATTGTGCGCCAAGAACGGAATGATGCGGGAGAACGCTACCGCCGAGAACGACGGAATTCGTTCCGGTGAAACTGTATTCGCCGATCTCGATCGGCTCTGCCGTTTGCCGGCCGGCGTTGAAATCGATGCTGTGGGTCAGGAACTGCGAACGAAACCCGCCGATCGTCGCGAACGCGCCAATCCGCACGCTCGCAGTGCAATCAAACAGGTGCCGGCTGCTAATGCCGGCATGCCGTTCGACGATCAACTCAGGCCGGCGGTCGGTTTGGTGCGCGAAATGGCGACTCGATCCGCTGGGAAAACCGGTGATCCAATTCAGCTGCCCGACAATCGCGTGCGCGCCGAGATGGAGCAGATCGATGTTCTTGCAAAGCGTGAGGTGACCGATCCGTGAACCTTCTTCCATCACGAGTTTTCTCGGGAAAACCCAGGCGAACCCGATGTGGCTCGAAGGATGGATGGAATAACCGAACTGCTTTTCGAGGAACGCGCGGCGCAGGCTCCACGGCAGCAGAAGCGAAAAAAATCCGAGAAACGTCTTCATGCGGCGGCGCCGAGGGATCGGTAAAGCGCGACGTATTCCGAAATCATGCGCGCGGTCGAAAAGCGTTTGGCGTTCTCGAGGGCTTTCGCGCTCCACCGCGCGCGTTCGACGGGATTTGTCAGACTCAACAGGTCAGCCGCGAATCCAGCTTCGTCTTCGACGGGATGAGCGAGCGCGGCTTCGCCGGCAACTTCGACCATCGGTTCGCGATCGATACAAAAGACGGGACAACCGCAGGCGTGCGCTTCAGCGATCGGCCAACCGAACCCTTCGAACGTGGACGGAAAAAGAAGGGCTACGGCACGATTGTAGAGAGCTTCGAGGATTTCGCTGTTCGCATTCGGAATCTCGACGATCCGATCGGCGACGCCGAGCTCATGGCCTAACGAACGGAGCGAATCCGAAAGCGGATCGCCGGCGAAGACAAGCGAGCCGTTCCATTTGTCTTTGCATTTCGCGAAAATTCGAAGGACGCCTTCCCGATTCTTCCGGCGCAAGTTCGATCCGACGTGGAGAACAAAAGGCGTCTCTGATTTAAGCGACGAGATCTGCGCGAGCCGTCCGCGCGTTTCGGCCGGCGCCAGAACGTGATAGGGATAACTCAGGCCGAGCGTGATCAGTTCGAGCACCGGTCTCCCGTCCGTTCGGCGAACCAACCTTTCCGCGTCACCTAACGTCGCTCGAGAAACGCACGCCACCGCGGCCGCGCTTTCGAGACCGCGCACGATCCAGCGTTGTAAAATTCTGCCAGTCGCGCTCGCCGGACAATCGGTCGCTTCCCCAAGCGCGCCGCGGACGGCGAGCAAATCGTGACAGGTAACGACGACCGGGAGTTCGCGGACCGCTTTGGAATACATCGCGTTGGAATGATCGCAGATGTGAACGAGCGCTGGTCGCTCGCGAAGTTTGCGGGCGAGTGCGCGCCGGAACAAAACGAACTTGTCGAGGTAAGCGAGCCATTTCCCGACGAAGCGGCCGGCAAAACGAAAACGCCCGAAGAACGGCTGCGGTCGAATCACCTCCGCCTGGATTCCCGCGGCGGTCAGTCCATCAAGCATCATCATCGCGAATCGCTCCATGCTTTGCTGGCGTTCGAGCGGGTAATTACCGATCAGCAAAATCATCAGGACGAGGTGGCGCTGCGGCCGCGCTGTGCAATTGCTCCGCGTAGCGCGAGCGCCGCGCGATTCGCTGACGCGGTCGACCTGCCGCCGGCATCAGCTCCGGATCGCGCGGACTGGTGGAGTTACCCGCGGCGAGCGCGAGACCGCAAAGGAAAACCGAGAACCCGAGATTCGTCGGCTGTCCAAATTGTCCATTGAGCAGGGAAAGAAATCCGGCGGCGTAGAGGAGAATGGGAAGAAGTCGCCCGGCCTTGAGTTGGCGCACGCTGAAAAGGCCGATGCTGAAAGTCAGCATCGTTCGCCAGATCAGATAAGCGGCTCCAAGAATCTTTCCGCTTTCCAGAATAATGCGACCCCATTCGCCTTCAGTCAGAAGAAACAGAGCGCGGCCGGTCAAAAATTTCGCGCCGCCATTAGTGCCAATTCCGAGACCCAAACCCCACCACGGCGCGCCCATTGGCGGTGAATAGCACCAAAGCAGAATTCCCTCTGTGAAAGGGGTGAAGGTGCGAGCAATCAATCCACCGGCGATAGTCGTCTCCTCTGCTTCGGCGACGGTCGTAAAACGATCGGACAAAACCTTGACGCCTTCGTTGAAGATGGGCAGTCGCACGGCGAGGAAAAGAACCACCACGACAATAAGCAAATTTCGCCCGAACTGGTTCACCGCAGTCGGTCGAAAGATCAGCACTGCTATTAGTGAAGAGACCACGAGTAACACGGCCAGCAGCACCGAGCGGCTCCCGGAAACGCCGATGGTAACGACCAGCGCGAATCCGGCGGCAAACATCAGCCAGTTTCGGTAAGCGCCGCGGGTCAACGCACCGTAAACCAGATAGGCGGCCGCCATTGCCGCATAAAAAATGACGCCCGAAACAAACGAGAACGTTCCGGGCGGCCGGATTTTTCCGCTGCCGGCAGTGATCTGCTGGGTCTCGCCAAGCCCGGCCGTGCGATTGATGAACGATTCGGGGGCGGCATTGAACTGAATCGCGAGGAGAACACACATCGGCAGCAGACCGATCAAAATCCACCAGCCCAATTTCTTGACGTCTTCCTCGTCGAGCGCCCGTGCCAGGACGAAGATGAGCGGGAGATGAAGGAAGTTGCAGCGAAAACCGAAGGCGGTGACGAGAAAGAGCGGTTTGACGGACAGATACGGTTCGAGCACGACCAGCGAGACAAGCCAGGAAATTATTCCGATGATGGCGAGCGACAGGACCCAGTTGTTACGCGGAAACAAGCGCGCCTTGATCGCGAGCATGTAAATCACGAGCACGACCGGATCGCGAACGACGAGGAGCACGTCCGAAAACTGGGGGAGAAGCCATTTGCGAAATACGCCCTCGAAAATCAGGAGGAAAAAATAGACCCAGATCGCCCCCTTGAGATGGATGAGGACCCGCGGTTTAGTCGGCGATTGCATGGAGAATTTGGTCGCCATAGGCGGCCCAGCTCAATTTAGCAGCTTTCGCGCGCGCAGCCTCGCGCATCCCGGGTAATTTGTCCCGGTTTTGGAGAAACCATTCGATCTTTTTCGCAATCGCTTCGGGCGAGCCGGGCGGAACGAGAAATCCGGTTTCGCCTTCAACGATCAAGTCTTCGCCGCCGGCATTTCGCGTGACGATCAACGGCAGTCCACAGGCCATCGCTTCCTGTTGAACAAGAGCGCGCCCTTCCACGATCGACGGCAGCACGAGGACGTCGCAGGAAGCCATGAGGCGCAAGACAGCGTCGTGCGGCCGGGGCGGTTCGTAGATGAATTCGGCGAACTGATTTCGGTAGAATTGCATCGGCAAAATCGGAGAACCCATCACGACCAATTCGGCACCAGTCAGGTTCACCAGTTTCATGGCGGCGAAAAGATCGGCGAGACCTTTCCGTTGCGAGAGCGCGCCGGCAAAAAGAAAGCGCAGCGGCGAATTAATGTTGTCGGGTGCATGCGCCGTCTGCACGGGCGATCCAAATGGAGCGACAACGCAGCGTTTTTGGCGGCGCGCATTTTCCGGCAGCGAATCCAGGACGAAAGCGCTCGGACAAATGACGATATCGGCCAGCTCCAGTTCACGAGTTTTGCGCGCGAGCTTTTCTTCGGAGTCGCGCGTGCCGCCCAGCGTTGGTTCCCAGTCGGGATAACGTTCGGCCTCTCCGTGCAAGAGTCGCTGCGCCGTTTCCCAGTACGCGATCGGCAAATCGTAAATTCGACGGAGACCAAGTTCTCGCGCTCGCTCGAATGAGCGCGCGGCGCAATCCTCGTAGGCATACACGCCGCGAATCTTTAGCCGATCGTGATTTTCTTCGAGGTAATCCGAAGTGACACGATCCAGTTCCGTCCAAACGCGGTCGATGCTCGCCCACCCCGTTTCGTGTTTCGTCAGCCAAGCAAATCCGAACTTTGCCGCGAGCTGGCGGACGATCTCGCGCGCCGGATGGGTCCGAATTTTATAGTGCGGTAAATCGTATCCGCGCCGCATCAGTTCGGCGCGCAGATTTTCGGGCAACATCTGCAGGATCGGCGAGGTGTTCGACCAGCCGAGAGTCGTCACGAATTTCGCCAGGCGATCGGAACGATCGAGCGCGGCGAGGACAGCGCGGACGTTGGCGTTCCCGAAAGGATGGACAAGCAGAATCATCGCTGCGCCTTGGTCATCGTTTCCAAATAAACAGCGGCGACCGCTTGCGGCGTGAAACGCGCGAGATGACCCGGCGCATTTTGGCGAAGCCGATCGCGTTCCGCAGGATCATCAAGCAGTCGGGTGATGCCGTCAGCGAGAGCGCGTGCGTCTCCGTTCGGAAATGTCACGCCGCACGAGCCGATCGTTTCGGCCAAACCGCCACCTGCGGAACCGATCACCACGCAACCGCACGCGATCCCTTCCAGGGCCACGATTCCAAATGGCTCCTGCCAGAGCGACGGCACCACGAGAATTTCGTGTTCGCGGAGTGCATCTGCCAACTGCTCGCCGTGACGCGAACCGGCGAACTCGACTTGCCCCTGCAATCCTGAATCAGCGGTTTGTTTTTCGAGCGCCGCGCGCTCCGGGCCGTCTCCCGCGATCGTCAGTCGCGGCTTCGTCGTCATCAGCTTCAACGCATCGAGCAACAGACTGGCGCCTTTATCGGAAACCAATCGCCCGACAAAAATCAGTTCGCGCTTTTTCAACTCGGTGGGCGAACCCTTAAAAACCTCGTCATCGTACGGATTGCCGACGCGAATTGAAGGAACCGGCAACGATTCCGCGATCGCTCCGCTAATCGCGAACGACGTTGCGTGACGAAGCACACAACGTTTCAACCAATGCAGCCAGCCGGTGCTGCCGTCCGGCTTTGTGATCCAGGTTTGGTGCGCGATGAAAAGCGGACGGCGAACGAAGAGCAACGGCCAGAGCGTTCGCAGAGAAATGTTGTTCTGAAGGAAAACGTCGCACCATCGCACTTGCCGAATCAGCTCGAACGTTCCGGGCTGGCGAATGACGGCGAACGGGAAATCGCCGTTGCCCGGCGTCTGACTCACGACACGCACTTCATGGCCGCGCTCGACGAACTCCCGCGCGAGTAAGTTGGAAACCGTTTCGATGCCGCCGGTGCTCGGAAAAAAATGGTGGGAGCCGAGGAGAATTTTCATGCCCGAAGCCAGGCGCCGACGAATTCCCGGAACGACGGACGCGAGCGCATTCGGCCGGCGCGAAGTTTCAGGAAAACGCCGAGTTTATGATCCTTCTCGAGCAGCCAAAAATGGAAACGGTCCGCGTTCTGGCGCGCGAGGCGATGAGCGAATCGCGACGTGGCCCCGACTTCGAGATCGTCGAGAATGATGACCGCGCCGACGGGCGCCTGATCCATCGCGAGAAAAAGAGCGTGCTCTCGCTTCGCCGGATTCGGCGGGCTGTCCACCAGGATTAGTTTTGCCTGCTGCAAGCGCAGAAGCGATTCGCGTTGCGCGAGAACGTTGAAGGATTGGATCGGCCGCAAACGATTCCAGCATCGCGTCAGCGGCACCACGCCGGAAAAATCCGAGTCGCGTTTTGCGATGCCGTTCTCGAGCGCCTCAGTTCGAGTGAGGTAATCGGCCGAGTCCTCGATGCTCGAGGCCCCCGCCGAAGCGCGGCGGAGCGAGTGCGTCGAACGCCCCGAACCGAACTCGAACGCCGTGCTTCCGGCCGGAAGAAGCGCCGCTACCTTTTCGAGAAATTCGCAGCTGCGCGGCGGAAGGATCCAGGCGGGAACTTCGGCGCTGGACTCGGCAGCGCCGTTGAACTCGGCGACGAGGCGCTGCAATTGATCTTCAAGGCTGGCATTGGCGGGAGCCGGGTTGGATTCAGCGATAACCTTTCAGAACTCCTTTCACCATTTCGATCCGCACCGGCAGTCTCGGCTCGTTTTTGAACAGAGCAACCAACGCGAACCACGCCAGCTCGAACAGGTGCCTAACGAATAGAAGCGGCCGCAGATAAAATCGTGAAGCGGGATAAAAACTTTCGTAAAGATGAAGGCGCGACCGGTAGAGATCGAGCACGCGCGGCGCGCCGCCGGTTTTTCCGCCGGCGCCCTCGTGTTTCACGCTGTAACCGAGATCAACGCCCACGCGCCAGCCGGCTTTGCGAAGGCGCAAACTCAAATCGATGTCGGACTGGCATTGCCAATACCAGTGGTCGAATCCATTGGCTGCACGAAACGCTTCCATGTTTACCAGCGTGCAACTGGAGTGGGCCGCTTCCACCTCAACAATTCGCGAGCCGGGCGGCGCGGCCGGAGGATTTTGAAATTTCTCCCACCATTTCAGCGCCTGATTTCCCGCGGCGAAAATCCAGGGCGGCATAAGCGGCTGCTCGTAGCTCGATTGCTCGACACCCTGGAAATTTTTTTGGCGAAAATTTACCCAGGCCCATTTTCCATTTTGAAATTCCCGATAGCCGCCGGCGAGATCGCCCGGTTCAAAGAGAACATCGGCGTCGACGAGCAACGCGTATTTCGTTCGCACGGCGCGCAATGCCATATCGGACGCCTGGCAGAACCCGTGCGGCTGTTCGTTGCGGATCAAACGCACGCCGCTGCTGACCGGCGGAAGCGCGGACGGCCGGCGCGAGCCGTCGTCGACGATGACGATCTTGTCGACGGTGCCGAGGTTCGTCTCAAACGAGCTCAGCATGGTGGCCAGCATCTGGTAATTGTTGTGCGTGGTCGTGGCCAGCGTGAGGTCGGAGAAGTGCATCATCGCAACGCCTCCGCGTAAATGTCCGCCGTCTGCCGCGAGTCGGCGTGGGCGTGATACCAATTGAAGCAACGCCGTCGCAGCGCCGGCACTTCGGCCGGTTGTGGGAAATGAATTGCGTTTGGTGTCAGGCAAAATGGCCCCGGCAGTGCGTCGCCATCGACCGCGATGGATTCTTCGCGATGGGAAACGATCGGGATGACGCCATGCGCGCAAAGAGCGGCAAACGCGCCGGATTTCAAGACCATGCCGGGCCAGACTTTTCCGTCCCCAAAATAATCAAGCCAACCAAAGGAAGATTGGCGGAGCACTTCGGAAGCGAGATCGACAGTCACTTCGGGGTAGTGATGGACGGAGCAGCCACGCTTCAAGCGGTCGATCGCCGCGACGATGAAATTATCCGGCCGGCCGCCGACCACATCCAAATGTTCGGGCGCGAAAGTAGTTGGAATCAGCGGAAGAAGTTGTTCGAGCCGGCGAAGCGATCGCGAGATGAGCGCCGTTCCGCCACAAATAACCCAGCGTTTTGCGGAGGCCGCTGCGAGATCAGTCAGCTCGGGCTCGCCAAAATTCGACATGACGGGAATGGTGCGAACTTCCTTCCGAGGATCGTAGGCGTGAATAGCCTTCTCGATGGGCGCATTGCTGACCACACAACAAGTCGAAGCATCAACGAGGTCGTGGGCAATCCTGACTTGAAAGGGTCGAAGCCAGAACGCGCTCTGTGACGGCCGGCCGGAAGCGTAAAGCTCATGGAACATGGTCACCCAACGGCCGCGCAGTTGTTGTCGCAATTGTTTGACGAATCGTCGCAACGCGAACGGAACGCCGCGCGATTGATAACCATAATTCGCATAGTGCAGAATGACGTGCTCGTGAGTCCGAGCCAGCTCCGCCACGCTAACATTGGCGAAGCCTGAAACGATCGTGTGTCCGCCCTTCGAACTTACGGATGTCTTTCCCGCGACCAGAAATGTGGTGGTGATGCCGTGCCCGGCGAACAGGGCGCGGGCGAGATTCAGGGCGTAATCGCCAACGCCGTCAAAAGTGCCGGGCAAATGCGGAACAATTTGCAGAACTGTGTCACGCGTCGCCATCGGACAAATACTTCCGGTATTCGGCCGTCGTGTCGCGCGCGATTTCCGGCCAGGAAAATTCTGCCGCGGTCTCGAGGCTTTGCCGGCTCAGCTGTTGGTAACGTTCGACATCGTCCGCGAGGAGACCGGATAGAACTTCGGCAAATCGGGAAACGTCTCCGGCTGGAACTAACAGGGGCGCCAGTTCGCCGCGCAAAATATCGCGCGGCCCGGGCGCATCGTAAGCCACCGTCGGAAGTCCAGCCGCAAGCTGTTCGACGACGGCCAACCCGAATCCTTCCACGTAACTTGGAAACGCGCCCACCGTGCAATCGGAGACGAACTGCGGAAGCTGATCCGGATCGAATTGCGGAACGATCTCGATGGAATCGTCGGGCATCATCTCAAGGTCGCGCCAAACGCTTTCGTTCGCGATCATGGTTCCGAGAAAAAGAAATTTGGCGGCGGGGACCCGCGCCCGAACTCCGCGGATGATTGCGCCCCAGTCCCTGGCGCCCTTGCGCGGACTCCACATTCCGATGAAGACGATTTTCTTTTTTTGCGCTCTCGTTTCCGCTGGAGCCGCCGCCTCGCTCAAAGCGCGGGCGCGCTCCGGCCGGAGACCGTAAGGCTGGACGATCGCAGGCGTGTCCAACTTCATTTCGTCGCGAACACAGGCCAGCTCATCCGAATTTGGCAGATTCAGCAGATCGCAATTGAAGACCGATGCGTCGGACGAGGCGCGACCGCGCTGATTGAAAAACCAATAGAAGGGACGGCCGAGCAGTTTCCCTTTCGACGCGGGCGCCCACTTTTGCGCGGCCATGCGCTCGAATTTTTCGTAGAGACGATACAAGCCAACGGAACGAGCTACGAGAAGGCCGCGGAAGCCTAACGACTTCTTCGAGAATGGCAGCGTGCCGATGAGCGCGTCGATCACATCGAACCGTTCGGTATTTTCCCGAATAAACTCTGCGGCGCGCTGAGGAAATCCAAGCAGGCGAAGCGCCGCGTGTCCGGGAGAAGCAGCCGGTTCTGGAAATGCGTCGGTGAGGCAAAATTTTTCGACATGATGTCCGGCCTTGCACCACTCCTCGGTGAGCTCGATCCAAACGCGAGCGGCCCCGAGCCGCGGGTCCCACGGCACGTTGACGACGGCGAGAATGCGAAGCGGCTTCTCCATCACGTAAAGAGGCTCGTCCAGAATTTGTGCCGGACTGGGTTCACGTAATGACGGAGCGCGATGGCGGGTTTGGCGTAACGGTCGGGATAAACGAACTGGTCGTCTAGCTGGAGCACGTATTTTCGCGGGTCGAAGGGGGCGGCGCGATTCGCGTGCATTGCGAGATGAACCAGGGTCTGGTTCGTGAAGTAGTTTGGTTCGCCTTTCAATTCGAGAAAACGCTGAGCAGTGAGCGACCAATCCAGTTCTTGTAACAGAAGGAGGAACCCGGAGTTTACGGGCTCGCTCGTTTCGCTCGAATCGCGCAGGACTCGTTCATCACCCGAGAAAAGGCAGTCAGCCAGATACATCGCCGGGGCGTCACGGGTCTCGACGCGCGCGTGCAGATCGTGGGCGCCCGCGAAAAACAGGACGTCGGAATCGACGTACAGAGTTTGTCGCATAACCGACAACGACATGATGAGCGCGAGCTGGCGACCCATCTGATATTCGGTCAGATACGGATACATTCTCTGGGGAACATTCTTCGGCACCCAGTCTTTCGCCGCGCGGACGCAGACGCATGGGTCGAGCGCCTGGAGGAATTGTTTGCTCGATTCCGAATAGCTGCCGTCCGACACGACATTGAACATCGCCGGCCGGCCAACATGCCGAAGAAAGGAACGGATCGACGCGACTTGTTCCGGCAAGGCGGATTCGCCTGAGTAAGAAAAAACTTCAAGCGGAAAGGAGCGCGACGGTTCGATCGCCGGAAGCATCCGCATTGAAGCTCGATAGATTCCGCGGACGATCCGGCCTTTCGCGCGAGCGAGATGATAGCCGTAATTTGGCATGAATCAGCCGGTGGCCGGCGGCCAGCGCCGGAAACCGCGATAACTCAGGACGAGATTCAGGAGCAGACTCGGGATCGCGGAGATGAGGTTGAAGGTGAGGACGCCGCGGACGCTGGAAAAATCTGTGAAGGGAATCAAGGCGAGCTGAGTAGCGAGAGTAAGCGGAATGTAAAGCCAGGAGCCAGATATCCAGGCTTTGGCGGCGTTCAGCGACCAAAGCGTGCTCGCCATTGCCGTAATGACGGCGCCGCCGACCATCAACAACAGCTCGCGATCGAGGTGCGCGTATTTGTTGCCAAGGACGAAGAGGAATTGTTGCGGAAAAAATATTGTGGCAGCGACGATGGCGAGACTGAATCCGGCGACGGCGCTCACGATCGCCGCGTATCGCCAGCGGAGTGTCGTTGCCTCCTGGGAGCGCGCGAATGCCGGCGCGAGAATGTTCGCGAGGAGATTACTCAACACCGCAAAGATCATGGCGAGCCGGCTGAGCGCTCCCACTTCCGCAATCGAGCTGACTTGCTGTCCAAAAATGCTAATGAGGAAAACCGTGATCTGGCCCTGAAGACAGAAGAAGATTGCATTCGCGGCCTGGCTCCGAATGAAACCGACCATCGCGGCGCGATCTTCTGCATTCTCGGGCGCGTTGAGATCGATGACGCCGGCAACGTAACGACGCAGCATCCAGTATTGGAGCAACAGCGTCGCGGAGCCGATGGCGATCGCCACGGCGCCATTCAAAAAGAGATACATTAAGGCGACGATTGCCACAAGGCGGGCGATGGCGCCGGTGAGATCAATCGTCTGGATTTTTCCGACGGCCGATTGCAGGCGCGGGACGACACTGAGGACACCATTGGAAAGCTGGACGCCGAGGCCCACCAGGACGGCGACGATCAGCAGCGCCGTGTAATTCGTCGAAGCTCCGTTTTTGACGAGCAGGTAATAGAGGATCGGCACCACGACGATCACGGCGAGGAAACCAAGTTTTCGCCGCAACCCGAGCGCCGTGTTCACCAGTTGGCCGAACCGGTGACGGTCATGCCAGACACGCCCGCCAATGGAAACGAGCCCAATGCTGATGCCGATGTCCGCGAGAAGATTCAGCGTTCCCTGCATCGTGTTCGTGATCGTGAAATACGCGTATTCGCGTTGATCGAGACGGCGAATGAGAAGGATGCCGCTGACAAAACCGATGACCTGCACGGCGCTCTGGACGAGCGCGAAATTTCCGACGATGCGCGCGCGATGCAGCGCCCGCCGAATGATGGGCGTGGAAGCCTCGTTCAAAACCGGCGGCGAAATCGGACCGAAGAAACTCATCGGGAGATTTCGCGCGACGCCGGACCGACCGAGATCACGGTCCGTAATTCGGACCGCGCGCTAGGAAGACTGAATCTGTCTCGGTTGATGATGCCGATTCGCGGCGGCAACGTCGTCGTGTTCTTCCACCGCCACCGGCGTGTTGTAGTACTCCGAATACTGGTAGTAATAATATTCCGGCAGCGACGTATCGACGTAATTCAGAATGACACCGGGCACGTTGACCTGGCGACTGTAGAGAAGCTCGAGCGATTTGCGGACGAGACGCGCGGAGGTGTAAGAGAGCCGCACTATGAACAGGGTCGCGTCGATCTTCGGCGCGAGACTCGTGGAATCATCCGCAGCCAGGACCGGTGAACTGTCGATGATAATGTAATCGTAGTGATTGTACATGTCCGCGATCAGCACGTCCGTGGATTCGCGGAGAAGATGTTCGCTCGGCTGGCCGAGGGTTTTGCCGCGGGGCAGAAGGAAGAGGTTCGGATAGGCCGTCGGAACAATGACTTCCTGCCAGTTCACTTCCTGTTTCAACACTTCCGAAAACCCGATCTTAGAAGACACGCCGAAGGTTTCACGGAGCGCGCCGCGGCGCAGATCACCGTCAATCAAAAGGGTGCGCGCGCCGGAGAGGGCCATCGTAATTGCGAGGTTGGACGAGATTGTCGATTTGCCTTCGTTCGGCACCGAGCTGGTGATGAGCATCGTCTTCGGCCGCGGACCCTCATACGGCATGAAGAAAATCGAGGAGCGAACGTTGCGATACGATTCCGCGAAAACGTGGCGCGCGTCGTCGGGCTGCAACAAAGTAACGCGGCCCTTGGTTTTCTCTTTCGGAATCTGTCCGAGAACGTTCTCAGAGAAATGGTGCTGGAATTCGCCGAACGACGCCATCCGGTCGTCGATCCGATCGAGGAGCAGCAGAATGGCGATGCCGGCAAGCGCGCCCGCGCCAAGACCGATGAGCAAACTCTTCAGTAGTCCGGGGCGCACCGAGACCGGTCCGCTGGCCATTTCCATGATCGAGACCTGATCGCCGCTATCCACACTCTGGGAAACGTTGACGTCCTTGAGATTATTCGTTAGGCGATCGTAAAGAGTCTTTAGCCGCTCGGCTTTTCCTTTGATGCGATTGAATTGCGCGAGCCGCTGGCTGAGATCGAGCGCCTTGGCTTCCCATTCCTTGATGTTGGCCTGCAGGTTTTCCATCTGCTTGCCGATGGATTTCCGGCGCGTTTCGAGTTTTTCGACCGTGTCCTGTCGATAAAGCTCGATCAGTTTCTCCTGCTTCGTGATCTCGTCATTGAGCTTGATGATCTTCGGATGTCTGGGCCGCAGATCTTTTGAAAGCGTTTCGCGTTCAGCCTTGAGCAACTGAAGCGCCTGCTTTGCCTTGAGGTAATCGGCTTCCGGCCCGACATCGGAGAACGCCATTCCGGCAGACTTGTCATCCGTCTGTCCGTTGGCTCCGGGCGGCGTCTCGGTCTTTCCCTGGGCGCGATCGAGGTTCTGGTCGAGATCAAGCAGGCTCAGCAAATCGTATTCGGTCTTGAGCTGCGCGTATTGCTGGTTCAACCGCACCAGATACGCCGCCGCGCTGTTCCCCTCCTCCTGGATGAAGCCGATGTTGTTCTGCTTCTGGAACTCGATCATTTCATCCTCGGCGCCGCGCAAATCTTTCTCGACTTGGATGAGCTGTTCGGTGATCGCGGTCGTAACCGTCGAACCCTGGTTCTCGCGCATGCCTTTTTTGAAATCGAGATACTTTTGCATCACCGCGTTGAGATACGCCTGGGTGTAATCCGGCGCGCTGCCGATCGCGATCAGGTCGAAAATCGACGTGCGCGGTTTTTGCATCACGGTGATCTCAACTTGCACGGGCTGCATTTCCGGATGAGTCGAGCGAACCAGCTGCTCGGCGCTGTGACGCACCTCCTGGCTCTGCATTAATTGAATCTGCGTGCCGTAGAAATTAACGCTGTCCTCGCTGTAGACCGCGCTCTGGCTGATGTTGAGCTTGCCCGCCAGCATCATCTTGCTGATCGATTGGAACGACGGCGGCGTCTGATAAATCAGCCAGGCCTGAACGAAGAGCCCGAGGCAGATGGTCAGGACCGGGATCCACCAGCGGCGTTGCAGAAGTGCCTTGTAACGATGGAGCCGCGTGATGAAGGCGGTGCTCCACGGAGCGGAAGCGGGTCGATCGGTCGTAACGGGCGCAGGCGCGTGCATGGTTTAGAAATTGATTGACCGCTGCGGCACCTGGATCTGGTCGTCGGGCTCCAGCACAAGATCTTCGTCGGTGTGCCCTTCTTCAATAACCCGTTTCAAGTCGACGAAGAAATTCTTTCCGTCCTTGCGCGTCACCCGCACTTTGCGCTTGTTGGCAAAATCGCCGAAACCGCCGGCGCGAATAATCGCTTTGCTGACCGTGTAGATTTCGTCGGCTGGAATTTCCTGCGGCCCCTGGCCTTTGACGTTTCCGTAAACGTAAATTTTGCCCCGTGATTTCTCGCTGACGCGATCGACGGCGATGATCACCGTGGCGTGATAGTAATATTCGCGCTCGAGCAGACTCTTGACCGAATAAGCAAGCTCTTTGCAGGTGCGGCCTGAAGCCGGGACGAGACCGACGTAGGGAACTTCGAGCTCACCAGTATCGTTGACCCGGAGATGCTGCGATTCGTTGTCGCGATCTTCGACAACGCGGAAGCTGACGTAATCGTTAGAACCGAGCCGCTTCTTGTCGTCGAGCACGGTCATCGAATTGGTCCGCATCACCGTGCTGGTGGTCGGCGGATCGACCGTGGTCGCTTTTGGAATTGTCGGCATGGGACTGGAATCCTGCGCGCGTAACGCGACCGGTGCCGTGAGGCAGGCGATGGCGATGGCGGTGAAGGTCCAGGTTTTCATGCAGTTGCAAGCGGATCCTTGTTAGAAGCTGTAAGTGCCGTCAACCGAGACGCGATTCTGCCGATAATCGCGGAGCGGCTGGTCCGAATCCTTTTGAGTGTATTGATAACGAAATCCGAGCGTCACGTGCGGGGTGAGCTGGTAACCAAGACTGAGCGCGCCGCCATAACGATGAATGTGTTCGGCGACAAACGGATTGAGGTTCGGCACGCCGGGAATCGGCAGGAAGAGAATGCCTTGTCCGCCGGAATCATCCGCTTTCTCATAGAATAGCTCGGTCGTGAACAGAGTGTGATAGAAAATGTTCCAGTTCGCGGTGTGGCGGATGTAATCAAGCTTCACGTAATTCGAATTCACGCCGAGCTGGCCCTCGTGGCCAATCGAGAGATTGTGGCTGAAGACGGAGTTAACGCGATGAGAGATGAGCAGGTTCGCGTAGTAATCGTCGAGGTCGTGCGCGTCGTTGACGACCCCGGTGTTGTCAAAATCAATGTTCTGATAGCCGCCGGCGACGCGGATTCTGAGATAACTTGTCAGCTGCGTTTCCAGGAAGAGCCCGGCGCTGTAGCTCACGGAATCATTCAGGATGTTCTGGTCGTAGTAGGTATCGACCACATTTCCCTCGACGCCGATGGTGATGGTGGCGGTGGGCGTGAATCCGATCGAGCCAGAGAGGATGTCGGCGTTGCGATCAAGATAATCGAAGGCGTCATTGACCGCGAAAAAGTTGTAGTGGTCGTACCCGAGCGTGACGACCGCCTGGTTCAAATCCCACAGGACCGAAACGCCGGCTGTGTTTTCGAAGCGGCCATAGTCGGCCACGTTACTGAGGGCGATCTCACTCACCGGATCCTGTTGGAGCGAGAACCGGTCGTGAAGATTGATCCGGAAATCGCCGACGAAAATATCAAACGCGAGCTGCGATCCGGGAGAGATCAGAATGGAGTCGGTGTCGTAATTGGAATGATCGAGATAGAATGAGTGGCCGATGCCGATATCGAATCGCAGCGTGTTGAGCTGAGTGATCGGCCAAAGAGCGTTCAGGTTGATCATGGGGCGCAGAATGATGTCTTCCTGCGGCGAGGTCCTGACCGTGATCGGACCGGTCGGGCTGGGGAAAGTAAACGATCCGTCTTCCGCGAGGTTGACATTGTCGTTGTACTCGACCCCCAGCGAGGCGCTGAATCGAAACTTGATAGGGCCGACTTCCAAATTGTAGGGGATCTTGTCGATCGATTGACGACGCGCTTCGGCAGCTGCTTCACCCGCAAGAGAGGGTCGGACGGCATCCTGGGCGCGAACGATTCCACCTGCGCAAAGGAGCGGAAGCAAAAGTGCGATGGCGAGTCTTCGGGCGAACGGCGAAGGAGAAGTTGCGTGACTCATGTGGGTGTCGATCCGGTTGATTAGCAGAAGTGATACCAAAGCGATCGAGCGCATCCTGCGCCGATTTTGTTAGCTGGCGCAAACCCGGCGCAAGCCCGTTTTGGATTCAAGATCTGTAGTTTCAAGGTTAAGCGATGTAACGGCGAGTTTTCATTGAGATGGCCCGCACAGCAAGGAAAAAACGCCCAATCGCCCCCGTATCGGAAAAAGCCTGACCCACGCTCACAACGTTGTAGCGGGCAAATGTTTAGCGATTGGCTCTCAAAAAACTAGAATAGTTGGCGCACTCTTAGCTTTTGGAGAGGATCAATATGACTTGGAATTTCTCTCCCGGAGTTCTCAAGCGTTGCCGGATCGCAACTGCTCTGTCTCTCGCGGTCGTGATGAATTCGGCCTTTGCGGGCGAAACCACGATCGAGCAGACAACCGGCGTCTACGACACCAGCAATCCGGCGAAAAATCTGGCGCGGATGAATTGCGGCGCGACGATCGATTTGATCGGACGGGATGGACGCGCGGTGGTTGTGACGAACAAAAATTCCAGCGCCAGCGAGCTCTCGTTCGACGACGACACACTGAATTATCCGCTCGCCGAAGGCGACACGACGTTCGTCGTTTCGTTCCCGAGAATTTCCACGCTAGATCGCTTCACCTTCGTGAATGAAAATGCTGCCGCCGAGGGCGAAATGAGAATTGCGGCGTCGAATTATCGGTTGCCGGCGAACAGCCGGAAATGGATCGAGGTGAACGGCGGCACGTCATTCGCCGGGAAACGGCTCTTCGATCTGTCACTCGCCGGAACGGAAGCGCGTTACGTGCGTCTGACGTTCCACGTTACGAAAGCAGGAAGCATCGCGGCCGTCGGCCTCTACGGCGCACAATCGCTTCAAAAATTCGCGGCCCGGCAGCGCGGCGCGATCCGCGTCACGAACACCGCCGCCACTCGCCGGCTCGAGGACATGCTCAATTTCAACTTCGCCAATCTCTACGCGCGCGCCCGAATCGTTTACATCAGCTCGGGCCCGAAGGAATTGGCCAACCGCATGATCGACGATGACGTCATCACGGCGTTCGAATTCACGCCGGCCGATCCGCATCCGACGGTCATCGTGGAATTGGCGGACCGCGAACGGCTGCACCGCGTAAGCGCGGTTTACAAAATGGCGAAGGGTCGCCTCGATGTCTTTCTCTTGCAGGATCTCGGAACCGATCCGGGAGAATTGAGCGGCGCGAAATCGGTCGCCTCGGTCACGGATACCGACGGTGACGGCAAAGCTGCGCTGGATTTCGATACGCAAGGCGCGCGTTACGTCGCGCTCCGCTGGACGCCCGCGGACAATTCGACGCCACACAGTTTCGAAGTCGCCGAAGTCAGCGCGTTTGGCGAGATGCCGCTTTCGATGTTGAGCACGATCGAAACGCCGGACATTTACGCGGACAATTCGGCAGGCCTGGTGAGTCCGCCGCTCGTCTTGCAACCGCCGGTATTGCCGCTGGTCAGCGAGTAGTTTTTTCGACCCGCAGGATTTGCCGGACTGTCCGCGAGAGCGCTTCCCTCGCCTGTTCGAAATCGTCGAGACCCAGCACCGCCACCTCGAGCAATCGCTGACCGAGGTTGCGTTTTCCGTCGAGCGCCGCTTTCAATCGCCCCGCGAAATTCCATTCGCCCGTATCCGCCGGACCCGACGCGACACGTTTGTCTTCCTGGATACAGACGAAGACAAAAAGCGGCCGCTCGTTTTGCTCGAATTCGTACGAACGAAAATCCAGAGCGACAAGTTCGGCCTGCACTTTCGCGTCGGGCCGCGCTCCGCGGAATGTGCGGCCGATCGCGGGCAGACAGATTTCCGGCGAATGACTGCGGACGAGTTGAAGCGCAGCGCGCTCAGGTTTCCAATGACCAAAAAAGGTCCACCACCGCACCCCGCGGGGATCTTCCCACGCCGCGCTTTTCGCATCGTCATAGTGAAGAATCACGCGCGTCGATTCAGGAATAGGTAGCGAGGCGACAGTTTCGTTTTTGGCCGGCCAGATGACGTCCCACGCGGGACGCTCAGTCAGGTTGCGCTCATGATTGCGGTACCAAACCTCGGTCCCGACGAAGACCAAAACGATCCAGGCGAGTGCGCCCCATTGCGCTGAAAAAATCCGCAGCGGGCCAGATGACGCGGGCGCGGCTTGCGGTCCCCCCTTCCAGAGCCACGCCAAAACGAGCACTCCGGCCATCCCGCACAGTAACGCCGCCGTGCCGATTACGTCATGCCAGCGACCGAGCGCGTCCAGGCCGCTGTTCGCCGCCACGAACACGAGCGCGGTTGCGCGAAAAACGTTGCAGACAAAGACCCAACCGCACCCGAGCACGAGCAACGCGATCCGCCTCGTCCATCGCAGATGAAGCAATTCGCCCAGAACGAGCGCGACCATGATCCCGGCCTGGAGGGTTTTCACACCGCTGCATGCTTCGTCCACGCCGACGAATCCATTCCGCAACTGGATGACATTCCCCAGTTGGTAGGCTCCTACTCCGAACCAGCCCGCGATTTCCACCGCCACGTAAGCGACGGCACGCATCATCGTCTGGACAACGAAGTTCTCGAACTGCACCGGCCACGGCACCGCCGTGAGCGGAAAACAAACCACAAACGCAAAATGCTTTAGCCACCGCGCGCCGCCGGCACGGAGGAGCGAGAGCAGAGAAAAATCGATCACGCAAAACGCCAGGACCCAGCTGAGCAATCTCCAATCAGGATTTGCTTCCTCGATGACGCGAATGGGAAAGAGCAGCGCCAGTGTGAACGCCATGCTCACGGTAACCATCGCGTTATTCCGCGCGCCAATGTCGGGCGCGGGCCGGTGTTGCCACCGCAAATAAAAAAGCAATAGCGCGAGGAAGGGAACACCCCAGCCGTAGTTGTATTGCGGGTTCAGCGTCCACTCCACGCGCAGGTGGGCGAACAACCAAAGCCAGAGCAGACCCGGAACAAGCCACGGGAAAAAACGCGACATCTGCCAGAGATTCATCGGGCTGCACGCAAAGGGCAACGCCGAACCGCCAGGGGCATGACGGGTGCTATGAAGATGCGGGCGCTCTTCTATGTCCTTTTCTAAATGCTTTTTGCGATCTGCCTTGATCGCGCCCTTTCTCGTCGCCACGGCCCACGCAGTCACGCTGGACTGGAGCACGACATCGTGGACGCCAGGTTCGCTTACCAACTCCTACGACATCGATCCGGCGAAGGCAGGTAACGACATTACCGTCACCGTCTCAGGAAACACGGCGCAGCTCCAACCTGAATTGGCCTCACCCAACCCGCTGACCCCGGCGATCACGACGAATTTTCAAGGAGGTCAGGCCAATCCTGTGAGCAGCCTCTGTCTGGCTGTCAATTTCACCAGTCAAGGCCAGGCCGTCACCGTCGCCGTCGATTTCTCGTCACTTTACACCCTCGGAGTTCAGAACGTTTCTTTCACTCTTTTCGACGTCGATTTCGATAATGTCGCCGGGATTTCAACCTACCAGGATCAGCTCAGGAACATCGTCGCAACTGCGGTTGATGGCAGTCAGGTTGTACCGACTATCACCACGAGCAGCAATAATACTCTGTCAGGCTCCGGCCTCACTCAAGTCGTCGACGGAACGGTCAGCACTGCGGACACCGGCCCCAGTTCAGGCAACGGAAATGTGACCATCAGTTTTGGCGCGACGCCGATCAAATCGTTCACCTTCACTTATGGCAGCGGCAGCGGCACCGTGGCCGATCCGACTTATCAGCACGTCGGCATTTCCGACATCACATTCACGCCGGTGCCCGAGATCAATCCGACCTGGAGCGCGGTCGGTTCGTGCCTGCTCGCGGCGGTTTTAATTCTTCGTCACAGTGCAAAATTCCGGAAGTAACGATTGTTTCGGCAACGTCCGCGCCTTGCAGCGGCGAGATTTTTGCAAACGCTGGGCGCGCCGGCTCGTGATTGGCGTTGTCCTGGCGCTGATGGCGTTCGGAGGATATCGCGGTTACGGCATCTGGCGGAAACGGCATCTCGCGGAACAGGCGCAGAATTTCTTCGCGCAAAAAGATTATCAGAGCGCGGTGCTCGTCGCCCGGCATCTCCTTCAGCTCGATCCAAAAAATATCGCCGCTTGCCGGATCATGGCGGAAACGGCGGAGCTGGCCGGGAAACGCGAAGCGCTTTCGTGGCGCGAACAAGTAGTCGCGCTCGATCCTTCCGACGCGGCAAACCGGATCGCGCTGGCTAGCGCCGCGGTTCATTTCGGTCAATTGGATCTCGCTCGCAAAACCCTCGATGCGGTCGACCCGTCGGGTCGCGCGAATTTGAAATATCATCAGCTCAACGGCGCGCTCGCGATTGCCGAGAGGAACACGGCACTTGCCGAAACGGAGTTTGCCGCCGCGTTCGAGCTCGAACCGAACAACCAGCAGCTGGTGCTGAACCTCGCCACGGTCCGGCTCACCTCCCCCGAACCGGCAACGCGCGAAAAAGCTCGCACCGAGCTCGCGCGCCTCGTCGAACAAAATAATCTGCGTCTCGACGCGCTGCGCGCGCTCACCGCGGACGCGCTGGCAAACAAGTCGTTAGGCGCCGCCGAAAAATGGGCGGCGCAATTGCGGGCGGAAAAAGGCGCGACGTTCTCGGATCTTCTGCTCTACGTCGAAGCATGCCGCAAAAATTCCGGCGACCAAAACGCCTTGCTCGACGCCGAAACGAACGCGGCCCGATCGCCTGCTACCGCCGCCGCGCTCATCACCTGGATGAATCGCCATGAAATGGCGCAGGCCGCCCGCGATTGGGCGCTCGGTTTGCCCGGCGAAATTTTGAATGCGCAGCCCGTCCCGCTCGCGGTCGCCGAAGCCTACAGCTTTCTTCAGGATTGGAACGCTCTGCACGGCTGGGTGGACGAAAAGAATTGGGGCGAGGAAGAATTCCTTCGGTTCGCCGTCCTAAGCCACGCGCTTCATCACCTCACGCCGGGCGATCGCGCTTCGATGGAATCGCAGACGGCGTGGGCCGCAGCGTTGAGGGCGACGAAAAACCGGCCGGACCGGCTCGCCGCGATCGCCCAACTGGCGGAGGGTTGGGATTACGCTGAGGAAGCGGCGGACTCCTGGTGGTTAATCGCGAATGGAAACGAAAACGCGAAGGAAGCGCTCACGGCGTTGCAGCGGCTTTACAAAGCAAAGCAGAATAGCCACGGCTTGCTGCGCGTGGCCAAACGCGCCCTCGAATTGAACCCGGCCGATCTCGTCGCGGCAAATAATTGCGCAAGTCTCGGTCTCCTCCTTAATGGCGACAGCGCCTCGCGCCGGCTGGCGACGAGATTGCATTCGGAAAACCCCGCGAACGCGGCCTTCAGATCCACCTACGCATTCGCGTTGTTTACCGAAGGCAAAACGAACGAGGCGCTCCGCGAAATGGAGACGCTGAAGGAAGCGCAGCTGCGTCATCCCGCGATCGCCGCTTATTATTTTGTGATGCTGGTCGAGAACGGAAAAATGGAACGCGCCCATTCGTTTCTCTCGGCCGCGAACAAAGCGCAGCTCCTCCCCGAAGAACAACAGCTCCTCACCGCTGCGACGCGCAAACTTCTTCAACACGATTCACAGGCCGTGATGAAGACCGCCGCCGCGGACAATTAAACACCGGTGCTGAATCCGGGATATAGCGTCATCCCGCCATCAACAAAGAGCGTCGTGCCGGTGACGTAATCCGACGCGTCGGACGCAAGCCAAACCGCCGCTCGCGCAATGTCCTCCGGCAAACCAACCCGTCCGGCCGGAATTAACTGTAACAATTCCGCTTCCGCTTCCGGCGTTTCCCACGCCGCGCGATTGATCGCTGTCTTGATCGCGCCCGGCGCGATGCTGTTCACGCGGATTTTTTTCGGCGCCAACTCCTGCGCCATGCTTTTCATAAGCTGCATGATGCCGCCCTTCGACGCGGCGTAGTTCACGTGCCCGGCCCACGGAATGACCTCATGCACTGAGCTCATGCAGATGATCTTTCCGGCCGAGGAGGAAATCTCCGGCACAACGCCGCGCCGCAAAAATTCCCGCACCGCTTCCCGCGCGCAAAGGAACTGGCCCGTCAGATTGACCGCGATCACGGTGGTCCATTGCTCGAGCGTCATCTCGTGAAACGGCGCATCGCGCTGCAGGCCCGCGTTGTTCACCAGAATATCGATTGTCCCGAATTGCTTCACCATTTCGGCGAACATCACGCGAACCTCCTCCTCTCGGCTGACATCGGCGCGGATCGCGATCGCGCCGCTGCCACTTTCCTGTATTCGATCGACGACTCGGGCGGCTTCGTCGGGCTCGGATCGGTAATTGACGACCACATCCGCCCCGGCCGCGCCGAGCGCGAGCGCGCACGCTTCGCCAATGCCGGAGTTCGCGCCCGTGACGAGCGCCTTCTGGTTTTTCAGTGGCTTTAGTGAGTCTGGCGAAACGCTCATAATCTGTAAACTCGAAGCCGCAACATCAGGTTCGCGCGCCCCGGCGCAAACGGTTTGATCAGTCCCAACCGCACGAACGCAGAGGCATGGAATTAGCTATTTGGAGATGCGGGTTCCACCACGACCTGATCATGCGATTTGCGACCGAAATTCAGGGCGATGAAAGAGCTCAAACATACCGGGCCGCACAACCAACGGTCCACCAATCCAATGAAATTCCTACTGACTCTGCGCGCCGCCCGAATGAAGTCTCGCAACATCTTGCGCTCGCTGCCCAAGCTACGCATGATGCTGTTCGGGTTTGGTCTGTAGCCACCGGCGATCTCTCCTGGCCGCAGGGCCTCGAAGCGCTCCTCGGCTTTTCGCCTTCGTCCTCCACAGGCACGATTGGCTTTTGGCAGAAACAACTCCATCCCCAGGATCGCGCTCGCGCCGGCACGGCCATTCATGAAGCGCTAGCGGGCGATTCGGATCATTGGACTGGAGAATACCGGTTGCGGCATAGCGACGGGTCATATCTCGATATCCTCGAGCGCGCTTACATTGCTCGCGATGGGTCAGGCCGGCCGTCGCAATTCGTCGGCTCGCTCATGAACATCACGGCGCGCAAACAACTCCAGGATCAGCTCGTCCGTTCCCAAAAATTTGAGGCGTTCGGGCAGCTCGCTGGCGGCGTCGCGCACGACTTCAACAATTTTCTCACCACGATTCTTGGCTACAGCGATTTGTTGCTCGATGAGCTGGAAATGAAAGGCGAGATCGCGGAACACATCCGCGAAATTCGGGGCGCGGCCGCGCGCGCGTCGGCATTGACCGGACAACTCCTCGCGTTCAGCCGCAAACATCCGCTGGCGCCTGCCATCGTGGATGTGAATGCGCTTCTGACGAATCTCGAGCGCTCGGTCCTTCGCCTCCTCGGCGAACACATTTCCGTGCAATGCGATTTCGAAGGCGGCAAGGACGGACTGCACACAAAGGTCGATCCCGGTCAGCTTACCCAGATCATCCTGAACCTCGTCGTGAACGCGCGGGACGCGATGCCGGGCGTTGGCTGTCTCGGGTTGGAAACCGCCGCGGTTACGATCGAGCCGTCGGATGATCACGATTGCACGGAGGAAGAACTTCCAGCCGGCGACTACGTTCGGATCAGCGTGACCGATAACGGCACCGGCATGACCGACGAAGTGAAGCAACATTTGTTTGAGCCGTTTTTTACCACGAAAGAAGAAGGCGGCAGCGGTCTCGGCCTGGCGACCAGCTACGGAATCGTCCGGCAAAGCGGCGGTCGCATTTGTGTCGAGAGCGAGCTGGATAAAGGCACCACCGTTAGAATTTTTCTCCCGAAAGTCGCCGCGCCGCCGCCACCGTCCTACAAGAAACCGGGCGCAAACAAACTGGCGACCGGCACGGAAACGATCCTCGTCCTCGAGGACGACATCAGTGTGCGGCATTTGTCGGTGCGGGTGCTGCGTAGTCTTGGCTACGAAGTGCTCGAAGCCGCGAATGGCGACGACGCGCAGCAATTAATCGGTCGCCGCAACGGCAAGAAGATCGACCTGTTACTCACGGACGTGGTGATGCCGCAAATGAGCGGACGCCATTTTGCCGATTGGATGAACAAAACGAGCCCGGGCACGAAGGTCATTTTCATTTCCGGTTATCTGCAGGAATCGCTTCAGCCGGCCGATCGGCGCGACCAGGAAATGTTCTTCCTCCCGAAACCGTTCGACTCCGAACAGCTCGCCACGAAAATCCGCCAAGCGCTCGACGCCTAGGTCGAACAGGTCTTAAGTGGCCTGTTGTGACTGCGCCGGTGACGCTCGAAGACATCAAAGCCGCGCGAAAGCGCATCGAGGGCGCCGTTTATTATTCGCCCTGCCCGGAATCGATTCCGTTGAGTGAGCTCACCGGGATGAAGATTTTCACCAAGCTCGATTACGAGCAGCGCACTGGCAGCTTCAAGGAACGCGGCGCGCGCAACGCCCTCGCGCAATTGCCACCGGACCAGCAACAGCGAGGCGTCATCGCGGCGTCGGCCGGCAATCACGCCCAGGCGCTCGCCTACCAGGGGAAATTGCTCGGCATTCCAGCGACGGTCGTCATGCCGAAGTACGCGCCGCTGATCAAAATCGGAAACTGCGAAAAGCTCGGAGCGAACGTGATATTGCATGGAAAGGATTTCAGCGAGGCGAAAGAAAAGGCCTGCGAGATCGCAGCGGAACGCGGACTTGCTTATATCGACGGCTACGACGATCCGGCGATTATCGCCGGTCAGGGCACGATGGGTTTGGAAATCCTCGACCAGGTGCCGGACGTCGACGCAGTGGTTGTTCCGGTCGGAGGAGGAGGACTTCTCGCCGGCGTGGCGCTGGCGGTGAAAAGTTTGCGGCCGCAAACGAAAGTGATCGCGGTCGAAGCGGACCACGTCGCCAGTTTTTCCGCGGCGATTCAGGCGGGAAAACCGGTCCGCATTAATATGCAGCCGACACTTGCGGATGGATTGGCGATTGCGCAGGTCGGCGCGAATGCGTTCGCGACGGCGGCGCCGCTGGTCGATCGGATCGTTGTCGTAAGCGAGGAACAAATCGCTATTTCGGTGTTGCGCATCCTTGAGCTCGAGAAGGGTGTGGTCGAAGGCTCAGCTGCGACGGCGCTCGCTGCCTGTCTTTCCGGGCAGCTCCCGGAACTCGCCGGCAAACGCGTCGTGCTGCTGCTCTGCGGCGGCAACATCGATCCCAATGTGTTGAGCCGCGTCGTCGAGCGCGGCCTCGTCGCCGATGGCCGGCTCGCGCGTTTCACTGCGATCATCAGTGATCGGCCCGGTGGTCTCGCGGATCTCGCCGCCAAAATCGCGTCCGCCGGCGCCAGCATTAAACAAGTCGTGCACGATCGCGCCTTTGCCGGCTCCGATGTTTCCGCGGTCCATGTCCAGTGCACCGTCGAGACGCGGAACCACACCCATCTTGCGGAACTGCGCGCCCGCTTGCGGGAAAGCGGCGTCCAGACACTCGATGCTTGAACGGCTAAACGCACTTCGTAGTTTGGCGGATGCCAACCGCCGAAACCGAATTGCCGGCTGCTAAGTCCGCAGCGAAGACACGACCAGTTCGCGAAAAGGATCGGGTCGATTCATTCGCTGATCGGCACATCGGCCCGAACAAAGCAGCGCGCGCGGCGATGCTCGCTGAACTTGGTTTCGAAAATCTCGACGAACTGATCGACGCGACGGTTCCAAAAAACATCCGGCTCGATCACCCGCTGAATTTGCCCGCGGCAAAATCGGAAAGCGAAGCCCTCGCCGAACTCCGATCTCTCGCCCAGAAAAACACGGTCGCACGTTCGTTCATCGGCGCCGGCTATTCCGACTCGATTATTCCGCCGGTCATCCAGCGGAACATCCTCGAGAATCCCGGCTGGTACACGGCCTACACACCTTACCAGGCGGAGATCGCGCAGGGACGGCTCGAAGCGCTCCTGAATTTTCAGACGATGATCACCGACCTGACGGCACTTGATATCGCGAACGCGTCGTTGCTCGATGAAGGCACCGCCGCCGCGGAAGCGATGGCGCTCTGTCGGGCCGCCGTAGGAAGTGAACGATCAACTTTTTTTGTCGCGAACAATTGCCATCCGCAAACCATCGAGATCATCCAGACGCGGGCGAAGCCGCTCGGCATCAAAGTCATCGTTGGCGATTTCTCGAACTTCAAGTTCGACGACACGGTCTTCGGCGCACTCGTCCAATATCCCGCGACGGACGGCGCGATCTTCGATTACGAATCGTTCGCCAAAGCTGCGCACGACGCCGGGGCCTTGCTTGTTGTGGCCGCAGACATTCTCGCGTTGACGTTACTGAAACCGCCCGGCGAGTTCGGCGCCGATGTCGCCGTCGGCAGCACGCAACGTTTTGGCGTGCCTCTCGGATTCGGCGGCCCGCACGCCGCCTACTTCGCCACCCGGGACGCGCACAAGCGTCACATGGCTGGCCGTCTCGTCGGCGTTTCCCACGATGCGACCGGCCGCCCCGGTTATCGCCTTTCGATGCAAACCCGCGAGCAACACATCCGTCGCGACAAAGCAACCAGTAACATCTGCACCGCCCAGGTTCTTCTCGCCGTGATTGCCTCCATGTACGCCGTTTATCACGGCCCGCGCGGCCTGCGCGCCATCGCGCAGCAAGTGAATGACCTAACGAATCGATTGGCGGATTCGTTGCGAAGCGCGGGCATCAAAGTTGCGCACGCACATTTCTTCGACACCCTTCGGATCGAACTGAGCGAACCGGAAAAGGTTGTCGCGCGCGCCGCCAAAGCCGGAATGAACCTGCGCCCACTCGACGAAACCGGAATCGGCATTTCGCTCGACGAGACCACAACCGAAAAGGATCTCGCTGCGCTCTGCCAGTTTTTCCGCATCGAATTGCAGATTTCTTCCAATCGAGAATCGAGAATCGAAAATCGAAAATCCGCCTTCCTCTCCCATCCTGTTTTCAACACGCATCAGACCGAGACAGAGATGCTGCGTTACTTGCGTCGGCTCGAATCGCGCGACCTGTCGCTGACGACTTCGATGATTCCGCTCGGCTCGTGCACCATGAAGCTAAACGCAACGGCAGAGATGTTCCCGATCTCATGGCCCGAGTTCGCGAAGCTGCATCCGTTCGCGCCCGACGATCAAACGGTTGGTTACCACGAGATGTGCGATCAGCTGGCGGATTGGCTCGCAGAGATCACAGGGTTCGCTGCTGTTGCTTTGCAACCGAACGCCGGCTCTCAAGGTGAATACGCGGGCTTGCTCGCGATCCGCGAGTATCATGCGTCCCGCGGCCAGGCTGCGCGCAACATTTGCCTGATTCCCACGTCGGCGCACGGAACGAACCCCGCAAGCGCGGTGATGGCCGGATTCAAAGTCGTCCCCGTCGCCTGCCTGAAAGACGGCGACATCGATCTGGCCGATCTCCGCGCCAAAGCCGACACGCACAAGGACGATCTCGCCGCGCTGATGGTCACCTACCCTTCCACGCACGGCGTCTTCGAAACGACGATCCGCGAGATTTGCGAGATCGTGCATTCGCACGGCGGCCAGGTTTACATGGACGGCGCGAACATGAACGCGCAGGTGGGCCTTTGCCGGCCCGGCGACATTGGCGCCGATGTTTGCCATCTCAATTTGCACAAAACGTTTTGCATCCCACACGGCGGCGGCGGCCCCGGCGTCGGCCCGATCGGCGTCGCCAAACATCTCGTCCCTTTCCTGCCCGCTCTTTCAACAATCGGCAATCGGCAATCGACAATCGGCAATTCCCCTGTCGGTCCCGTCACCTCGGCTCCCATGGGGAGCGCCAGCATTCTCACTATCTCCTGGATGTACATCCGCATGATGGGAGGCGAAGGGCTGACCGAAGCGACAAAGATCGCGATCCTGAATGCGAACTACATCGCAAAACGGCTCGATGGTTATTATCCCGTTTTGTTCAAGGGCAAACGGGGGCTCGTTGCGCATGAATGCATCGTCGATCTGCGCCAGTGGAAGAGCGGGGGCGTGGAAGTGGAAGACGTCGCAAAGCGATTGATGGATTACGGATTCCACGCCCCGACTGTTTCCTTCCCGGTCGCAGGGACATTGATGATCGAGCCGACTGAGAGCGAATCGAAAGCCGAGCTGGATCGATTCTGCGATGCGATGATTTCAATCCACGCGGAGATCGACGCGGTTGTCTCCGGCAAGGCCGATAAGAAAAACAACGTGTTGAAAAATGCGCCGCACACCGCGCAGCAGGTTGTCTCCGACAAATGGGACCATGCCTATTCGCGCGAAGAGGCGGCCTATCCCGCGCCGTGGACCCGCGAGTTCAAGTTCTGGCCCGCGATCGGACGAATCGACAGCGTTTACGGGGACCGAAATCTGTTTTGCACTTGCCCGCCGATCGAGGCGTTCGACGCGGTATCCTGACTTAAGTCTGCTCCGGCGCGAGCTCGGCAGACGTGGACAAGCGCGAT
Organism: Chthoniobacterales bacterium; assembly: GCA_035644055.1. Lineage (GTDB taxonomy): Bacteria > Verrucomicrobiota > Verrucomicrobiia > Chthoniobacterales > UBA10450 > AV80. Next base: position 59,961 of record DASQPH010000075.1, read on the forward strand.
GGGACGTGGCGCAGCGCGGTGCCGTTCGTTTCTTTCGCGGCGGCGTGGCCGGCCTCATGATACTCGGCATCGCTGTTTACTTCCCAGAGATCGTAAAGCTTCGTGTCAGCCAGGATATTCTCGGCGCACAACATCGCGGTCATCATGGCGTGGTCCTGGTTGTTGTATTTGTGCATCCCGTTGCGGCCGACGAGATGCAAATTCGGATAACGCGACTCAAGCTCCTCGCGGATTGTCTCGACGTGGCTCGCGTAATCGTCGTCGTAAACCGGATATGCTTTCTTCTGGCGAACGACAGTCCCGTCCAGGACATCGCCATGTTTCGCGAGACCGATCTGAAGCAGCTCGCGTTCGGCCTGCGTGATCAGGTCTTCGTCCTTCGCGTCCCAAACGCCGTCGTGTTCGAAGCAGAAATATTCCAGGCCGTAACAAGCCTTGTCGTCATCCGGCACCATCTCGGGCGACCAGGAACGGAAGTTCTGGATCCGGCCGACCTTCACATTTGGATCGTGGATATAAATCCAGTTGTCGTGAAAGGCGTCGCGGTTCTTGACGATCAACATCACGGTGAGGAAGTCGCGATACTTCAGCGAATCCGCCGCCGTTTTCGCCGCCTCAGAAACAGCCGGCTGAATCCCGCGGACCAGCTCGCGCATGGGCGCGGATGAAATGACGTGATCAGCCTCGAGCTTCTGAGTCTCGCCCTGTGGATCCTTGAACGTGACCGCCCAGGTTTCGTTCGCCGCGTCGTAATCGAGCCCGACAACTTTGCAGCCCATCTCTACTTTGCCACCCATTGCCTGCGTTTTTTCCGCGCACGCTTCCCACATCATGCCGGGACCGCGCCGCGGGTAACGGAACGAATTGATCAGCGTCTTAATGACGCGGCTGCGGTCGCCGTTGTAACGCTGCGGGATGAGCGCGTTCTTGATCGCGCTGCCTAACGACAGGCCTTTGATTCGCTGCGCCGCCCAGTCCGCGGAAATATCTTTGCAGCTCATTCCCCAGACCTTCTCGGTGTAGGTCTTGAAGAAAGTGTTGAAGAGGCGTTTGCCGAATTGATTGCTAACCCAGTCCTCGAAATTCTTCGGATTTTTGACCGGGAACAGTTTCGCCTTGAAATAAGAGAGCAGACACAACGTCGACCGCACGACGCCCAGCTTGATCAGCGCCTCAAACGCGCGCAGCGGATAGGCAAAGAATTTCCCGTTATAATAAATCCGCGACGAGCGCGGCCGGACCAGCATGTCGTCTGGCAAAATCTCCGTCCAAAAATCCTCGACTGCCTTCGACTTCGAAAAGAACCGGTGCCCGCCGATGTCGAAATGAAAACCCTTGTAGGTCGCCGTCCGCGAGATACCGCCGACGTAAACCGGATCGGCCTCGAGCACGGTGACCGGGACGTTGTTCTTCGAAAGAAGATACGCCGCCGTCAATCCAGCCGGTCCCGCACCTATGATTGCTACGTTCGTTTTCATTAATCCTTACGCTACCCAGTTGCCCCTCGTGAAATTCCACACGTACCAACCCTGCACGCTGAGCCCAGCCGCGCTGAGCAACGCCATGGCCGCCATGCCACTGACGCGCACCCACAGTCGCGGGGTCGGTAATTGATGCAAAAAATGGAGAATTGCCAGCACGATTAACGCGTGGACGCAAAATTCATAGCGGAGCATGCTCTCCATCTCCACCGACGCCACCCCGCTGACCGACACATAATAGATGACCGCGGCGCAGAAATAGAACCCGACCCGCGTGGTCCAGGCGAGTCTCCGGCGAATAATCGGCAGCAGCTCGGACATCATCATGGCTAATAGAAGAACGCCGCCGAGCGTCATCGTCATCTGGCTCGCTTCGGTGGGATTGTTCAGCGCCGGAACGAGCCATCGATAACTGGAGGGCTTAAACACCGCCTGGTATTCGGGAGTGATGGCCCAGCCGGACTGCTGCGTGAGCATGTACATATCCCAGCGGCCCCAGCGGAGAAGGCAATAGAAAAAGAACACACCCGCCCCCAGGGTTGCCCCCACCATCACCAGAACCGCCGAACCGTAGCGCTTCACCCACGAGCGGACCTCCCCCAAGCCGCGCCAGCCATTCCGAAATACTGCCTGCACTACGGGATAACCGGCGCACGGAATGCCGACGATCCGCGTCGCCGACATGATGAAACCGTGAAACACGGCCAAGGCCCTCGCGCCCTTTCCCTCAGCCGTGCTCCAGAACATGAATCCAAGGAGTCCCATCATGAACATCGACTCCGAGTAACCCGCGATCAGAAAGAACGCCGCCGGGTGCGCGAGAATCGCAAGCGCGCCGAAGAATTGCAGGAGCGGCGAGAGGTTCCACCGTTGGCAGAAGAGGAAGAAATAACTCCAGAACGCCCACGCGGCTGCCTGCGCCGTGACGAGCAGCGCGTCGTAAATGCTCAGCCGCGCGCCATAATGTAGGATCGCCGCGATCGCCGGATACGCCGGGAAAAACGCCACGTTCGAGACTTCCATCATTTTGTGGCTGACCGGCGGAACGGTCGACTCGTAGCCGCGATCGACGATGTTCGCGAACCAGTAGCTATCGTGCTGGATGAGGGTGTTGTAACGGAACGAGAGCGGCCCTTCCGGCGCGATCAGGACCACTGACACGAAGACCTGGACGAGCGTGATCATCAACCCCAACGCCCACGGTCTGAACAGGATTGGCTTGGGATTCATCGGCGCCGGTTTGGGAACCGCCGAGGAGACACGAAAGCCCTCGTCAATACAAGGCTTAGTCAGCAGCGTCGTCTCCACCGGAGAAAAGCGCACGCACTCGAGAACTTGAATGTCGTTTCCTGTTTTCAGAGGAAACTTTGGACGGGGCGGGGCGGCGTTTATTCGGCGGTCCGTTTTCGCACAATCGTGCCGGGACGGGTGAGCGCGGCGCACCTTCCGAAAGCTCCAAGCTCCAAACATCAAGCTCCAGAGAAGCTCCAAACAGCAAACATCAAACATCAAACAGGAGCGAAACAGACACCAAGCCCACTGCGCCAACGGCGCTGTTTGAAGCTTGGAGCTTGGGATTTCTCTGGAGCTTGGAGCTTGGGATTTGGAGCTTCCGGCGCTTTGCGCCGTCAGTGTCCGCCTGTCACGGTGTACCCGTCGTTCCGCAGGTCCTCCGCCAGCTCCAATTCCATCTGAAGCGCCGCCTCGTACGGCATCGGGTTCAGATGCTCATAGAGCTCCGGCAACAACCGCACCCCATATTTCTCCACCACCCACGCCGCCTTGTAACCGTGCTTGTGATTTTCGAACCGATGTTCCGGCGGCAGCCCGCTCATCCCGACATACACGCACGGCTTCTTCGGATCGCGTTTCGGATTCATCCGCAAAATCGTCGGATGCCGCGCCACCTTTGGATCGAGCAGGATCACGTAAACGTTGTGATGAAATTTCTCCGGCGCCGATTCGTTCGCATCTTCTCGTCGGTATCGGAGCCGCGCCATCATGGTCACGATAGGCGCAACCAAGCGGTCACGTAAAACGGCACAAAATCCCTCTTTATCGTCGGGCAATATTTGGGTCTAATGGTCGTTCACCCAAATGCTCCGGAACATCAGACGAATCGAGGACGAGCGCGCGCGCATCGCGCGCTATCAGCCGACTGTGGTGGGCACAAGATTTTTCAACAACCGCCAGTATCACGCGGATTTCGAGTGGCTCATCCTTTCTTACCTCACGAGAGCGCTCCGCAACGCTGGTTGGAAGTATCCGGAATACGCGGAGAAGCTCCCACCTCCCCAGCCGGATTTTCAAACGTATCTCACACCGGACACGCCCTGTTGGCTGGTCGAGACTACGGAAGTGTTGCCACCAGATTATCGCCGGGGCGGTTTCTTCCGCAGAAGCGCTTCAAACGGCAAAAAGATTCCCATCGCGCCGGATCCCCAGCCGGAGCCCTGGCCCAGCTATTACCAGTTGTTCCGGACCAAACTGGCAAAACCCTATGCGGCGAACTCTTCTCTGGTCATTTACGACGACATGACTGCTTCGGACTATCCCGATTACGCTCCATGGCACGAACAGTTGTTCAGGCGACTCAAGACGTGGACATACGACTCGGCCACGACCTGCGATCTCACCCGCTCGCAATATCAGAACATTTTTGTCGTCGATGCGAGTGGCATTGACGCCGTCCGCCTTTACCCGCACTGGGATGTCATTCGAGGGAGGCCGAGGCGGCGCGATCACTTGCCCAACGGGATTGTCATTCCCGCCATATCTCCCGCTCGCCGTTCTGATTCACTGCCGCTGACAGAGAACCGGGATCAGTGAACAACTAACCGGCGACGCTCGCCGCGCGGATGAACCATCAAGCGTTCAGTGCCCGACGTGGAAATCCTGATGTTCAGCGGGACATCATCGCATCATATTCTGGCGGAGATTTTCCGATCCAATGTGCGCGGTTGTCTCCTCAAGATTGAGGCGGCGGAGGAATTGATTCCCGCGCTCGAATCGCTTCGCCATCATCACACGTTTCGTTCGCGCCGGATCACTGAGCTTCACGAAAAGATAACGGCGACCAACGGCGAGATTGCAAGCCTCACCGCCCGCGAGATCGAAACCTTGCGTCTGCTGGCCGACGGCAAATCGAGCAAGGAACTCGCGACTGCTTTAGGCATCAGTATAAAGACGGTGGACACCCCACCGGAGCAATCTTATGCGGAAACTAAGACTCCATTCCGTCGCCGAGCCGGTCCGTTATGCTCTCCAGCACGGCCTGGTAGATTTGTAGCCGCGAAAAAATATCTGCCGTCGATAGGAAAATTCTTGCCGGTGATTTGGAACTCGGGTCTACTCGCGGCAAATGCACCCCCAGATTCCCCTCGGGAACCGGTCCGTCCGACCGCTCTTCACCCAGGCCGCAATGCCCATCCGCAGCGGCGCTTTGCTTGGTCCTAAATAGAAAAACCAAACTCATGACCATAAAAACATTACTTCTCGCCACATCGCTCGGCGTGTCCGCGGCGATTTGGCTTTCGACCGCCAGGCTGGCCGCGCAATCGATTCTTCCAGTCCCAGCGCCGACTCCCGGCGTGCCGGTCCCTGAGACAGGTCCGGCAGTGCAAATCACGATGGGCGATGGCACGGGTGTTAATCTGAAGCTTCGCGGCCGCCACTCCAGGCGGGTGCGGCTTCGTCCAGCTCAGAGGGTAACAATTCTGTTGCAATACGATCGGAGCTGGTCCGGCGTTATCCTGGACGCGGCGGCCTTAGACGGCGGCAAGGTCAGCTTTCCTGGCAATCGCAATCTCATTGATGCATCCGGGAAAGCTGTTTTCCAGTTTAGCGATGCCCAGAAGCCCGGCCTTTATCGCATCGCTTTAAACTGTGGCGGGATCGTTTCGACCTTGCAGTTCTGAGTCCTCAACCCTGACGGCTCGGGCGATGACGGTTCGCTCCTGGCCCCGAGCGCCATGCCGTCTGCTCCAATTAACCGCTGATCCTTCTTCCCCAATGAAATCTCGATTCGTTCTCACTCTTTCGATCTTCTCGACCTTCGTCGCTGCTCCTTTGCTCCGTGCCGATGTGGGCAACCTCAACCCGACGGGCCCTGCCGGTTCTTTCAATGGTAATGTGACCACCGGTTGCTCGTATGACGTGTTTACGGGCAACGCCACGCGCGCAATGACTGATTTGGTCGTGCCGGGTGCGGTCGGATCTTATCCTTTGGCATTCGGTCGGACCGCGAACAGCCGCAGCGCCATGTCAGGCCAGTTTGGTAGTGCAGGCGGGCGGCAACATTCCTACAGCTGGGACCTGGATGGCTCGGAGACAAGCAACAGGAACCCATCGTTCGCGCCCACATATTATACGGTCAGTTTCCCCGATGGCCGCGTCATCACCTTCACTCATTCCTCCCCGTCCGATCCTTATTTTCGCGGCCCGCCGGGAGTGCAAGAGCGTTTCCAGCCGCTCAATACCAATACCGGCTCGCTTCTGGCCTACCTTGTCCTGCCGGACGGTGGTCGGGTAGAATTCAAGGCGACGCGCGTATCTGAGTGCGATTACGAGCTCCACCCTCCGTGCACCTACAGCTACAGCTACCAAGCACAGGCCATTATCGATCCCTATGGGGCGCGGACCCTTCTCGCCTACAACGGCGACGGCACTTTGAACACAATCACCGAACCGGCTGGCCGCTGGATCCAATTAATCTATGGGTTCGGTCCTCCGGATAATTACGGCTACCGCGATCAGGTCATCGACCACGTGACCGCGAGCGACGGCCGATCGGTGCAATATATCTATGCAAGGCAGGCGTTCTACCCCGCCGCCAACAGTTACACTTACCTTAGTAATGTCGTGTATTACGGTGATAACTCCCTGACGGCGACCTACACCTACACGGCCCCAAATACTCCGAACACATACACTTTTCTGCCGCGTCTCTTAACCTGCGACGATCCGATGTACGCAGGGCCCATGAAGAAAATTTTGTACGAGTACGCCACGGGAACCAACGGCGACAACAGTGCGGTCGAGTTCGGCCAAATCCGCTTCGAAAAAAGCATCGACGGTCAAACGGTATCGACTCTCCAGTTAATTACTTCTGGCCGGGCCGAGGTAAAAGGGGATGGCTCAACTCGATACTTTGATTTTCCCAGCATCGGATACCAGGTTTCGAACTGGAGCGATTTCGAGAATTTTTTTCCTCGCGCCCTGAATCAATACGACCCGAACACGGGATTTCTGTCCTCGTTCGGGGATCGCAATGGCAACACGACAAATATTGCGTCCGACCCGCTAACCGGAAATCCCACGACGATTACATTCCCCTTGACTGCATCCGACAGCGCCCTGGGGAAACCACCAGCGACCGTCCAATATGTCTACGGAAGCGCCACCTGCCCCGATCCGAATAACCGGGACGGAATCAACCCTTATTACCTTTACAGTGCAACGAACGAACGTGGATTGCCTACCATCTATAGTCGCGATGTAAACAAACGGGTTACCCGAATCGACTATCCGGATGGCGGCTTCGAAACATTTGCTTATGACGGCTTGGGCCTCGGCCAGGTAACGGAGCACCGGCTGCGCACCGGTGGACTCGAAACATTTACTTACGACGGTGCCAGTCACCTTCTCACCGAGTATCGCGACGACCCCGGCGTTTTCCTACACATATTACACGTCGTTCCCATGGAAGGACCGTATCAAAACGATTACGGACGCCAACGGGCATGCCACCACGATCGATCAATACAACTCGAGGGGGCAGGTCACCAAGATCACTCACCCTCTGGGGCAGGACGAAGTGAGTCCTTCGAACGTTCAGAGCGGATACAACCCTGATGGCACTCTCCAGTGGAGGCAGGATGAGCTGGGCCATCGAACGTCATACGCTTATGACGAATACAAGCGCATTACTAGCATTACGCTTCCGCCGCGCCTCCCAGGCAACCCCAGCCCCGCGCCCACTTCCTTTTATTACGATCACACCGGCGGCACGAGCCTTACAGATTATTCCCACACTGACTCCAATCCAACGCGAATCAAGCTCCCAAGTGGGAAGTTGGCGAAGATCGCTTACGACCGCAATTTGCTCAAAACATCCGGGACAGCCGTTGGACCGGATGAGGTGACGGACGCGGCTACGACCAGCTATACCTACGATTACAATGGCAATCTGAAAACAATCAAGGACCCGAACGGACAGGCGAGCGGAGCGTACACCGAGAATTTCTACGATACCAGGAATCGTCTGACCGACGTGAATGATCCAATGGTCAACGATCCTGTGACGCCGCATCACAACGGCAACGGACACACGATGAGCTGGATATACGATCAGGCCGGGAACAAGGTAAGCGAGAGGAACGCAAGAGATCAAGTGATCACTTTCGACAGCTATGATCCGACCAACCATTTGTTGCAAATGACGGCGCCGCAGGTGCCAGATCCCGCCGCCGTGACCAAATATACCTATTATCCCTCTGGGCTCCTCCACACGATGCAGGACCCGCAACTCGTGGCCACCAGCAGCAGCTATTCTTACACTTACACCTACGATTTGATAGGTCGTCAAACGGCTTTGGCTTATCCGCCTGATTCGCAAGGCACGCCACGATCGGAATCGAGCACGTACGACACCGCCGGAAATCGCCATACGTATACGAACCGCGCCGGGACCGTTCAGACCTTTGCCTACGACGACCGCAACCGGTTGACGGGCTTTAGTTGGAGTGACCTGACCACGCCATCGCAGACGATGTCCTACGATGCCGCCTCCCGGGTGACGCAAATCTGGAATTGGGACGCTACCATCGTTAACGATTACTTCGATGACAACACGCTTAGGAGCCAGAAAGAATGGACGCCGGATTTTAACGACAACGTTCCCAGAGTCGTCGCCTACGATTATGACGCGGATGGCAATCGCGGCAATATTACCTATCCTTCAGGGAGGGATTACAGTTACAAATATTATGGTCGTAACGATCTCTGGAGCATTAAGGACAATGCCTCGGGTATTTACCAGGTGTCCTTTGTCCGCGATCCCAATGGAAACGTAACGACACGCTATGTCGGGAACAACTCGGTAATTACGGATGCTTCCCAGCGCGACGTCCTTAGCCGGATCAAGCACCTCGAACATCGCCTGGTTGGCATTCCTCCCAGGACTTTCGACTATCAGTACGACGCAGTAAACAATCGCACGTCGTCGCAACGCGATGGTGGAACGCCCGACACCTACTGGTACGATCTGGCCGACCAAGTAAACGGCACCACCCCACAAGGCGGAGCTACCGTCGTTTTCAACTATGACGCCAACGGCAATCGGACAAATGGCGGCAGTTACGCGAGCAATAATTTGAATCAGTACACGACGTTCAATAACCAGGGCGTAATCTACGATGACAACGGCAACCTCAAGAGCTATAACGGCTGGACCTACACCTACGACGCTCAAAATCGGCTGAAAAAAGTGCAACAGGGCGGCACGGTCGTGGAGCAGTTCTGGTATGACGGCCTAAACCGGATTATCACCAAGAAGCTAAACGGCAATGTCACTTTCAACGTTTACGATAACTGGAACTTGATCGAGGAATACGCGGGTCCGTCCGACGCGCCTCCACCGAGCCCAACCCCAACCGCCACGGCCACCGCGACAGCGACAGCCACGGCGACGGCAACACCTACCGCTACCGCCACCGCGACGGCAACGGCGACGGCGACGGCGACGGCGACTGCCACGGCAACAGCTACGCCGACGGCAACAGCCACCGCCACCGCAGCTTCCACTCCAACCGCTACGGCCACAGCTACGGCAACCCCGACTGCGACCCCGATCACCGATCCGACGCCGTGCCAGGTTTGCTGTGATCCTTGGATGACTTGTATCCAACCAATCGATCCCGGTGCTTACGTCCCGGTAAAGCCGCGCAACAAGAGCTGGAAAGCCAGCGAGGGGACAAGCTTGCCTTCCCTCGAGTCTCCAGTCGGCTCGGATTACATGTTCGCGACATACGTCACGCCGTCGAAGCGGTCGCTCGGAATCAAGGGTAACCGGCCAAGGACCATGAGCCTTACGGTCATCACGCCGATCGCGGTCTATCTGTATGCGGGCAACCAGATCATTGAGAACGTGACGACGGGCTACTTCTATTACCCCGACAGCCTCGGGAACACTTCCCACGTGACCGATTCAGCCGGCCACCTGCTGGAGCGCTACACCTATGACGCGTTTGGAAAGCCGACCTTCTACAATGCCGCGGGAACGCTGCTGCCGGCCGGCTCGAACTACGGCATCCGCCATTTGTTCCACGGGCAGCTTTGGACCCAGGAGACAGGCTTGAACGACCATCGATACCGGCAGGCGCTGCCTGCAATGGGAATCTTTATGCAACCCGATCCAATCGGCTTTGCTGGTGACCGAACTAATCTTTACCGCTACTGCGGCAATAATTCGGTGAATTGGCTTGATCCATTTGGCTTGCTTGAAAGCGGTGGCGGCGCCGGGGGACGACCGCCTGTGCCAATATTGTCCTTAAATGGCACGGCCACGACCGAAAGAATTGTGATCACCGCTGATCCTATCTTTGACATCAATGCGCCTTTCCATGACATGCAAGGTTGGGTCAGCGCGAATTCGCCGCTAGGAATGCTGGGTTTTCCGAATCTAGGCGGTGTGTCATTTACGTTGACAGGCACGGCCTCGTTTACGCCGCTTTTTTCAACTCCGACTTTGGGAGTACACTCTCTTCCGCCCGTCCCATCCGTCCCCGTATTTCATCCGTCTCCCGATGCAACTAACCTGCCGCGTAGTGGAGGCCTGCTTTATACAGCCTCCGCAAACCTTGGCCTAATCTACGGGGCCGGAGCCAACGTGAGTCAGGCTTACGGGCTGTACTCCAATGATAAGCCGGGCGGATGGGAGTCCAATGGTGCGATGCTCGGTGGACCGACTGGCGCTTACAGTCATGTTGATCCCCAATCGGTTAACCAGATTCCGCTAATAGTCGGCGGCGGGGTTTCTATCGCGGGAGGTGCTTGGTTTAGTAATGCCGCCACCCGACAGGATCTGATGGGACCTTTTGCGTCCTTCGGCGTAGACACGCCTTGGTTCTCCAGCACGTACAGCACCGACCGAAACGGTATCTATGTCATCACTGTCGCGTATGGATTGCCTCCTAGCGCGGCTGTCACAAGCTATCCAACTGACACAAAGCCCCTCGGAGGTCACTAGATGTTCCTCCCGACGATACGACAAGTAAACCTATCCGTGCGGCCGAGGCTCATAAACATGCCCAAAACGATTCAAGGAGTGGGGAACCAAAATCATGAAGGCTAGGCCGCATAGGCATACTTATTGGATTGCCGGTGTTATCTTTTTCAGCGTGTTGTACGGCTTATTTCTCCTCGTATCCTATCCCGAATGGCACAAATATCAGCAATTACACGAGTTCGGGCGCGAGACTATCGGCACTATTGTGGGCAAGAATCTCGCGCGCCATCGCAGTATCCAATATTCCTATACGGTGGGAATGCTCGACTACAGCGGAAGTGCAAACGCCAGTCTTGCTCGCTTACCTTTTGAGCAAATACATGGGGGCGATCACATTCCGATCACGTATCTACCTGACCGCCCGGACATATCCGTGGCTGGAGACGCTACAACGTTTTACCTATCGTGGTCGAGACTATTGTTTGTGTTTGCGCCGTCCATTTGCCTTGCCTTCAGTGTCCCGCTGGTCGCTCTGCTTTGGCTAATAACGCGGAAATTGAGAATGTCGTGAACACGCGCCGGAAACATTCACCCGGGGGCAACAGAAAGGGTCAGGTAACATGAAAGCAGTTTCGGCGAGCGTAAGCTTGCGGAAAAAAGAAAGGAACTGTTTTCAGGAACTACGTCGGGATCGATATTCACAAGCGCTAAGGCAGAACAGAAGGGGTCAGCAACTGTCTTAGATCGCAAGGGTAAATTCAGGGTGTTTGAGCAGGTGGTTGGTGAGGACGATGAGCTTTCGCATGAGAGCGGTGAGGGCGAGTTTCTTGGCTTTGCCACGATCGAGGAGGCGGAGGTAG
>DASQPH010000076.1:0-9842 GCA_035644055.1 Chthoniobacterales bacterium
AAATGGTCGAGTGGATTTTAGCCGATCGTTTGCCCGTGCGTTTCCAATTGCAGATGCACAAGTTCATCTGGACGCCGACGCAGCGCGGCGTGTAGTCGTCAGACGATGCGCGTGCGCCTTACCAAAGATTTTCAATTCGAAGCGGCCCAAACTCTGCCGAAAGCGCCCGAGGGCCACAAGTGCCGCCGGATGCACGGGCACAGTTTCAAGGTCGAGATTTCGGTCGAAGGCGAGACCGATCCGGCGACCGGCTGGGTCTACGATCACGCCCAGATTTCCGATGCGATGAAGCCAATCGTGCGGCAGCTCGATCACTCATATCTGAACGAAATTGCCGGCCTCGAAAATCCAACGATCGAAAACATGGCGGCGTGGTTCTGGAAAAAACTTGAACCGCTGTGCCCGGGCCTCTGCGAAATTGTCGTGCACGAAACGCCGACGGCGCGCTGCGTTTATCGCGGCGAATAACGAGCCGAGGCCTAAGGCGCCCGACGGCTCCACTGAGTTGTCATCCTGAGCGTAGCGAAGGATCTCTGAATATTTCTGGCTGTCACCGCGCGGAAATGAACAGAGATGTTTCGCTCCGCTCAACATGACAGTGGGTCGAGGAGTAATCGGGCGGCGGCGGCAAGCACGATCACTGCCGAGCGGCCCACAGGGCCGCTGCTACAGCCCTAATGCTTCGGCGCTCTTACCGTCCCGGCTTCGGCGGCTGATTTTCGCTGGGCGACGATCCGGTTCGCAATTTCCTCGACCATCTGCTCGAGGAGCATTCGCAAATGCGTGTTCGGCCGGTAATCAGCCGGCGCGATGTGCTTCACCCGATCGGCGTGGGTGGAAAGCTGATAGCACTTCTTAAAGCCGACGCGCTTCGGATCGTCGGGGTTATAGACGGCGATCGCTTCACCGCCATTTTTTTTCATCACGGTAAAACACGGGACATCGGTCGGACCATCGCCGACGTAAATCATGTTCGGAAATGGTACCGGCCTGATCTCCGGATCCATGTGATCGTTCACGTCTTGCGACATATCGAGCAGGCCTTTGTTGATCCGGAAAAGGTACTGCGTTTTCTGGGTGTGACTGATCACTCGTTTCGGAAACGTGATCCGGTCCCGCTCATCGACGTCGAATTCGCAGCCAAAAACCGCGCGCACGTACGGCATCAGTCGGCTCCCGTCGATCAGGATCTTCAGGCCCGAGGAAATGATGTAATGCTCGACGGAGATGCCGTAGGCAACGTGTTCTTCTGTCAGCAATCCATGCTGGAATTCCTCGAACATTTCCGGGATGCCTTTGTAAAAATTCAGCTTCTGGCCTAACAACTTCAGGTCGGCGTGGGTCGGTCGATCCATGCCGAGGGTGTCGAGCAGCACCTTCATGTAAGCCAGCTCGTTATCGTAGCCGTCGTCGCGCACCAGCTCGGAGCAACGCCGCCAGAAACTTTCCGCGTTGATCCCGAACGCCGGAAACACGGTCTCGTCCTGCATGTAGCTCGGACTCAGGGTCTGGTCGTAATCGTAAACGATCGCGATGATGTTTTGCGGCGCGGACATGGACAAGAGGTTGAAGCGTTAAAGGGTTAAAGCGTTGGAGCGGAAACGTCGAATCATAAATCGCCACCCGCTTCAACGCTCCAACGCTTCAACCCTTCAACCCTTCAACGAGCCGTCGAGATGCGAAACGAAATCGGCGAAGAGCTCATCATAGCCGTCGCCGCGTTCGGGATGATATTGAACGGCCAGCGCAAAGGGATAATCGCGGAGCCGCACCTGTTCGATGACGTCGTCGGTGGCGCACCAGGCTTCGACCTCGAGGCCCTCGCCGAGTTTATCGATCGCCTGATGATGCGAGCTATTGACCTTGTCGAGCCGATGGGCAGCGGAACGATCCGTTCGTAATGGCTGGATGTTGTGCTCCTTCATTTCCGGCGCGTTGTGTCCCGGAATGTCGAGGCGCAGAGTGCCGCCGAGCGCGACGTTGAAAAGCTGCATACCTTTGCAGATGGCGAAGATCGGCAGCTGCCGTCCGAGCGCATCTTTGGTGGCAGCGAACTCCCAGCGGTCGCGCTCCGGCTCCACGTCCGTATCGAGAATCGAAGGATCGGGGATGGGCTGATGAAGAAACTCCGGCGCGACATCCGCACCGCCGCTCAAGAGCAGGCCCTGCATTTTCTCGAGCGGCACGTTCTGCGTCCGGGCGTTCCAGAGCCGCACGTTCGGATGTTTAGCGAAAGCGCGACGAAACCATTTGTCATCCTTCTCGCGAATCCAGGTGGCCACGTGCGGCATGGCCCGACTTTGCGACCCTTCATCCCCGTTGTAAATAGCAGGCCCGGCCATCATGAACGACGAATCGAAAACCGAAAAGCTGCGAGCCGAGTGCGAACGCATTCTGCGCGAGAGCAAGGCGGTGGCCTACGCGGTCGCAGTCCATGATTACGAGACCGGTCTTCGTCTTTCGATAAACGCAGACCGTCGTTTTCACGCAGCCAGCACGATAAAGGTCGCGATCCTCCTCGCGATCGGCAAAGCGATTGATGAGGGACGGATCCGGCCTAACGACACGCTCCACGTTCGGAACCGTTTTCTCAGCGCGATCGATCGCGCGCCGTTCCGGATCGATGCCGAATTGGACGGCTACCCACAGCTCCACAAATTGATCGGGCGCACGGCAACGATATCCGATCTCACGGAATGGATGATCGTCTCGAGCAGCAACCTGGCGACGAATCTCCTCCTCGATTACCTCACCGTCGAAGAAGCGCAGAAAGTTTTGCGCGACGCCGGCGTGAGCGGCATCGAGCTGCGGCGCGGCGTCGACGACTCGAAGGCGCACGAACAGAACTTCAACAACGAGACGACAGCCGACGGTCTGCTGCAGTTGTTCGCGACCTTGCGAGCCGATTTTCTTTCGAAGGCGAGCCGCGACACGGCGATAAACATTCTTCTCCAGCAGCGCTTCAATTCCATGATCCCGGCGCCGCTTCCTTCGCACGCCAGCGTTGCGCACAAGACCGGCGAAATTTCGACGGCCTGTCACGACGCCGGCATCGTTTATCTCCCGGAACGCGAACCGTACATCCTTGTCGTGCTCACGGAAGTCGCCGCGGAGACAAACGGCCGCCGCGAGGCCATCGCGAAAATATCCGAAGTCGTGTTTCAGTCTCTCGTTCATGAATGATTTTCACCGCGCCACCGATGTCATGAAGCTCAATCGCCGTTCTGTGCGCCAATCCGCCAAGGGACTCTGGAAGTTCGAGAGACTTCAAGCGGGTTCGCGCGTCATGCCAACCACCGCCGAAGATCGTGACGGGCACGAACTTGACGGCTTTAAGCCGTCAGGGTGGTCCTGGGACGGTTGGGGCATGTCCATCGATCTCAGCGAGCGCCACCTCGGCGAGCGCCACCTCGGCGAGCGCCATCTCAGCGAGCGCCACCTCGGCGAATGCCATCTCAGCGAGCGCCACCATAACCAATTTTTGCGATCGCTCTTCCAGAACTTGACGGCTTTAAGCCGTCAAGCTGGAATTTGGCAATGGAATCGCGAGCGCTCCCGGGCGGGCGGCGCGCGAAGAGTTGTGGCGGGGTCGAGACGAGGTCAGCCTCATGATGTGGAGAAGACCCAATGACGAAACCTGAAGGATTGCGGGCCGTCGATGGGTTGATGCTCTCCGCCGAGCATCGCGCCGCGTTGCGGCCGGGCGAAGCGGTCATGGACGAGAACGGGAGCCGGCATCACCTTCCGCGATTTTTCTTTGAAGTCCCGAGTTGGGAAGAAGCGCACACGATCCGGGTCGCGACGCATTTCACGCTTTCGGAATTGATCACGGTGGATTCGCGCGAAGCGGACTTGCTCCTCCGGACGTTTCCTCACTACGTGCCGTGCGCGACCCTTGCCCTGGCCCGTTATCTGGAAGATTTCCGGCGTGAGGTCGACGCGCCGGTTTTCATCAGCGCGAATGGCGGATATCGATCGCCTGCGCATCGCATCAACAAGGGCGCGTCGCTCCACAGTTGGGGAACTGCAGCGGACATTTACCGCATCGGCGACACGTATCTCGACGACGAGAAATCAATCGCACGCTACGCCGAGATCGCGGTTTCGCTCGGCGCCGAAGTGCGCGTTCGCCCTTACCAGCGGGGCGACGATCATCTCCAGGTCGATCTGGGTTATCTCACCATCGTCCCACGCGAATGCAGCGAATCGTAAAACAGGATCGATCGAAAGCCGGCGGCCGGATTCACCTTCACCCACCGCGCGCGGTCATCGGCTTGGAGGCGGAATTTAGCCTGATCATTAACGGCGTCCGTGAACGCCCGGAAAAAATTTTCGGAACCGCGCAGAAACTTATCCGGCGCAAAATGCTGCCGCGGACCGGGCGCTCCTTCCAGCTCCCGTCCGGCGGCGCGATTTACTTCGACACCGGCGTGATCGAAGTCGCGACGCCGATCGTGGAACTGGAGCCGGGCTGTTGCTATCGCGCGACGCGGCTCTTGTGGGAACAAATCCACTACGTGGGCGAGGAATTGGGGCGATGGGCGCGGCGAAAAAAATGCCGGGCGCAGCTCCAGGGTTTCAGCACGCACTACAATTTTTCCTTCGAAACGAAACACGCCTCAGCCGGGCGCGACGCGAAACGGCTCGGTTATTTGCTGGCGCATATTCTTCCCGGGCCGGTGATGTTGCTGGCGGCGAACCGCAAAAGCACCGCGGTCGGGGTTCGCCCGCGCGGAAAGAGAATCGAAGTAACGGCTGACTTCACTCCCGATGCCGCGCTGATGCTGGCGACATGCGCATTCATCGCGGGCGTGGCCGGAGTGTCGAGCGCCTGGCCGGATTACGAACTCGCGCAGCTCGAGAAGAACAAGATCCCGCGCTTCGCGTCGTTCCGATTGCGGAAACATTCATCGCGGCAAGGCTGGCGAGTGACGCAGCAATCGCTGGAGCGCGATCCGTTCACCTGCAACGTCAACGCGCCCATCTGGAAATTGCGCGATGGCCGGCAGTTGAGTCTGCGTGAAATCGCACGTGAAACGTTGCAGCCGTTTCGGTCCAGTATTCGCCGCGTCGGCGATCTGGAAACGCTCCGGCACATCGAGGCCGTGTTCGACGGCGACGCGCGATCGTTACTGGATTTCCCGGAGCGGCCCGAAGCCTACGACGATGCCGGGCACGAGTGGAACTGGAACCGCCGCCGGATGCGGCACTGGCCGCGCTCAGCCTACGAGAAAGTGATTCATCGCGTCATCGCGCGACAGCCGATCCAGATTCGCGGGAAGCGATACGTAGCCGAGCGGGTGCAAGGCTGGTACGAAGTGATGTTCCGCGAAACAAAGACCGGCACGCGCCGGATTTTCAATCTCGATCACCTGGCGAAATTGATGGCGGCGAAGAAGCGCAGGTAAAAGCTCCAAATTCCAAGCACCAAGCTCCAGAGAAATTCCAAGCATCAAGCTCCAAACTGAAACAGCGCGCTTTGGTGCTTGAGATTTGGTGCTTCTTTGGAGCTTGGATGTTGGAGCTTGGAGCTTTTTAAAGCCCCATCATCTCGCGGACGTACTTCACGGGCGGGCTACCGAAGGACATCACCGTGTCGTTGTATTTCTTCAGGTCGAACTTCGCGCCGTCGCGGGCCTTGGCCTGTTCGCGCAAGGCGAGATGCTCGGTGACACCGACGAAATAGGTTGAGAGCTGCGAGGAGCTGAGCCGCGCGCGTTTCCATTTCGCCACGGCCTCGCCTTCCTGCTGGAATCCTTCCTTCATCATCACGTCGAGCGCTTCCTGTTCGCTCATGTTTCCGGCATGAATCGATTGGTCGATGATCGCGTTGCAGATCACGCGCAGTCGCATCTTGAGCTGCTGCATTTTCACTTCCGGCCCGCCGTAACCGGCTTCGGCCATGAATTGCTCGGCGTAAACGGCCCAGCCTTCGATGAAGGTGCCGCTCTGGAAGATCGCGCGCACGAGCGTGGGCGCCTTGAACTGGTTCGAATGCGCGAGCTGGAGATAATGGCCCGGCATCGCCTCGTGCACTGTGAGATCGCGGATCATGAAGTTGTTGTACTCGCGGAAGAACGAATCCTTCCGTTGCTGGTTCCAATCGTCAGGTGTCGGTGCGACCGCAAAAAACGTCTTGCCGTTTTTCTCCAGGGCGCCCGGCGAATCGCAGTAGGCGATGGACTGCCCCCGCTTGAACTCGGGCATAACGACGATGTCCACCGGCGTGCTCGGCACGGTCACCAGCTTCTTCGCTCTCACGAAGTCGGTCGCTTCCTTCAGGACGGTCTTGGAATAATCGACAATCGTGTTGTCGTTAGGCCGTTGTTCGGCCAGCTTGTCGAGGACGGCGGCCGTGACTTTCTTGCGATCGGCCAGCGTGGCCTCGTCGGCATTCGGAAACTGCTTCTTGTAGAGCGGCAACGCCGTTTCGTAGATCGCCTTCTGGGTCTGCTCGAGATCGGCGCGCGCGGCCTTCATCAAATCTTCCATCGACATGTCGGAAGCGAGGGCGAAGCGCAGCTTCTTGCGAAACTTATCCGCGCCGATCCGGAAATCCCCCGTCGACCGCGGAAGCAGATCGTTCTTGAGCCAGGTTTTGTAATCATTCAGCGCCGCGATCGTTTTTTCCTGCAACGGCGCGAGGTCGGCCTTCGCTTTCGGCGCCTTATCCAGCGTTTCGTTGAGCCCTTCCTTGATCAGGGAAATCGCGCCCTGAGTCTGATCGATGGCCGTTTCGGTATAAACCTGCGGCGGATTTTTCAGGTTCGCTTTCGCCTGCGCGATGACTGCCGGAATTTTTTCCATGCGCGCCTTGATGCTGGCGGCGCGCTTCTCCGGCGGCGCGAAATCGCGGGCGACGAGGAGATAGAGGCTGTTGGCGAGGCTCTCATTATAAAGCAGCGGATTCCAACTGCGTTCCTTCAACTCTTCGATGCCGAAGATCTCGTTATCGATGTTGTCCTTGAGCAGGCGCACGTCGACGCGGTTCGGCCCGGTCAGCTTCGTCAGATCGCTGAACTGTTCGAGTTGCTGGCGAAAATCCCTGGCCCGCTTGAGTTCCTTCGCCTCCGCCTCGTCAGAATAATCGGACAGCTTATCGTCGAAGCGGTGATCGCCCAGGGCGGTGGCGTATTCCGGGCTCACCTGGAGCAGTCCTTCGATGTAATCCTTCGCCAGTTTCTGGAATTTGTCGTCTTCCGGCGTGGCGAACAAGTTCGTGGCGGATAACGACACGACTCCTGCAATTAAGTAGGTAGCGAGTTTCATGATTGTTTAGGTTGGCGCTCCGCCGGCGAGAATCGGTTCGGTAGCGCGTTCGTCTTCATCAAGCTGCGATTGCAGATAAGTCCGCTCCTTGTAATGGCGCGAGACAAAGATGTAGATCACCGAGGTGGCGAGCATCAAATAGGTGAAGAAGCGGAAGTAATTCGCGCCTTCCAGGTTCATCCCCATCGATTTCAGTTTCGGGATGAGAAAACTGATGATCGACGGGATCTGGTTTCCGAGCGCGATCGAGAGGAGCCACATCGCCATGAGCAGGCTCTTCATTCGATTGGGCGCCTGGGTGTAGGCAAACTCCAGTCCGGTGATTGAGACCATGACTTCGCCGGCCGACAAAATGATGTAGGCGAGAAATTGCCAGCCAACGTTTGGCGTTCCGCCGTGATCGATGCCGAGCTGGATCATCCAGATAATCACAAACGAGGCCGCGGTGAGGAACAACCCGATCCCGATCTTGCGAACCGGCGTGATCGGAAAAATGCGGTCAATGGCCGGATAGAGCCAGTAATTAAAGAGCGGGATCATCGCGAGGATGAAAAGGCCGTTCACCACGTTGACCTGCTCCGGCAGGAAACTGATGCCGAGGAAGTGCAGGTCCATGTGCTGGCATTGGACCGTCCATTCGCCGCCGCTGCTCTGGTCCCAGAGCGCCCAGAAAATCATCGTGAAGGCGAAGATGATCCAGACACGGGCGAGAATACTGATGCCTTCCTTGCTCTTCAGGTCGCGCAAAAATCCCAGCCCGGCTGGCGGGATGTGCACCATTTTTTTGCGGCCCATCCAGAAAATAACCGTGGCGACAAACATCAGCACGCCAGGTAAACCGAACGCATACTTCGGTCCCCAATTCGGATCGCGAAGCAGCACCGGGCAAAGCCAGATGGAAAACGAGGAGCCGAGGTTGATCGAAAAATAGAACCAGCCGAAAACGCGCGCGAGCAGGTGTTTGTTCGATTCGCCAAACTGATCACCAACGTTCGCGGAGACGCATGGCTTAATTCCGCCCGCGCCAGCGGCGATCAGGATCAGTCCGATCGCGAGGACCCATTTCTGTCCAAAATGGATCCCGAACGGTGTGTCCATGAACGCCAGGGTGAAATGGCCGAGGCAGTAAACGATCGAGAGATAAAAGATCGTCTTGTATTTCCCAAGCCAGCCGTCGGAGATGAGCGCGCCAAAGAACGGCATCCAGTAGACCGACGACACAAACTGATGGAACCAGCCGTTGGCCTCGTTCTCGGGCATGCCGGCAAGAACGCCGGATCTGTTGACCAGAAAATTGGTCATGAATCCGACCAGGATGGTGCGCATCCCGTAGAAGCTGAACCGCTCGGCGCCTTCGTTGCCGATGATGTAGGGCACGCCGGGCGGCATGCCGGAAATATTTGGAGGCGACGTCGCGTACTTCGGATTAGCCATGCGACGTTTCGTCTTCCTTACGGTTTTGGCTTATCCGGAAAGAAGTTCGCCGGCGAATTACGCGGCTCGGGCGTGGCGGCCATGTGCGAATGAGGACTCATTGCGGCTGGCTGATCAGAATGCGCGTCGTGCTGTTCGGTGGTGGCTTTCGTTTCTGTGGTCGCGTGCTCGTTCGGCAGCTCGCCGACGTGATGGCGTTCGCAGGAACACCAGAAAATCAACGAAACGGCGGCGAACCAGGCAAAGGCTTTGCGAAAATCGAATCGCATAAGGTTCGGCACAGTAACCGCCGGGCGACGGGCTGCGCAAGGGCGAAAGCCACCAAGGGAAGAAAACGCCGAACGCCCAACTCCGAACGCCGAATCTCGAATTCCAGAGGGAATGAATTGAAAGGACATTTCAGCGGATTACTATGTGCGCAAAGTGGCGCGACCGGTAAAAAGCAATGCCTGGAATGAAGTCTTCGCTCTGATTCTCCTCGGCGTCGGCACTCTGCTTTTTCTCGCGCTCATTTCCTACACGCCGAAAGACGTTCCGTCGTGGATCTGGTTCAGCCAGGTTTCGTCGCCGAATAAACCGGCGCAAAATTTCATCGGGCCCTTCGGCGCGATCATCGCGGGATTCTCCTACATGATGATGGGCGCCGCGTCCTATTTGCTCGCGGTAGTTTTGCTTGGGTTCGGCGGCGCGAAATTGTTTAACCCGAAGCTGCGGGTGCTGCCGCGGATCGGTTGGATTGTGCTCTTCGTCGTTTCCGGCGCCTGCCTGCTCCAGTTGCAGACTTCGCATCTCCAGGGCTGGCGGACCTTGTTCAATATTCCCGGGCCCGGCGGCTGGGTCGGATATTTCATCGGGAAAAAAATGCTGCTCACCTGGATGGGCGGCGTCGGCTCTCTCATTCTCCTCACCGGGATTTACGTCAGCAGTTTGATCCTGATGACGGGCTTGCGGCCGATCCATATCGTGCGCGAAACGATCGCGGGAATCCGCCGCGGGATGGTGGCGTTAAAGGAATGGCGATTGAAACAGCGGCTGCGGAAATCGGATTTGAAAGAGAGGCTCGCGATCAGCCAGCAGGAATTGGCAAAGCAGCAGCGCGTCATCGAAAAGCAGTTGAAGAAAAAAGGCGCTCCGGTGGC
>DASQPH010000077.1:0-13455 GCA_035644055.1 Chthoniobacterales bacterium
CGACCTCGGACTTCATTCCGTGAAGCTCGAGTTGCCGGCGGACACGACGCAGGACGCATTGCTCGCCCGTGTCGAAGAATTGAATCGCGATTCGGCAATCCACGGCATCCTCGTCCAGTCACCGCCGCCGAAGCAGATCGACGAAGCGGCCATCGTGCGCGCGATCGATCCGGGGAAAGACGTGGATGGCTTTCACCCGATGAACGTCGCCAGGCTCGCGCTGGGCGATGAGAGCGGTTTCGTTCCATGCACGCCGCTCGGTTGTCAGCGCCTGCTCATCGAGAGCGGAATCGAAATCGCCGGCGCGCATGTGGTGGTTCTCGGACGGAGCATGATTGTGGGAAAACCGCTGGCATTGCTTTTGATGCGGAAGGGCAAAGGCGGCGACGCGACGGTGACGGTTGTCCATTCGCGCAGCAAACGCCTGAGGGAAATCACCCGTTCGGCCGACATTCTCATCGCTGCCATTGGCCAGCCGGAGTTTGTTCGCGCGGAACACGTCCGCGAGGGCGCCGTGGTGATCGATGTCGGAATCAACCGCATCGATGACGCAACGATGGAACGCGGTTACCGGCTCGTCGGCGACGTGGCGTTTGCCGAAGTGTCGGAAAAAGCAACGGCGATTACGCCGGTCCCTGGCGGCGTCGGACCAATGACGATCGCGATGTTAATGGCGAACACGGTCAGAGCCTGCCGACAATCTTCCCAGTAAGCAAGCGAAGCAGCGCCGGTTGAAATCGAGCGATGCGCAAGAAGGCTGAACCGAATCGCGGCGACAAGACCGCGGAGCGAGCGAGCTGATTAATCCAGAGCCGGCCGCGATACAATTGGGCGTGCGCCGCCGAATAAGCGATCGCAACGTCGCCGGCATTCCCGCCGTCGCCCTGCAACGCGATCGCCTTTGCCGCGAGTTCGCCGGACGCGAGCGCGTAATAAATCCCCTCGCCTGTAAACGGCTCGACCACTCGCGCGGCGTCGCCCACAAAAAACAGCAAGGGCTGCGCGGGCGAAATCGGTTCGCGCGTCAGCGGCGTGATGGTCCGCCACGAATGATTGGACGAAACGCCGAAGCGCTGCTCCGCCCACCCACGCAACGAGGCGATCTGTTTCGGCACACTGACAAGACAGACATTGAGTTGGCCATCTCCGACTGGCGCCTGCCCCGAATAACCTTCCGGCCGAAATTCCAGGACAACCCGGTCGCCGAAATCGTCTGGCAACGGCAAGTGACTTTGGAGAGCGACGCGTTCCTTCGCCGGTCGCGGAAGCAGTCCACAAAATCGCGCCACCGTCGAATTTCGCCCATCGGCCGCGACGAGCGTCCGAGATTCTACGACCTGGCCGCCCACGGAAATTTTCCAATGTTCGTTCCGCGGGTCCGGTGAGGTCAGCGCGGTCACCGTCGCGGATTCAAAAACTGTCGTGCCCAGTTCGCGGGCGCGTTCCAGGAGCAGATTATCAAACAGGCTGCGCTTGATCGCGATCTCCGCGTTTTCTTCTCCGGGAAGCGCAACGCTTATCCGCCGCCCGGTTATTCCGATGAAATCGACGCGAGAGAGTTTCCCGTGCGGAAGGTCTCGCATCCGCTCCGCGACCTCCAACCGCACCAGAATTGGCCAGCACGCCGGGTTGATGCAATCGCCGCAGACTTTCTCGCGGGGAAATTTTTCGCGCTCGAAAATCGCCGTTCGCAAACCCGCGGCCGCGCAAAAAGCCGCGCAGCTGGAACCGGCCGGCCCGCCGCCGACGATCGCGACATCGAACATTTGTCACAGTCGGCGAAGGCACGCTGCGCCTCAAGGAGCGGCGGTTTACAAACCGCCGACGAAAATGAGGCGGCAGAGCCGCCTGATCAATCAGACGGCGGTGTAGACAGCGCCGCTCCTTGAAGCTCTTCTCAAATCCCGGCACAGTTCCCTTGTCGTGCCGAAGGACGAAAAACCAGATCTGACCAAAAAGGTGCACGAAGTGCCGCACAAGCCGGGCGTCTACCTGATGCGCGATCGGTTTGGTCGCGTCATCTACGTTGGCAAAGCGCGCGATCTGCGGAAGCGCGTCGGCTCGTATTTTATGCCATCGAAAGTCGCGCAGGCCGATATTAAAATGCGGGCCTTGCTCGATGCAGTCTGGGATTTCGAGACGCATACGGTCCAAAGCGAGCCGGAGTCGCTTCTGCTCGAGGGCAAACTCATCAAGGAATATCGGCCGCGTTACAACATCTCGTTCCGCGACGACAAGCGCTTCCTCGTCGTGAAAGTCGATCCGACTGAGGAATGGCCGCGATTTCGGTTGGCGCGTTTCAAGAAAGACGACGGCGCGCGTTACTTCGGCCCCTACGCCCACGCCGGCGCGCTCCGGCAAACGCTCAATTTCATGCGAAAAAAATTTGGTGTCCTGACATTCGGGCGTGGTTCGCCGACGGAGCGCGAATTGAAATCAGCGACCTATCAGGTGCCGACGCGGCTGAGTGAGATCAGCGCAGAGCTCTATCGCGAGCGCGTCGCGCAGGCGTGCGACTTTCTGGAAGGGCATTCCCGCGAGATGATCGCGGCAGTCGAAGACGAAATGCACAAAGCCGCCGAGAAACTCGATTTCGAAAAAGCGGCCGACCTGCGCAACATGCTGGAAGACCTGCGCCGGACGACGAAACCGACGCGACGTTTCACGCGTCACAGTCTGCCCAGCGCGATCGATCCCGAGAGCGATGTCCGAGCGCTGGCCGACGCGCTCCAACTGCCGCGTCTTCCCGTCGTGATGGAATGCTTCGACATTTCCAATATTTCCACGACCCACGTCGTCGCTTCGATGGTCACCTTCCGCAACGGCGTTCCGGACAAGGACAATTACCGGCGTTATCGGATTCGCACGGTCGAAGGCCAGGACGATTTCGCCAGCATGGCGGAAGTGGTGCGCCGCCGTTATTCGCGTGTGCTGCTCGAGGCGCGGGATGCAAATCCGGATGCCGCGGAATTTTCGCAGGAGAATCCGACGGAAGCGCTCGATCGTGCCGCCGCGAAGTTTGTCGCGGTTCGACTCCCGGATTTGATCATCGTGGATGGCGGCAAGGGCCAACTATCTTCCGCATGCCGCGAATTGCAGCGGCTCGGTTTGCACGACTTGCCGATCATCGGTCTCGCCAAGGAATACGAAGAAATTTATCGGCCGGGCCGGGCGCTGCCGTTGGTTCTGCCGCCGGATTCCGGCGCATTACGTTTGCTTCAGCGCATCCGTGACGAAGCGCACCGCTTCGCGAACACGTATCACCAGCTGCTGATGAAGAAGCGGATCGGCGAAAGCATTCTCGACGATTGCCCTGGCGTGAGCCAGAACCGGAAGAATTTGCTGCTGCGAAAATTTGGTTCCGTAAACCGACTGCGCAAAGCGACCGTAGAACAGATCGCCGCGACCGAAGGGATCGGGCTAAAGCTGGCGCAGGAAGTTCACCGGTTTCTCGAACGCCATTAGCTTTCCACTTGTCGATTCAGGCGTGGCCAGCACACTTGCGCTTGTGAAGTTCCGAACCGCGGCAGTCTTTCTGTTTCTCATTGCGGCAGCGCCGATGCTGCTCGCGCAAACCGAATCGCCCGCGCCTTCCGTCATCGGCGCTCCCGTGGAAGAGGCGATCGTCCCGACGTTCGAAACCCAGAAGCTGGCGCGAACCTATGTGCTCGATATCCCGGCGCCTCGCGGCTTGATCACGGACCGCAACGGCGTGCCACTCGCCCAAAACCGATTGATGTTTAATCTCGCGATCAGTTTCCCTACGCCGCTCGATTTTTCCGACCCGCAGTTGCTCTCCTACGCACACGAAAAAATTCAGGCAGCCGAGAAATTGCTCGGCCGCTCGCTGAAAATTTCCGACGACCTGATCAAACGGCATTATCACAATCGCGGGATCCTGCCGCTCGAGATCACGCAGAATCTCAGCGAGAAGGAAGCCGACGATCTCAGGCCGCGGCTGGCTGCGGACATGACGTTGCGGCCGTATTACGTCCGAATTTATCCGGAAGGGCGAACGGCCGGACAGATTGTCGGGTACAGCGGCAAGACCGGGCGGAATCCGGATGGGATCATCGACAATCACGAAGTGCTCTGGCCGGAAACGGAAGGACGCGAAGGGCTCGAACAAACGTTCAACCAGGTCCTGACCGGCAAGCACGGCGAATACAAAATCACGTTCGACAAGGACGGCCGAAAGACTTCCGAAAAAATCACGACGCCGCCGGTGCCGGGAAACACGGTCGTGACGACGCTTGATGTCCATTTGCAGGAGCTGGCCGAGAGCGCGCTCGAAGCGAAAGCGAAACGCGGCGCGATGGTCATCATGGAGCCGGACACCGGCGATATTCTCGCGATGGCTTCGTGGCCGACCTATAACCCAAACGCATTCGTGCCCACGATTTCCGCCGAAAAATTCAAGGCGCTCCAGGACGATCCGGACATTCCGCTCTTGCCGCGTGCGTTCCGGTCTTCGTATCCGCCGGGATCGACCTTCAAAGTCGCGGTCGGAATCGCCGCGCTGGAGAGCGGGGCCGTTCGGTCGGATGAGGAATACAATTGCGTCCCGGCGATCACGATCGGCAATGTAGTTTTTCACAATTGGAAGAAGACCGATCGCGGCGCGCTGAACTTCATCGAGGCGCTGACGGAATCGTGCGACACCTGGTTTTATCAGGTCGGCATCAAGACCGGCGCGGACCCGATCATCGAGTGGGCGCAGCGGCTTGGGTTCGGCGGCAAGACGGGCATTCCGTTGCGCGGCGAAGTGGACGGGCGTGTGCCTAACGACCAATTCATGAAAGCGACCCACGGCCGGAAAATACTCAACGGCGACATCGCGAACATTTCCATCGGCCAGGGCGACACCCAGGTGACGCCGCTGCAGATGGCACAGGCGATGGCGATCATCGGCAATGGGGGGACGTTTTACCAGACGCGCCTCGTGCAACAGGTCCAGACGGTCGACAACGAGATCGTGACGGCGTTCCAGGTACGCGAGAAGAAAACGCTCGGCGCGTCCGCCGACACGATGGCGCAATTGCGGACGGCGATGGTCGATGTGGTCAATGGGGCCGGTGGCACGGCGCATCAGGCGAGTCTGGAAAGTGTTGCCGTGGCCGGCAAAACCGGGACCGCGCAATGGGGGCCCAAGAACAAGGAACGGACCGCGGCGTGGTTCGCCGGGTTCGTGCCTGCGGAAAAACCGCAGTACGCCTTCGCGGCGGTATATGAAGGCGATGTCGGCAGCAAAGCGCACGGCGGCAGCACGGCCGCGCCAATGATCGCGATGGTTCTGAAAGACGTTTATAAGGAGAACGGAAAGAAAAAAACGCGTCCGGAGACAGGCGACACGCGCGTGCGAAAAGCAGAGCCGGTGGAAGAAGACGAAGGGGATTAGTTTGTCTTTTCTGGGGAGCGCGCGCGCCTCGCGTGCTGGCGATGGCGCCCTCGCCATCGCGAACTCTTCGCATTTCGGCGAGGCGCCGAAATGAGCACGCGAGGCGCGTGCGCTCCCCAGAGTTACGCAGCGGCACTCGCCGCCAATTCCATCGTGCCCTTGAACTTCGGCTCTTCGCGTTCGACGCCGAAATTTTCTTCGTAAAGCCCGGCGATCTTTTCCATTTCGTCGGCCGTCAGCGGCGGGGATTCAGGCGCTTTTGCGAATTCGATGAGCTGCGCTTCCTCGTAAATGTTTGGCAGGGTCGACGCGACTCGATCATCCGCGAGCAGCCATTGCAACGCCGCCTGACCGAGGGTGCGCTCGGAGTTTTCCAGGAAACGGAGGCGCTCGATTTTTTTCACGCCGTTCAAGAGCCAGCTCCGCGGCCGATGACCACGGTGATCGCCGGGCGGAAAAACTGTCTCGGCGGTGTATTTGCCTTCGAGCATCCCGGACGAATGCGTAACGCGAATGAGAAACATCGTGTCCTTGCCCGCGTCGGTCGCAGCGTCTTGCATCGCGCGTCCCGGATGTTGCTCGAGCAAGTTATAAATATGCTGGACGCTCGTGATGTCGCGTTCGCGAATGCAATTCACGCCTTCGTAAAGCCAGCCGATCGCCGGGCCGAGCGCGACGCCGTAGTAACGGATCTTCCCGCTCGCCTTCAATTTTTCGAGCGTGGTCCAGATCGCGTCATCGTAGACCTGCTCCATCCGGATGTTATGCAGTTGAAGCAAATCGATCCGATCGGTCTTCAGGCGCTTCAGGGCCGCGTCGGTCGCGCGCACGATCGCGTCCGGTGAAAAATCCTGCGGAATTTCACGCTGCCCGCGGCCACGCGATTCGCCATGGGTCACGAAGTCGTAGCCGACCTTGGTGGCGATCACGATCTCGTCGCGCTGTTTCGGAAAAGCTTTCGCGATCAATTCTTCGCTGAGGCCGTTGCCGTAGGTGTCCGCAGCATCGAAGAGCGTAATGCCGAGGTCGAACGCCTTGTGCATGAGCGCAATCGCTTCGCCTTCGGTGAACTGGCCCCACCAGCCGGTTGAAATCGTCCAGAGACCGAAGCCGACTTCGCTGACGCGGAGGCCGGTATTTCTGTAGGTGCGAAAGCGCATGAGGAAAGGTTAGCGAAAAGAGCAGAGAACGTCCAATTTCCTCTCGTGAATTCCAAGGACAATGCGGCGCTCTTGATCGTCGGACACGGCTCGACGGTGAACCCCTCGTCGAGCGCGCCAACACTCAGGCACGCGTCGAGCATTCGCGCCCGCGGCACCTTCGCGGACGTCGCCTGCTGTTTCTGGAAAGAAGAGCCGAGCCTGCGCGACGCGCTCTTTTTCTTTCGCGACCCGGCGATCCACGAAGTTTACGTCGTACCGAATTTCATCAGCGAAGGCTATTTCACGCGCACGGTCATTCCGCGCGAGCTGGAATTGAATGGGCCGGAGACAACGCGCCCGAACGGACAAATCTGGAAGTATTGCGAGCCGGTCGGCAGCCATGAAAGCATGACGGAACATTTGCTCGCGCGCGCGAGAGAGATCGCGCCGGGGGTTCGCGAAGAGGAAGCCGCGCTCCTCATCGTCGCGCACGGCACGAGCCTGAACGACAACAGCGCCGTCGCGGCGAAAGAGCAGGCGGACAGAATCCGAGGACTCGGCCGATATGGCGAAGTGCTGAACGTTTACATGGAAGAACCGCCTCTGGTTTCCGATTGGGCGGACCTGACCAAGAGCGAGAACGTCGTCGTGGTTCCGTTTTTCATTTCCGACGGACTTCACAGTTACGAAGACATCCCGGCGCTGCTCGGGATCGAATCCGGATCGCAGGATCAGGCGCATCAGCTTGGGGGCCGCACAATCTTCTATTCGACAGCGATTGGAACCGACTCCAGATTTGCCGACGTGATCATCGAACAGGCAGCGACCTTCGATCAACGAAAGCAGGTGCTTCAATCACTCCCCTAGGTTCTCAACCCACAGTTACGGTCCAAAATGGAAGCGACAGGGAAGATCGGGAAGAATTTGCAGGAGCTGGGCGCGTATGTCCTGGCGGGAGCAAAGGATCCCCACCAGCTCTGCACGATGGCGGAGATGATCCGGGCTGCGTGCGACTATCGCTTCGTCGGCATTTATAGAATCGTCCGCGGCGAATTCGTGATCGTGGCCAAGACCGGCAAATGTCCGCCGGCATATCCGCGTTTCCCGATCACGCAAGGCCTGGCCGGAGCGGCGCTGGAAATGCAGCAGGCCGTCATGGTGGCCGATGTCCACAAGGATCCGCGTTATTTGCCAACCTTCGGCAGCACCCAATCGGAAATCGTCGTGCCGGTGATAACCGAATCCGGAAAACCAATCGGCTTGATCGACGTCGAGAGTGAAAAGCTGAATGCGTTCACCGAGAACGACCGCGATTTTCTCGAGCACGCGGCTTTCCTGATCGCGCGCGCGTTGAAGTGAGCGCCCCCGCGCAGGAACGCGCGCTGCAGGATTGGCTGGCCAAAGGATTACGCTGCATCGGGCAGATCGCGATTGAATGCCGCGACGATGGAACGTTCGCCCTTTCCCATCGTGATGAGGCTGCGCGGGATGATTTGAAGGTCGAACGTGGACCGGACATCGCCGTCGAACTGGCGCGGTTCGATGACGCCGGAATTTATCGTCCGCTCAAAACGGCGCCGACGCTGCGGCACGGATGGAACTTGATTCTCGAAAATCTGACTGCGTTGCAGGCCGCGCTGGATCTCTTTTACCCCGGCCGACTCGCGGCAATGTTCGCCTTCGAAAAGGGAGAGCTGCGCACCACTCCGTTTCGTGAGACGCTCGCGCGCCAATCCGGAATGTATCGAGTCGCGGCGCAAATAAACGACGAGCAGGCCGACGAGTTGATCGGCAATTTCTGCCGGTCCGATGGCGGTTGTCTCCGCACGATTCTCTGGCGCCGGGACCAAAACGGAACGGTCCCTTCAACGAAGCTCGCGCCGCAGAAATTCGACCCGACGCATGATCAAACTGAAATGGGAGCGCCGGTGATTCCGCTCCTCTGCCAGGAAGCATGCAACCTGCTCGTCGCAGAAGCGCGACGAGTCGTTCAGGAAAATCGATGATCATTCGTGCGCGGACGGTTGTGCCAATGGTGCGCGACCCGATTGAAAATGGTGCGGCGGCGGTGAGCGAAAACGAGATCACAGCTGTGGGCCGATTCGATGAAGTCCGGCGGCAGCACGACGGCGAGGTGCTCGATCTCGGCGAAAGGATTCTGCTCCCGGGTTTGATCAACGCGCATTGCCACCTGGATTACACGGTGCTCCGCGGAAAGATCGGCCGGCAACCGTCGTTCGCCGGTTGGATCCGTGCGATCAACGCCGAGAAAGCCAAACTCAGCGAGAAAGATTACATCGATTCGATCCATGACGGTTTTTCCGAAGCGATGCGTTTCGGAACTACGACGATCGCCAACCTGACGGCGTTTCCAAAATTGATCCCGTCGATCGAAGAACCGATCCGCACCTGGTGGTTCGGTGAGCTGATTGACGTGCGGAATCCCGAGGAGGCGGACCAAATTGTCGACGAGGCGGTGGCGCATTTGAAATCTGCGAGCCGTTGGGGACTCGCCCCGCACGCGCCATTTACCGCCTCGCCGCGGTTGTATTCGCGGTGCGAAGACATCGCGCGAGAAGAGAATGTTCTTCTGACGACGCATCTCGCTGAATCGCGCGACGAGACACAGATGTTTCGCGACGCAAGCGGAGCGACGTTCGACTTTTTGAAAAGCATCGGCCGTTCGATGGAGGATTGCGGCGGCGAAACACCGGTCTCGCGTTTCCTGAGAACTCGAACCGTGAACGACCGCTGGATTGTCGCGCATCTGAACCAATTGAACGACGACGACTTCGATCTGCTGCGAGACGCGCCGAGGTTTCACATCGCGCATTGCCCTCGCAGTCACAGTTTCTTTGGTCACGCGCCCTTCGCGCTCGAACGGCTGCGTTCTAACGGCTTCAACATTTGCCTTGGGACGGACAGCCTCGCGAGCAATGCCGACTTGAGTTTGTTTGCGGAAATGCGCGAGCTGCTTTGCAAAAACTCCGCGCTCGCACCGCGGCACGCCCTCGAAATGGCAACGGTCAACGGCGCTGCTGCTTTGGGACAGCATGATCGATTGGGCTGTATCCAGGTGGGGGCCCTCGCTGATCTGATCGCTTTGCCATTCTCGACCGGTGACGTCTTCGAAAACATCGTCGCCTTCGAATCCGTCGTTCCCTGGATGATGCACAACGGCAAAGCAGTCGCGGCCTGAAGACTTCGTTCTTGTCGGAGTTCGCGCTTGCGCGTAGGTGATCGTTGCGTGTCACCCCGACCCGCAATCTTCATTTCGGCGGTCAGCCGCGAATTGCGGAGCGCGCGGCAGCTCGTCGCAAACACTCTCACGTTTCTCGGCTACGAGCCGGTCTGGCAGGAGATTTTCGGGCTGGAAGGCGGCGATCTGCGCGAAGTTTTGCGCCAGAAAATCGATCAGAGCCGCGGAGTGGTCCAGCTCGTCGGCCAATGTTACGGAGCGGAGCCGCCAACGGTCGACGCTGCGTTTGGCCGCGTGAGTTACACGCAATACGAGGCGCTCTACGCCCGGCAACGCGGCAAGAAGGTCTGGTATTTGTTCATCGACGAAACGTTCGCAATCGACGAGCACGAACCGGAGCCGGAAGAACTGCGCGAACTCCAGGCAGCCTATCGCCGGCGCGTGCAGGGGGATGTTCACCTTTTTCATCCGCTCGCGAACCGCGACGCGCTCGAGGCCGGCGTTCTGAAACTGCGCGATGACCTCAGGCGGTTGCGCCGCGGCGTGAAAGCATGGGCGTTCGGCGTCGCGCTTCTGTTGCTGGTCAGCGTTGGCATTGGCTTCTGGCTTTTGCGTGGTCAGCGGCAGGCGGCGGGACAGATGAATCAGGTCGTGACTGAAATCCAAAAGCTGCGGCAAGGTGTTCTCGCGTATCCCGAAGTCGAATCGCGTGTCCGGCAAACCCAGACGAACAAAGATCCGATCGTGCTCGAAGAACGCGTTTATGCGGAATTGAGCCGGCAGCTTGGCGTTGACGCCAAGTCGTTGAAGGAAACTGCGCAACGCTCATTTGAAAATTGGAAGAACGCCGGGAATGCGAGCGCGCTCGAAAAAGCCACCGCGGCCTACGTTGCCAAAAATTTCCCGGTAGCAGAACAACTCGCGATACAAGCCGCGGATGAAGCGCAAAAGTCCGGTAAGTCCGCCGACGCGGTGCGCGCTTTCAAGCTGGCGGGTTTGGCCGCCCAACAAAGCATGCAATACGACACGGCGCTGAATCATTTTCGCGCCGCCGAAAAGCTGACCGACCCGCAACGCGATGCGCAGGAATGGGCCACGGTGCAGGAACAGGTCGCGTCAGTCCTCTCGCGGCAGGGTCATTACATGGAGGAGGAGCAAATCCTGCAGAAGGTTGTCCAACTGCGGACCCAAAAGTTTGGCGCGCAGGAGCGGGAAACGCTTGAAGCTCGCGCCCGTCTGGCTTCCGGAAAATCGCAGCAGACCAAATACGTCGAGGCGGAAATCGAGTTCCGCGAATTGGTCCGGCTCAACGAAAAACTGTTCAGCCCGGAGGATCCCGACACGCTTTGGTGCCGCGACGCGCTGGCGCAGACGCTGATGAATCAGGGAAAGTTCGGAGAGGCTGAGAGCGAGTTTCGCGAATTGCTGAGGCTGAACGAAAAAGTCCTGGGCGCGGAAAATTCGGCCACGCTCATGGTTCGGAACAATCTGGCAACGGCGGTCCTCCAACGCGGCAATCACGCCGAAGCCAAAATCGAATTCACGGCGTTGATGCATCTGAACGAAAAGCTGCAGGGGCCGGAGCATCCGGATACGGTTCTCGCCCGCTACAATCTCGCGGTCTCGTTGATGACCCTCTCCGAGTATGCCGATGCCGAAACGGAACTGCGCGAGGTCGTTCGGGTCCGGACAAAAATCCTCGGCGCCGAGCACCGCGATACTCTCAAAGCGCGGGACGTTCTTGCCCAGGCCCTGGACAAACAAAACAAAACCGATGAAGCCGAAGCGGAATACCGCGAGGTGCTCGCTCTTTGTGAAAAAGTCCTCGGCCCGGATGATCCGGAGACGATTGCGGCCTGCGGTGCGTTGGCGTTAAGCCTCGAACGCCGTTACCACATCCGCGCGGCAAAGCCGTATGCCGAGCGCGCGCTGGCCGCCGCGCGAAAGGTTTTCGGGCGCGATCATCCGAGGACAAAAAGTCTCGAAGACCTGGTCACAGCCATCAATTCGATGATGAGTTTGGACCGTCCGTGAGAATTTCTCATTTTCGCTTTCCTTTTCTCACTTCTGAAATATTCTCCGCACGGAAATCATGGCCAAAATACTAGTTATCGATGACGAGCCGGCGATGGTGGAGGTCATTGTGACGCTTTGCCGGGAAAAAGGTCATCAGGTTTTCCCATTCAATTCCGCCCCGAAAGCAGTCGAGCAACTCGACGCCATCGCCCCGCAGGTCGTGATCGCCGACATCAAGATGGAAACGATGACCGGCTTCGATGTTCTCCAGCACGTGCGCGAGCATCATCGGCAGACGGCGGTGATTTTGATCACGGCCTTCGCCTCGGTCGAGACCGCGGTCGACGCGATGAAGATGGGTGCGTACGATTACGTGACCAAGCCGTTCAAGATCGACGAGCTCCAGATGACGGTGCAGCGCGCGCTCGATTATCAGGCGGCCCTCCGCGAGAACACCTATCTCCGGAAGGAACTCAAGAACCGCTACCGATTTGAAAACATCATCGGGACCAGCCGCAAAATGCAGCAGGTCTATAACCTCATTAACAAGGTCGCCGATACCGACAGCACCGTTTTGATCCAGGGCGAAAGCGGCACCGGCAAGGAGCTGGTCGCGCGCGGACTGCATTTCAACAGCAACCGCCAGCATCATCCCTTCGTGGCGATCAACTGCTCCGCGTTGCCGGAGAACCTGCTCGAGTCGGAATTGTTCGGACACAAGAAGGGCGCGTTCACCGGCGCCGTGGCCGATAAGCGTGGATTGTTCGAAGAGGCGAATCTTGGCACGATTTTTCTCGATGAGGTCAACTCGATGGCGCCGCCGTTGCAAACGAAGTTGCTTCGCGTCCTGCAAGAGCGCGAGGTGCGACGGGTGGGTGACAACAAGAGCGCGCCGGTGAATGTGCGCGTGGTGGGCGCGACGAACGAGCCGCTTCAACCAAAGCTCAAGGACGGGACCTTTCGCGAAGACCTTTATTATCGGCTGGCGGTTATTCCTGTGGAGATTCCGCCTTTGCGCGAGCGCCTCGAGGATGTGCCGCTGCTAGTCCACCATTTCTTGCAGAAACAAGCGAGTGCAAGTGGAGGTGAACCCAAGAAGATCGATCCGCAAGCGGTCGATATTTTGTGTCACTACAG
The DNA here is from genome assembly GCA_035644055.1 of Chthoniobacterales bacterium. Taxonomy (GTDB): domain Bacteria; phylum Verrucomicrobiota; class Verrucomicrobiia; order Chthoniobacterales; family UBA10450; genus AV80. Next base: position 12,893 of record DASQPH010000077.1, read on the forward strand.
TTATCCGGGCAATGTGCGCGAGCTGGAGAACGCGATCGAGCGGGCCTGCGCGTTGTGCGAGAAGGACCTGATCTTGCCGGGGGACTTGCCGCCTCACATCGTGAGTGAGGCGCATGGCGGCAAGGGCGACCACGCAATGGCGGCAATGCCGGTCGGACAAACCCTGGATGAATTTATTCAGCAACAGGAACGCGCTATTATCGAAGCAACTCTGGCGCATTGCGGTGGCTCGCGCGAGAAAGCGGCCAGCATGCTCGGCATCAGCATGGCCACCCTTTATCGCAAGATAGAACCGAAGAACAAAAAGTAAGCTGCCGCGAGTTGTCCGCTCAGTGTGATCGCGAATATGCTTGCCACACTGAACAAATGACATGCGACTCGTTCGACGCCAAGTAGTCTGCGGGGAGCGGTGTTTCGAAGAATCCTGACCGGATATTGAGAGCCGGGCCGAAACTCTCTTGTGGCGAAACGCGCGACCATTCACAGACGTAGCAAATCCCCTGGAGGGAACTGCTGACATGAGTTTGTTCACGCGCCGGCTTCTATTCCTCCTTTTCTTCTTA
>DASQPH010000078.1:0-9111 GCA_035644055.1 Chthoniobacterales bacterium
ACTTCTGCTTCGCTTTTCGCGGCGAGATACGCACCCGCGCCCATCGAGAGCGACGACGCCAACATTCCCGCGAGGCCCGAGATGAGAACGTAATGCTGTTGATTGTTCGTCGCGCCGGCCACGCCTGAAACGATTCCGAACACAGCGCCGAGGCCGTCGTTCACGCCGTAGATCGCGTCGGCGACCCAACTGCCGCCGCGGCCGTGCCAGCGTTCGCGTTTCAGGATCGTGTCGAGCGCGGCGCGCGGGCCCGCGGGTGCTGCGGGCGCCATCGCGTTCAAGACCCGTGCATGAGCTTTCTCCTCGAGCGCGGCTTCGTGTAAGAACTTCAGCGCGTCCGGATCGCCGGCTAACGCACGTTCGCTTTGGGCGCGGTAACGCGCTTCGTGCCGGTCTTCCGCTGCTTCCATTCGCCGAATCGCGATATTCAGTCCGGCGACGCGGTTCCACCACCGGCTGAGCCGTTGGCCTAACGAGTCCTTTAATTCCGGCGGCGGTTCGCCGAGCTCCGTGAGTTTCCGCGCCCAACGGGCCGCGTGCCGTTCCTCGGCCTCGGCCATTCGCAACAAGATGTCTTTACGCTTCTGGTCCTTCTCGCGCTCGGCCAGCTCGCGGTAAACCCGCGCGGTCTGGACTTCGGCCTTCCAATTCTCCTTCAGCGCCTCGATCGATTCCGGATCGCTCATGTTTCGTTCGCGGTTTCAAAACACGCCACTTCCGCTGGAACCAGTTTCGATTTTGTCTGCTGCACCGTGATGACCAATGCGACTGAGCCGATGATTAATCCAGCCGCAAAAACAGTCCGCGCGCTCAACGTTTCGCCCGCGAAGAGCGCACCGAGAATCACAGCCACGATCGGGTTCACATAGGCGTAGGTCGCGACCTTGGCCGGCGCGCAATGGCGGAGTAAAAAAATGTAAGCGGTATAGCCGACGAGTGCGCCGATGATAACAAGATACGCGAATGCCACGATCGACAGCGGGCTGATCCGGCTCGCGTCGAATCGGTGGTGCTCGCCCACGAGAATTCCCCCGAGGGTGAGAAGCGCGCCGCCGCAGATCATTTGCTGGGCGGCGAGGAGAAGCGGCGGCGATACGTTCTTCGCTTTGCGCGAATAGATCGAGCCGGCTGACCAAACAAAGGAGGAGGCAAGCAGGATCAGCATGCCGATTCCCGGATGGCTGGTTTCATCGCGCGAAAAATGCAACGCTGGCGCGAGCAGGATCGCGACGCCGGCAAATCCGCCGGCGAGTCCAAGCCAGACGATCGGCGTCGGCCGCGGCGCGATGCCGCTCCACCACGCAAGAATCGCGATGTAAATCGGGACGGTGGCGACGATCACCGAGGCGAGCCCCGAGGAAACGTATTGCTCTGACAGCGTGACCCCGCCATTGCCGCCGAGCAAAAGACAGCCGCCGATGATCAGCGCTGTGCGCCAATTCGCGAACGATTCTTTCGGCGCGCCCTGCCAGCGCGCGATCCCGTACATGATGCCTCCCGCGACCAGAAAGCGCGCGCCGGCCATCAACAGTGGCGGGATTGTTTCAATCGCGAAGCGGATGGCGAGATAGGTCGATCCCCAAATGAGGTAGAGCGCCGCGAAGGCGGAGAAGATCAGAATTTTTCCGGGCTCCGCCATGCGCCGCCACTGTGGCACAGGCCGGCACCGCCTTCACGCGTTGTCGGCTAACTGCGCTTTCCGGCGATCAATCGGTAAATGAACAAAAGCAACATCGCGCCCACGATCGACATGATCCAATGCGCAGTGTAGTTCTCGTTCCCGGTAAACATTTTCCCCAGCCACGTGCCGACGAACGCGCCGGCGATGCCGAGCAACATCGTGATGATGCAACCGCCGGGATCTCTGCCCGGCATAAGCAGTTTTGCGATCGCCCCAATGACGAGCCCGACCAATAACATCCAAATGATTCCGTGCGCGCCGAAGTCCATAATCTGGAAAGTGTGAAGGGCGAGCCTCGCGATGGTCAATGCCGAAATTTACAGTTCGATCACTTGCGCGGACTTGATGTCTTCGCTGCTTCGAATTTTTGCGAGCAACGTTTCATCGGGCGCAGTGTCCAAATTAAGAACGGTCAAGGCTGTGCCGCCCGCCTGGTTTCGGCTCAACGACATCGTCGCAATGTTCACCCCGTGATCGCCGAGCAACGTCCCGATGCGACCGACGATCCCCGGACGATCCGTATTTTCCAGGACGAGCACGACGCCGTGCGGACGCGCTTCGACGTGCCGGCTGTTCACATTCACGATCCGCGGCGTCGCGCCGAAGAAAGCGCCGGCCACCGAAACGGTTTTGCCTTCGGCCACGGCGGAAAGCTCGAGCAGGTCGGTGTAATCGCCGGCCGCGCTCTGCCGGCTTTCGGTAATTTTTAACCCGAGACTTTCGGCGAACGCCGGCGCATTCACTTCGTTGATCTCATTGCCGCCCGCGCCCTGGAGAAAACCTTTGAGCACGGAACGCGTGATCGCCGTCGTGTCGACCTCGTTCACTTTTCCACTGTAGTTGATGTTCAGACTCTCGACCCGTTTCGGCGCGAGCTGGAAAAGGAAGCGCGCGAGTTTTTCGCCGAAACGCAAATGCGGACCGACTACCGCGAGCGTCTTCGCGTCGAGGTTCGGCATGTTCACGGCGTTGCGGATCGTTCCTTCCAGGAGCGCGGCGCGAATCGATTGCGCGATCTCGATCCCGACACTTTCCTGCGCCTCCGCCGTGGACGCGCCGAGATGCGGAGTCAGGACGAGGTTTGGGATTTCCCGGAGCGGCGAATCGGTCGGTAACGGTTCGGTCTCGAAAACATCGAGCGCGGCCGCGGCGACGCTGCCGGATCGCAATGCATCGGACAGCGCCACTTCGTCAATCAATCCGCCGCGCGCGCAGTTGATCACGCGGACGCCGCGTTTCGTTTTCTCCAGTCGCGCGGCGTCAAGCAAGTGATGGGTCTCGGGCGTCAGCGGCGTATGAAGGGTGATGAAATCCGCGGCGCCGAGCAGGTCGTCGAGTTCGTCGACCAGTTCCACCTGGAGAGTCCGGGCCCTCGTCGCCGAGAGATAAGGATCGAACGCAACCACGCGCATTCCGAACGCGATCGCGCGCCGGCTCAGTTCGCTGCCGATTCGTCCCATCCCAACGATCCCCAGCGTTTTGTTGAACAGCTCTACGCCTTCGAGGTTTTTCCGGTCCCATTTGCCGGCACGGAGAAGCGCGTCCGCTTGCGGAATTTTTCGCGCAACGCAAAGCAGGAGCGAGAACGCATGTTCCGCCGTCGAAGTCGTATTTCCACCCGGCGCGTTCATCACGATCACGCCGCGCCGGGTCGCCGCCTCCACGTCGACATTATCCACGCCGACTCCCGCGCGTCCGATCACTCGCAGGCGCGCGCCCGCGTTCACGATCGGCGCCGTCACCTTCGTTTGGCTCCGCACGACGATGCCGCTGAATTCCGGAATGACGTCGACCAGCTCGGCTTCGCTTAGTCCCGTTCGTGCTAACACGTCCAGCGCGCCGTCGCGCGTCATCTCATCGATCCCCCGTTGGGAAATCGAGTCCGCGATCAGGATTTTCGGCGCCGTCATCTCGCTGGAATGCTAGAGAGCGCTGCGGCCGCGGCAAAGCGCGATTGCTTTGTAAATCAGCAGCACGAAGAAGCAGCTGGTCAGCGGCATCACGGGAACAAGATAGCGCTCGTAGCCGGCCATCCACCAGGTTGCGTCGAGGAACGCAAAGAAAAGAATCCGGGCGGCGATCGTTGTTCCAAGTAGAACAAGCGTCGTTACCAGAGGATCACCGAAGCGCCATCGGCGAAAGAAAAAGATTATCACAACGAAGGCAGCCAGACCTGCCCAGGCCAGCGCGATGAAGAGATAGACGTGGTAAGCGCCGATGAAATTTTGCACCACCACGGCGAGCCGGGCTGAGACTGTATTCGGAATAAGGACGACGTTTGCCTCCGGATGGAAATCGGGTTGCGCCTGGGGCTGACGAAACACCATCTCTTGATAGAGGCTATCCATCCACGGCACCATGTTAGTGTCCGCGCGGACCATGAGCTTGTGGTGATGAAACAAAAACAATTTTGCGATATCCGCGATCCCGTTGCGCAAGTATCGAATCCGCAAGAGCGCGCCTGGATCGAGAAAACCGGACACGACAAACCGGCTCGGGATTCGGCCCTGGTCGCAGGCCTGGTTAATCTCTCGCGCGAACTTGCGGTAGAAGGCGTTCGTCGAAACCGGATCTTTGTAATAGCCCGCGTTCGCCGTCATGTTTCGGAGCGCCCACATAAACCACGGCCCGAATTCTCGAACATGGAGGGTATCGAACGCCGGGTTGGTCCAGTTGCGGCCATCGAGTGATTCGAACTGCGGCTTGAGCTGGGCGAAGGTCGGACTGACTTCATAGGCCAGACGGAGCGCCTCTACGTTCACCGCAATGTAACGCAGCGAGTAACTCGGCTTAATTCGCAGCAAAGCCTTGGATGCTCTCTCGAAAGCCGGCGAGCTCATGTCGGATTTCGCGAAGCTGTGGAACGCTGCGTAGTTCGCGGAATAGACGGCCGTCACCAGCACCAAAAGCGTGCCGGAGAGTGCCCCGGCGCGTTTCAGCCAAAAAACAAAATGCGCCTTGCGCGTGGCCGCGTCGCGCCGTTCGCCCAAAGCCAGAAGAAAGAACACGAGGAGAATGAGTGGGATGAGGAAACTTTCTTCGCGAATGTTCCAGAGCACTGCATAAGTGGCTCCGGTCCAAATCACGTGCCCAAGCTTCCTTGTAAATAGGGTCAGGAGCGAGCCTGCAAGCGCGAGCACCAGGATCGGAGTGTAGAAGCTCTCACTCATGGTGTGGTTGTTATAGAGGAACGATGCCGGGTGAAGAATCATCAAGGCGAAGAGAAGAAGGCAAAGCCATCGCGGCACCGCGACTTTGCGGAGGACGGCGATCAACCCCGCATAGCCGGCCATCTGCGCGAACTCAATCGCGATTCGCAAAGGAATTCCAAAGAAATGGACCACCGCGATGAAAAGCGGATAAGCACATGGCCTAACGAACGCGGTCCAGCTATAGGGCTGGAACCAGTACCAATGCTTCGCCGAGCCGACATACCAGAGCGCATCGTACTCGGCCGAACTCCCGTAAATTTCTTCCGTGTGAATCACCCAGAGCTTGAAAAGTCCGAGTAAGACCAACCCGATCACAAGACCATATCGCTGCCAGATCCGGTTCAACATCGCTTCAAGCTAAGAGCAGATGCCTGCTAGTTTTCGCAGGACAAAAATGTTTTCGTTTACTACGAATACGGTGGCTTCGACCTTGAAAGCGGCAAATTCTTTCGTCGCGTCAAGAAGTGCTTCAAAACCAGCTTGAGACCACGCGTGAAAATGGCAGTCGAACGCGCGCCAGTGTTTTACGTTTTCGTCCGCGTGCCGCCGAATGTCGGTTTCGGAATAAGTTTCTCCGGTAAGATAAGGATGAACGTAGCGGAGATGTTCCTCGTAGGCGTTGCGGCAAGTGCTGACCCCGCCATCGGCGAAGTCAGTTAGAACATGTTCCACCGTCGTCTCAGGGCGGTTTCGATCGAAGGTATAACGCATGTCGGGAACGACCAGGACGTGAATGCCTCCAACTTTTAGCACGCGGATTGCGTTTACGATGGAACTAATCGGGTCGCGCAAGTGTTCGATAACGTGCGCGGAGATGACGAAATCGAGGCTGTCGTTATCGATTCCAGCAAAAGTTTGGGCGTCGATATTCTTCACGGGTGTTAAATCCGATGTCCGAAAATAACTCTCGAGCGCCTCGTGTTTGCGGATGTCTCCGTATAAGATATGAGCCGCCGCCGGGATCGGAAATGGCCGGTCGCCTGGACCTACTTCTATCCCGTACCCGCTTAGAAAGGCGCGGCCAATCTCAGTGCGGGCTTGTAGGACTTCGGCTACTACGTCGATGGCCTCTTGCATCCCGGGCGACCCTAGCGCATGGGCCGCGCGGACGAAAGCGTCCAATTACAGCAATGAAACGCTGGAAAGCTTCGTCAGGTAAACAACGGCCAGATTGGTCGATCTAGTTGGCGACCTGGCGTCTGCAGGGCGACCGTGGTTGTGTCAGATTCACCCCCAGATCGGCGCTCTGGCTCATCAGGCCGAACGATGATGCGCTGGTTTCTGCCGGTCGACTGGCTGGCTCCGGTGCGTAGCGGAGTAAACCTGGGAGCGACTTCGCCAATGTCGTTCATGGCTGTTTCGCCTTGGTTTTCGCTTGCGCGATCTGAGGCAGCAAGACATCGCGGGTGTAATGCCAATAGGGAACAATCTCGAGCGCGGCCCGGGCGTTTTTCTCGGCCTTGTCCAGTTCCGGAGGGTTTTTTGTCATGTATTCGTAAGCCAGGCTCATCAGTAGCTCCGGTTTTCCCCAGCTCGGTTCGAGCTTATCGGCGGGCGGCTTGAGCTGCGAAGAGATCGTGACACCGCGTTCATTGTTTTCAATCACCTTGTCGATGCCGCCACCCTTATCGACCGGAGTATAAAAGAGGATGGGACCACAGACCCAAATCAGCCTTGGATTATCCGGCGCGGCAGCCTTGGCTTCGGCTACGAGCGCGAAAATTGGCTTAGCCATTTCCTGAGCGCGCTCCTTCTCGTTGCGATGAAAATAGACGAGGTGACCGAGACAGGAAATCAGACCGACTTTCGCGTCGACAAAGTCGGGGTCGATGGCCAGCGCAGCCTTAAACTCATCCGCGCCAGCCAGGAACAGCTTCTCCATTTCACCTGGATCCACCGACTCGTTCCCGGCGTTGATCCCGTCTCGCCATCGCGCAAAGCCGCGCCAGTATCGAATCCGGGCGCCGAGATCCTTATTGTCGACGAAAGGCGCAAGTGCGTCATAACAGTTCTTTAACGTTGTTCGATCCCCTTCGTAATCGGCCCGTTGGATTTGAGAAACGATCTGTATGGCCCGTTCCTGGTCATCGTCAGAAGCTCCATAAACAGTAAGGGAGAACGCGAAGATGGCTGCTGCTGTTAGTTTGTGATTCATATAAGTTAGTTAGTTTCGCAACAAGCAAGGCCGCCGAAGGCCGACTGGCTGGAATGGTTATTCAGACTGGCGCCGCGCATTCGGATAAGGAAATAGGCAGCGCCGGTCCAGAGAAGCACAACTACGAGCCAGGCGACTAACGACGCGTTCAGGTAGAAAGGGTTCGTAGCTGCAGTCGACGCGGGCGACGGTACGATGCCGGCCGTGTTATTAATGGAGGCGTGCAGTAACATTGTCAGCAATAAGCTCCCGTTCGTGCGCCAGTAAACCCACGCCATTGCCACCGAAATTGCAGTCACCGCCATGAGGTATAAGAGGAATGACTGGCCGAAGTTGTCGCTGCCTGGGATGAAGAAGAAGGGCAAATGCCAGCACGCCCAGATTACTCCCAATACGATACTGGCGCCGGCCAGCCCGAACTGTTTTGTCAGACGTGGAAGCGCGTAGCCGCGCCAACCGATTTCTTCCCCCGCCTGGACCGGTGTCGAAAACATGATCGCGACGATAATCAAGTACCAGGGGACCTGTCCGAACCGTGGCCAGGTGCCGAGAGTTAATCGATTCAAGAGCGCGGCAGCGAGTTTAATAACCGCCATGTAGGAAAGGGCGAGGACATACCAGCGCAAGCCGACGCGCCACTTCGTTACCCCCCGGAGAAGCGTGCCGACTCCGTTGCGTCCCGCGTTTCGCGCGGTCAGTGCGATCGCCACCAGAGATGGCACAATGGTGCCTCCGAGAAAAAGGACGCCGCTGATGAGTGTGTCGGACGGAATCCTTCCTAACACATAGCCCCCTGTAGCAAAAAAGGCCCAGCTTACTACATACGTAAGCACGAAAAACTCCACGATAGCTCGCGCACCCGATCGCGATTGTTTGTCGAACTGCGTTGGAGGTGCAGCACTCATTGAATCGAAAAAAGTGATGGCTCGATCGGAGGGTTGATAACTGTTTTGGTAAAGCGAATGACAGCGCTAGCCGGGCCACCGGCGCTCCGATGAATCTCCTTCTCGAACTTGATCCCGTCCACGGTCTCGTAGGAATCGAAAGTCACTGTGATCGTTCGATCGTTTTCCTGGTGCACCATCGTTTTCGGCAGCGACGACTGCGAATCGAGTGTTACTCGCCATTCCACTCCGCCATCTGGCTTCAGGACAATGGTGCCGCCCGGATCAGTCGCGACCGTGCCGTGACGGCGCTCGGGGAAAAAGGCGAAGAACATCGCGTTCGCGTTGGCAAAACGTTTAGCTTTCGAAATCTCCACGTCGACGCTCGTCATTTCGCGCGCCGGCGCATCGCCTTCCTTGATGGTTCCTTTCGTTCCATCGAAGATTTCAACCGTGCTGAGGTCGCCGATCTTCTCTTCCTTCCGATACTTGCCGTCCGCCGTGTGCCATACTTTCAGGGTCCCTTTGTAGGCGCCGAATTCGAGGCTTGCTTCACGATAGACAGCTTTGATTGCCGCTACTTTGTCTCGACCGCCCACAGCGGTGGCCCAATGGTCGATCGGATTGTCATCTGCCCATCCGGATGGCGTAGCAATCAGGAGAACGCACATCATCGCACTACTGACGGAAAATTTGTTCATGGATGCTCCTCGCTGGTTTCGAGCAAGGTAGGAGCAGGGGAAGGAGGTCCGCGACACGAATGTCGTGAACGAACGGCAGGCGGGCGTGAAACTACGAGACCGGGGCGCGAATGCCTTAGTTAAAGCGGCTTTCCGAGTAGCTCGAACAGCTTATCTTTGTATTTCCGACTCAGTGTCAGCCTGGTGCCGTCGTCGAGGATCAGGGAATGCTCCCCGTTTGAAGAGAGGCTGTAGTTCCTTGATCCGATCGACATTCACCACCGCCGAACGATGGACGCGCAGAAATTTCTTCGGATCAAGCTGGCCTTCGATGGCGGCCAGCGTCTGCCGAACCATACGGGCTCCTTTGCCGGTGTGAAGATGAACGTATTTGTCATCCGCTTCTATCCAATCAATCTCCCGGGTGTGAAGAAAGGTGATACGACCATCCGCGCGAATAATGATGCGATCCAGGTATTCCTGTTGGGCCCGGATACTT
>DASQPH010000079.1:0-6654 GCA_035644055.1 Chthoniobacterales bacterium
CGCCGATCCACGTGCCGGGCTCGGGGATAGGCGCAGCCGTGACAGTGAGCGCGATGTCGTTGCCAACGGTTCCCAAGTCGCCATTAGCAAAGTAGTCGATCGTAAAACTATATGCTCCCGACGTGACCGTCGCACCTTGCGCGAGCCCCGCGAACGTTCCGGTGATCGCATCCGTGCCGTTATTCAACGCGATAAACAAAGTATTCCCGATACTTAGCCCTGCGCCGGGATTGATGTTCAGGTTGCTGCTGGTGATGCTAAGTAAGCCCGTCACGCTAACCTGGTCGTAGCCTGTCCCGGCGGTCGCATTGTTTAGATCGACATTGAAGAAAGAGCCGGAGCTCAGCGTCAGCGCACCGGTGTTTAACCTTGCCGTGCTTCCGACGCCTGTCGCACCTGGGGAAAGATTGGCCCCAGATGTCACCGAAACGCTTCCGGTAATCGTCCCGTTTCCGCCCAACGTCGTTCCACTATTATTCACCGTGACGGCGCCCGTTCCCGTTCCGGAGCCCGTCGTGTTGTTCGCAAAAAGGAAACCTCCATTGACCGTCGTTGTGTTGGAGTAGGTGCTGGCTCCGGTGAGAGTCTGCGTCCCGCTACCTGACTTCACAATAATCATGTCGAGGGTGTTGGTGGCGGTAATAACGCCTCCAAACGTATAGTTGCCACTGCCGCCCAAAGTAAGGGTATGAGTGCCACCACTATTCGTCACCGTGCCCGTCCCACCGTTGAGGCCGGCAATCGTCTGGTTTTGGGCATTAATATCGAACGTGGCACCTGCCGCGACTGAAACTACGTTTGCCGAGTTCAATGCTGACGCGCTCCCGAGTTTTAAAGTGCCCGCATTAACCGCGACGCTCCCGGCGAAGGCATTATTCGTCGTCATGCTGAGTATTAAGACCGACGTCGGACTCTCTTGAGCTACCTGCGTAACGCTTGCGCCCAATTTGCTATTGATCGTCGCCGTCCCCGTTCCGGTGCCCGAGTTAGTAATCGTCCCTGTATTGTTGACCAGCGTGGTATCGAGGAAGGTGCTGTTACCGATCCCGGTATGGTTCAGAATGATATTGCCGGTCCCGGTGACGCCGCCGCTAAGCTTGACCGAACCCGACCCGCTGGCAGTGAGAGTGAGGTTGTTGTTGAGCGTGACAGGGCCGCTGAACGTGGCGGAGCTGTTTCCGGAGTTGCCGATGGTGAGAGTGCCGGAGCTTCCCGAGGCAACAGTTATCGGGTTAGGGAAGGTGAACTGGCTACCCAGAAGTGTTGCGCTGGCGCTTCCGCTGGTGTCGCCCAAGGTCACTATTCCCGACCCGGTTCCGCCCAGCGCGTTTGCGTTGGTGGTCGCGCTGACCGTACCTCCTCTGATCGTTAGTCCACCGGTGAACGTATTATTTCCGCTCAGGGTCAAGGTGCCGGGCCCATTCTGAGTTATTCCTACCACGCCGTTGCCGTCTCCAATAACGCCGCTGATCGTGACCGGGCCGGTCGACCCGGTGATAGTTTTCGTTCCCATCGTGCCAGAGGTAATGCCACCTGTGGAAAGGAGCAGCGTCGCCGCTACGGCGTTCGTGATATCGAGCGAGCTATTAAGAACAATAGGCGCCGTGATGGAATCGCCAGCGCTCCCAGAGCTCTGGTTAAGTTGAGCATTCGCGTTATTCGCTGTGTTATCAAAGATCAAGGTCGTGCTCCCGCTGCTCTGAATCTTGTAGCTGTGCGTAGCGTTCGTGTCCCCAATATCAATTCGGCGGACGGTGCGCGAAGTGTTGTTGTCGATTGTGACGTTAACGTTTGTCGTAATATCGATGGTGCTGAAATTCGCGAAGCCACCGCCGTCGGCGATAATTCCGGCGGCCCAGTTTGCAGTGTTGCTCCAGTTACCATTGGCATTGAGGATCCAAGTGCCGTCGGGATCAATCAACGGCGCCGGCAACTTTTTTGTCTGGCCAGTCCGCGGCGTGGCCGTCGGTGAGGAATTCGCCGTGGCGGAGGGAGACGCCGTAACGGACGGTGATGGGTTTACGCCGGGTGACGGCGAGGGATTTGGCGTGGCCGAAGGAGTTGGGACGGGCTTCGGCGCGGCTATCGCGGTTGTAGCTGCGAGGAGGAAGAGAGCGGCGGCAAATGGACCCCTTGTTTTCATGGCGCAGGTAAGCGCAAGTGAAGAAGTTCTGGAGATCACACCGATTTTCGCAAAACGTGTCAACGTAAATTTCCAGAATTATCGACAAAAATTATTCACGCGTAAGATGTCGGGCAAATGCTGAAACGCTGAAACGCTGAAGTCAGATGCGCGTGGCCCAAGGACTCGACGCTGCGCCAGAATTGTAGGGCAAGCGCATCGCTTGCCGGCGATCCGAGGGTGGCAACCGGAGCGGTTGCCCTACAAAACCGGAAACGCGCCCGCCTCCTAATTTCAGCGTTTTCGTTTTCGCCTGGCGAAAACGATCCCGCCGAGGGCGAGTGCGGCGCCGATCCAGGTCGACGGCTCGGGGATCGCGGTCGGGACCAGCTCGATGTCGCTGGAAGTATAAACCAGCGTGTAGTCGGTGGGCAGACCTGTGACAAAGTCGAACATCCCCGAGAGGCCACCGCCGGCAAACGTGGCCAGAATGTACGTCGTCGTTCCATCGGCGGTTCCGTGGATGTCGAGGGTGGTCCCATTGCCAATGTTCAGGGTGCCGGTGATGGCGAGCAAGTCGCTGGTAGCGCCGTCCAAATTTGCGAGGTAGGTGCCGCCGCCGCCTTCGCTTGCCATGATGGTTAGGCTTTGGGTCAACGTTAACTTGCCGACAGTAGTGGTGTCGCCACCGGTGATGGTGCCGCCGAAAATAGTTACGATCCCACCGACGGTGCCTTTGCCGCTCAGGAGGCTGCCGCCGCCGGCAACCTGAACTGGGCCGGTGGCGCCAGAGTTATCTCCCTTCACGAAAAGGCTCCCGGTCACAAACGTTGTTCCACCATAGGTGTTGGTTCCGGACAGAATGACGTTGCCGCCGATATTAAGGGCGAGATCGCTGCCGCTGCCTGGAGTGATGTCGCCGCTGACGAATACCGTGCCGAGGAAGGTGATTTGCCAAGGCGTGGAGGTCGGGCGGTTACCGGTAATACCGCCGCTGATCTGCAACGGATTTGTGGTGGAAGCGTTGCTGATCTGCAGATCGTTGTTGAGGAACAGGGGGACCGAGATGGTGTCACCCGCGCTGGTAGAACTTTGGTGGAGGATCGAAGTGCTGGTGTTGCTATCGAAGATGAGCCTTTCGCCGCCGGAGCCAGGCGCAATGTCGTAGCGATGGGTCCCGTTGGTATCGCCAACATCGAGCTCGCCGATAATGCGCGAACTGTCGAGTGTGACCGTGACGGTGGTGGTGATGTCGAGAGTATCAAAGTGCGCCTGGGCCGTGGAGCCGTTGGCAATAACACCGCCCTGCCAATTACTGGGGTTGCTCCAATTTCCGGAAGCATTCGAGATCCAGTAACCGGGAGGCGGGGGAGGGCCGCCGTCAGGAACAACGGCGCCAGCGGATGACCGCGAGTCAGAAATGCTCAATGAAACGAAAGGTGTTGAAGAACTCTGCGGACTTGTGGCGATCGCGGTGCTGGAACTGGCGGTTATCCAGGCGAGGGACGAGGAATGGCGGGGAGAATCTTCAAGCCGCCACAAGCTTGTCGGAGAAAAGAGAGACCCGTTCAGCAATCGGCCCATCGAAAGCTCCGGAGCCTGATGGTTCGCCGGCTCAGGCGCGACGGCGATATCGGCGCTGGGCGTTTCGGATGAAGAAACGTTCGACCACCAGTCGGCGGCGCCGAAATCGAAACGCAGATCGCTCAGCCAGATATTATCCGCGGCGACGACAGCGCCGCCTACGCAAATGAGAATGAGAAACGAACGCAGGGGACGCCAAATGCGACGCGGCATGGCCGCGATTGAAACGAATCTGGCCGTGGGAAGTCAACGCGAAAAATGCAGGCAATTATGGTTATTTGTCCTGATCTCCGACCTCCGACCTCCGACTTCCGTTCTCCGCTCTTCTACTTTCTACTTTCGATCAGCCGTGCGATCTCCGGCCTCTCATTTTTGCATCGGCCTTTGCTTCCTTCGCTGCCTTCTGTGTTTATTCGGGAAAGGCGAACAGAAGAAAACGAAGGTAGCGAAGTTTCCTCCGGGTCATCTATCCTCTGACCCCAGTCCTCCGCTTCCGTGTTCGCCACTCCCCATTCCCAATTCCGCATTCCGCCCTTTGATTCGCTCGGCTCCCGGCTCGCTTTGAAAGCCCGGCCTCGCCTTTCGGCTGCGTTACGGCCGCTACCCTCGCGGCTTTGCCGTCTATGTCGCTCGCCCCGCTCGCTCCATTGTCCTCCGCGGCTTTGGCCGCCGGCTCCATTCTACTTTAGCCTTTTTACTTTCGGCTGATCGCTTCGATCAGCCCTGCTTCCTCCGGCAGCAGTCGTTTCGGATCCAGGTCGCGAACCTCGGCGGCCGCGTCCTCCGCGTGGCCGTTCGCGGCCAGGACCGCGGCGTGCACCGCGAGCGCGGATGCCGTGAGCGCGCCGCGCGATGCCTTGATGTTCGAGTACGCGTCCATTGCGTCGCTGAATTTTCCCAACTTCAGCCGCGCCAAGGCCAGCAAAGTTCTGTGCGGCAAACTCGACGGCTCCCGTTCCACCAGCTTCGTCGCCAGCTGCTCAATACTTTCTACTTCTTCCTTTTTACTTTTTACTTCCGCCTGTTCCACCTGGAGCAGGCGCGTATACCCTTCGTCGTTTTGCACCGCCGGGTCGTTAGGCCAGGTTGTCAGCATCTCCGCCAGGACGTCGTGGATTTTCTTCGTCTCATTCGTGGCCTGGGCCAGGCGCAACCGGCCCTGATGCGCGGCGCGCAACTTCGGTGCTTCCGCTACCGCTTCGTCGTAGGCGGCGCCGGCGATTTCGACCGCGCCGTTTTTCTCCGCGTAGCTCGCTAGCATCAACAATTTCGTCGGATCGCCCCGGGCCGCTTCAAAGGCGCGCTGCCAGTTGTTTTCCGAGGCGGCTTTCTCGCCGAGCTGGGCGTTGCATCTCGCGAGATACATTTTTTGCACGACCTGATCGAGCGGGAAGGTATCGCGATCGAGCAGATCGCGAATCTCTTTCCAACGCCCGAGGCCGCCGAGCGCGTCGAGGTATTGGAGAAAGAGATCGCGCGACAGGACCGCTTTCTCGCGCGGAATCGCGTCGAGCACGCGTTGATATTCGTTCTTGCCGTTCAACCAGGTGGCCAGCGCCGCCATTTCCTCCGGCTCGCCGTTTTTCCAGCGCTCGACCGCCTGCCCGATCAGTTCGTCGCGCTTATCTTTTTGTTCGCGAATCCGCAGATCGATCGCGAGCAGTTTTTGTTGCACGCGGGCGAGGGGATGAGCCTCGATTTTGTCCGCGAGGTCGTTCGCGTTGATCGGAAAACTCTCCGGAACTTTTTCCTGAGTGATGAGCGTCTGCGCGAGAACGGTGAGCGCGTCCAGGCCGGCCGCGTCTTTTTCGTCCGCGATTTTTCGCAGGCGCGTCCACGCTTCATCGCGCCACGCCTCGGTCCCGCCGGAGATCGCGATCTGCAACAGCGCCGCCTGCAATTTTTCGCGGTTCGTTGCGGCCGCATCGTCGAAGATTTTCTGGAGCGCATCATGCGCTTCGATCGGAGCCCCCTGGCGAACCGCCAATTGGGCTTCGAGCAAATGATCGACTGGTTTCAGCGCGCCAAATTTTCCGCCGAGCAACGCGGCGATCGCGCGTTTCGCGCGGGTATCGTCGCCGGCGACGAGCGCGATCGAAGCTTCATCGACCACGTCGTCGCGCGTCAGGCGTTTCTCTTTTTCCAGTTTGTCCCAGAACTCGAGCGCCTGGGCCTGGCGGGTTCGGGAAAGAAAACGGGCCACGGCCCGGATCGCTTGCGGTTCGTTAGGCCAAAGCTGATACGCCGCCGTCGCTTCCTTGCGGGCATCGTTCCACTGTTCTTTTTCCATGAGCGCGAATGCGTCGCGCGCATGGCGTCGCGCCTGCCACGCCTTCACCGCATGCGCCACCGGTTTCCCGCCAAAGATGGCGGCGAGGACCAGCGCGACGAAAACGATCGCGACAATGACAAGCTGCCGGCGCCTTCGATCGAGCGCCTCGATTTCGGCGTCGGTGAGCATGACGTCGGAAGGCATGGGAAGTTTCAAAGGCGAAATGGGGAATGCGGAATGCGAAATTGAAAAAGGGTTGGGAACAGCGGATGGAAATTAAAGGCGCGATTTTGCTGTTCGACTGCTAGCAACGACAATTGCGATTAGTTCTCTGCACTCTTTCAGAAGGGTTCCGCATGTCTCGGTCCGAGCAAGGCGGCTTTCGGCAAAAAGTTCGATCCAATACTCGGTTTCAGCGGCTTCCTTTTCGCATATACCGAGTTTGTGAATGAAGTCATTTCGAGATTCCGCACGCACTGCTTCGCGGTAATTCGCGCCAATTGATGTGCCGCTTTTGAGTAATTGCCGACCGAGGATGTCCGCCGGGCGCGAGGGTTTCACGGAGGTCACGAAGCTAATGACGTCTAGTGCAAACCGTTTGGTTCGAAGTTCCAGATCATTTTTCATTTGGCCAGAATGCGCAACGCGACGAGTTCGCAGCAACTCCTTTCCGGCC
>DASQPH010000080.1:0-2074 GCA_035644055.1 Chthoniobacterales bacterium
GTTTCGCCTTCCGGCGGCTTTGGAGCCGGGATCGATCCTGTAGCCGGGATCGATGATCCCGGCCCGGGAACCATCGCCGGCAACGGCGGCGGACCAGCAGCGGGCATCGGCATCGATGGAAGTGGCGGCGGAGTCGCACGCAACGCAGTCGGTTTCGCTTCGCCGTTCGTCGCCGGTTCCTTGATTTCAGACGGATTTACAGCGGCCGGCTCAGTTTTCGCCGCTGGAAGCGCCGCCAGAAATTCCGAGATCGGTTTCCAGGCAGATTTCGCTTCGTCCCATGCGAGATCAGTCGCGCTCAGGCTGCCGTCCGCGAGCTTTTCGCGAATGACTGATTCAGAAAAACGACCGGCATATTGACCGTTGCGATGAACCCAGATTTCCATGCCGCCCTATCTAGCCAAGGCAGCAGGTTTGGTGCAACGAAATACGGGAACGCGACAGTGCGCGTTGTAGCGTCCGCTGTTGCAGCGGACTCTGGGGAGCGCACGCGCCCTCGCGTGCTGGTTTCGGCGCCTCGCCGAAACATTCTTTTCGAGCACTCAGGCAAGTTCGCGATGGCGTTGGCGCCATCGCCAGCACGCGAGGCGCGTGCGCTCCCCTAAATCATGTTCACTGCGCCGCAGTTCGGGCAGCTGTAGGCCTCTTTCTCGCTCGGCGGAGACAACGGCCGCGCCAGATATTTGTGGCAGCTCCAGCATTTGATCCAAAACGGACTGTTCCGGCCGCTCGCTTCATCGCTCGCCAGCTCAACCTTCCCAATCTTGTCCGCCGGGATTTCGCGGTCGGGCTTTTTGCCATCGATCTGCCTCGGTTCTGCCATTGGAATTAAGTCCTTCTAGTTCAGCGTGCGTTGCCGGTAAATCGAAATCGCATTTTCAATCCCGGACGCATAATCTGATTTTTCACTGATGAAGACGGAACCGGCGCGAACTATTGCAGAACTCAAGGAACTTCGAGAACTGACCGGCGACGAGAACGGCGCTCAACGCGTCGCTTTCACCGAAACGTGGGCGACAGCGAGGAAATGGCTCCGGGAAAAACTTTCATTTTGTCCGGATGTTCGGACGGACGAGGCCGGAAATCTTTGGGCGACGCTGCGCGGCGAATCTCCCAGGGCGCTCCTCATCGGCGGCCACATCGATTCGGTTCCGAACGGCGGCTGGCTCGACGGCTGTCTCAACACCCTTGCAGCCGTGGAAATTCTTCGCCGGATCAACGCGCAATATAACGGACGTCCGCCTGTCACGGTGCGCGTTGTCGATTGGGCCGACGAAGAAGGCGCGCGTTTCGGGAAAAGCTTATTCGGTTCGTCGGCCTGTTCCGGCCATCTCGACATGGACGAAGCTCGCGCGCTCAAAGACAAACAAGGCATCGCGCTTCCCGCTGCGCTCGCCGAGCACGGAATCGATTTCGAAAAAGTAAAGGAATGCGGGAAAGAATTGGAGAACGCGGCTGCATATCTCGAACTGCACATCGAACAGGGACCGGTGCTATTGGATCTCGACTTGCCGCTTGGAACGGTGCTCGGGACGTTCGGCGTCGAACGGCACGCGATCACCTTTCACGGCCAGGCCGCCCACTCCGGCAGCACCCCGATGAATCGCCGCAAGGACGCGTTCCTCGCCGCCGCGAAAATGAGCTCGGAAATCTATCGCATCGCTGAGCGCAGTAGTGCCAGTCCGGCTCGGACCGGAGTCTGCACGATTGGTTCATGCACGACGAAGCCCGGCATCGTCACCAGCGTCGTCGAAGAATGCCGGATCACGCTCGACCAGCGCCACCTCGACGCCGCCGCTCTCACGCGAATGTTGGCTGAAGCTCAAGAAGCCAGCGAACGATTCGCGAAAGAAGGCAACGTTTCTGTTTCCTGGGAACGCCTCTGGCAAATCGAACCCATTCTCTTCAACGCCGATCTCATCGCCCTCTCCGACGAAGCCATCTTCGACACTGGCGCGAAACCGCATCGCCTCCCCTCCGGCCCCCTTCACGACGCCGCCGAAGTCGCCCGCGCCGGCATCCCCACCATCATGATGTTCGTCCAAAGCCTCCACGGCATCAGCCACAACAAAAT
>DASQPH010000081.1:0-71746 GCA_035644055.1 Chthoniobacterales bacterium
ACCGGCGTACTCGGTAATGGCGAATGTTCGATCACGCTGACCGCGTTCGTCTTCGTGCCTTTGGTCAAATCGGTTTCCTTGATCTGGCGGAGCACGCTTTCATAAAGCGCGCGATCGGTATCGGCCTGGCGCGCGAGCTCCTGGTAGCCGATCGCAGCCTTGTTCAAGGCGAGCGCGGCTTTCTCCTGTTCGCCCCCGGCGGCCCGCAGCGATTCTTCCGTGGCCCGCGCCTGTTCGATCGCGTTTTTCAAAACCTCCGGCTGTTGCATGACGGTTTGTTTCAACGCGGCGCGCGTCTCATTGAGCGCGGCCTTCGCAGCGATCATGCGAGGATGTTTTTCTTTGTAACGCTGGCTGAGGGTGGCGACCGCGGCCTCGACCTGGGCGACGTCGCGGCGGCGTTCGACGACGGCTGGAGCGTTGGCGATGCTGGGAACGGCGAGGAGTTTATCGAGATTGCCACCAGCCTGCTCGATCTGGGCCAATTCACCTTCGAGGCGCAATCGCTCGGTCTTTGCCGTGGTCGTCTTCGTGCTCAACTCCTGAAGTTTTTCTTCCACGCCCCCGGTCCGGCCGGCCGTGTTCTGAACGGTGTTTGAATTCACGCCACCGCCGAGCTGAAGGGCATCCGGCGTTTTCGCCTTGTATTCCGCGACCGCCGCTTCGCTCTTCGCCAGGTTTGTCTTCAAGCGCTCTTCTTCCTCGAGCAGGTAACGCAAAGTGTCTTCGGCGAAATTCGCGCGGCGCTCGATCGAGCTGCGGATGTATTCGCGCCCGACCGCTTCCGCCAAACGTTGCGCGAGCGCTGGGTCCTGGTTCACGACATACAAATCGATCAGCCGGGTGCCACGCCTAACGACTGGTTTTACCATCGTAGAAAGTGCGCCGCCGAGAGCCTGTTCGGTTTGGGTAAGCGCCGTTTCGCTCGAGGTCACTTTCGTACTCGCGTCTTTTTTCGGAGCCGGCGGGGGCGCCTTGCTGACGCCGAGAAGCGCGCGGCCGTCGTCCTCCGCCAAACCTTCCGAGCGGATGACGCGAGCGAGCAGAGTGCGATTCGTCAGGTTCTGTTCGATGGTGCGCAACGCATCCTGGCTGGCGAGAAACGCCGAGCGCATCCGGCTCGACATGTCGTCGCTGCGAACAAGGGTCGGCTCCTGGATGTCGACTTCGAGCACAACGTGGCCCTGATAAAGTTTCGGCGTGCGCGCGAGATAGCCCAATCCTAGAAACAGCCCGGCGATGGTGCAAAGAACTAAAATCCAAAGTTTTTCCAGCACCGTGTGCCAGAGATGACGAAAATCCGTCCGAGCCCGCTGCTCGGTTCCAAGGTTAGGCACGGACGCGGCGGAATCGGCGGGCGCAGGTCGAGGTTGAACGGGCGAAATTGTCTGACTGTTCATGCGCGCGTTTTAAAAAATACTTTCGCCCACGGTGATGGTGTCGCCGGGACGCACCATAAAGTTCTTGTTCCCTTCGCCACGCGCCAGTCGTTTCGCATCTACTTTCAAAACTTCATCGCCTTTCGCACCATGACGACGAACCGTGATTCGCTCCGGCGCCGCGATGCGGGTGTAACCCCCGGCCATTGCAACCGCTTCGAGCAGATCGATTCCACCCGGGCTGCCTTCCGGCATCTCGAAACTTCCCGGCCGATTCACCTGGCCAAGGACCGTGAAGCGACGCTTGGCGTAACTGATGAGCGACACGTTGACTTTCGGGTTCACGAGATAATCGCGCGCATACAGTTCGGTCACCCGCGAGGTGGCCTGGGTGAGACTGAGTCCGGCAAGATGAACCGAGCCGAGGAGCGGCAAACTGAGATTACCCTCGGCATTGAGCCGGCCGTTCGTGCGCAGATCGTCTTCGCCGAAAACTTCAACAGCGACCTGATCGTTCGCGCTCAGGACGTAGCCCGCCGGGGCATTAACAGAACTTGTGGTCATAACGCTCGGACCGGTGGAGACGGACGGCGGCGCGGGCGCGAGAAGATTTCGCGCGGCGGAGGATTCCGGCACTGCGGTAGGAGATTGGGCAAGCGCCGATGCGGAAATCACCGCAGCCAGCGCGAAGCAGAGCGCGACTCCGCCGCTAAAACTCCAGCGTGCTGCGGATTCCGACCTGGTTATCATGAAAGGCAAATACGTCGAATGAACTGTCGTTTACCCGGTGCAAATAATACGCGCCCACGGTCCAGAATCTAGTGATGCTGACTGCAATCGAAGGTTCGACAAAAAAGTAATCATCTTCCCGGCTCGGCCCGGTGCTGCCGGTCGTGCTGAAGTAATTGGAGGTTTCGTAGCCGCCGTTGAATCCGAGGAAGACGCGCTGGAGCAGGCGCTGCTGAATGCCACCGCTGATGTTCATCATGGTGTAATTTTGGTCGACCAGAACGGCTGAATTGTAAATGTGCCGATTCGCCGTCAGCGAAATCTTGGTGCCATCGAATGGCGTGTAATTCACCCCGATCTCAAAAATGGGTGAAATGTGTGTGTCGACCATGTCGCCCTCGAAGTGCCGGAACTCGACGCCCACCGAGCCGGCGACATCGATTTTTCCGGTGGCCTGATAGGAAACGCGGAGATTGGCCTGCTCGAAATTCTGGTCGGGATTCGGCTCATCGACTTCATCGTGGCCGAATGTTCCACCGAGGCCGACGACGACTTTCGGGCTGTAATTGTAGTTCACGAAAAAGTTTCCCGTGATGACCTGCGAGCTGATCAGGTCCGAGTAATGGTTGTTCGTGTAATCAACTCCCGCGGAGAGAAAGGTTTTTCCGGTAACGTAATACGCGGCGTTAAGATGGGTGTTATAGATGTCGAACTGGGTCCGGCCGGCGACATCGAGATTCACCTGCTGATCCAGGCCGCCCGATGTGTTTTGCGTTTGAAGGTCGACGCCGTCCATGAGTTGGACCGTCTGCGAAAGAGTCAACGTGAGCCGGCTTGCGTGATACTGGCCTTCCAACCGAATCACATGCTGGACGGAATTGTTTTCTGAATGATCGGCGAAAAGAAAGACGGCGGGGATGTAATCGAGGCGGATGTAATTTTCTGAGCGCGCCTCCGTGTCTCCGAAGCCAAGCATGAGCGCCGGCTCGATCGAGGTGTAGAAGTCCGAGATCTGGTTGGTGTGAAGGAGATTGATGTTGTCGTCGTAAACGGCGCGCATGGAAAGTTGCAAATGGTAATGGAAGCGTCGCGGGACGCCCAGGTCGGCATTTGTTGTCGGCGCGTTTTGGACAGACGGATCGGTCGAAGCGACAGGCAGAGGCGGATTGACGTCCGAGGTCAAATCGATGGACTGCTCCGGTGCAATCTCCGAATTGGGCTCGGTGATCGTCACGCTGGCCACGAGAGCGTCCTGCGCTTTGGCCGGGCTAAATGCACAAAGGAACGCGATGGCCGCGACCGCGAGGAGTGTGCGTTTAGCTTGGAGAAAAGCGGGATTCACAGCGCCGGATAATTCGAGGTCAGACGTAGAAATGCAAAGCCTTTCTCGGAAAAACAGGGCGAAGGAATCGTTCGCCGTCGCTTCAATGCGATGGCGGTTGCTCCGGTGAATTGACAATGCCGTCACCGCCGACTTGGGAAGTGTTCGCGGGACTGAGGTTGCCGCTTCCCCAGGACGAAAAGCCGCTCGCATCGGCGGCCGAGAAAGTCAGGAAAGCCAATGGAACAATTTTCGTCATGGCCGCTTCGAGAATTTGATCTTTCGCCTGCGGTGCCGCTGCAACGGCAGCGCTGATGACGCAACTTCGCGATGTGGGCGACGCAGAGGCGCCCGCCTTCGCGATGACCACGGCAGCGTCGGGATTTGCGGCGATCGCCGCCCGGACGATCCGCTCGATCATGATGCAAAGTAATTGCGGTTTCGTCCGCCAATTCTTCATGGCCGCTTTGACCGCCACGGCAACGACATTTGGGGTGAGGTCCGCCCGAAGGTTGATCGCGCCCACGACATAATCCGGCAAGTCGCGCGGCTCTACGCGCACCGTGACAGCAGCGAATGCTTTGACAAACTGCTGCGGTCGCGCCTGCGAAACATCGCTCACGCCATTCGCTTCAACCGCACGAGTGATTTCGTCGGCCGGGCTGGCAAACACTGGAACGGCGAGTAACGTGCATCCGCACAGCACCAGGTTTCGTAGGAAGGCTTTGCGGCGGTGAAAGGAGTTCACGCCGATGGCTAAAGCTAATTCTGCGCCGAGCCCGGCGAGCATCGCAGGAAGAGTCTGCCTAACGAGGCAAAACGTTACGCTTCCGTGCTGCCAGATCGCGCAGTTTTTGCTCGAGCTCAATAGCCTGCTGCAACGCGTCCTGACCGCGGGGATCGGCGTCGGCCGCGGTGATATTTTCAGTAGCTGACGGCCACTGGCCGATCGAGCCGGGAGGCACGCGCATCGATTTGGCCGCGCCGGAGGGCCGAAACTCGACCCAGCCGCTGGCGCAGGTGACGCGTGTATTTCCATCCCCTGATTCGATCCAGAAGGCGGCGTTCGAAGGAGTAGAAACTTCGCCGTTGTCAGTGGAAACTGCCAGGCGGGCGCGGGTCTCACCCCAAACATGGGAAACGAAAATCCGGCCAGTGATCAATTTCGCTTCGGCCAATCTCGCCTGCATGTCGTCGCCGGTTTCATTGCCATCTTTTGTGAGCGCCAGGCGGCCGATTTCCAGAGAGCTGTTCTGCTCGAGATGCACGAGGCAGTTTGGAAGCAACGCCAGCGAGACTTGCGACCCCGGCGAAGTTCGCAGGATGGCGTGGCTGCCGGGATTCTGCGCGGTGCCTAACGCGGAAAAAGTGCGTCCGTCATCGATACTGATCGATGCGGGACCTTCGAGCGAAAGAACCGTTGCCAGCACGTCACGGCTGGTCCCCTCCCAACAACCGCATTCCGCGAGCGCGATTACGAGGATGGCGAAAAGGCGAAAGCTCGACGCAAGCGCGCTTCCCGAAGAGAACGCCTCAGCAGGCAAATGTTAACCGCGTCCCGGAGGAGTCTCGTTGCCCGGCTTGTCGCAAGGACCGGCATCGGCGTCGCCGTGCCGAACATGGGCGTCGTAGGCGGGGCAGGGCAGGCAAATTATCATGCCGTTGTGGTGGACGGCCCTCATGCATGGAGGACGTTCTGGCGATTGGGTTGGATCGCTCGAAGTCGGCGCTGACGAAGAAGCGTCGGAGACCGGTAATGGACATGGTGTGTCCTGATTCGCGGCGAAGGCGCACAGGGCCAAGCCGGAGAGAGCGAGAAGGACAACGAGGGAACGTTTCAGTACAATCATCATGTTCATAAAAGGAAACTGATTCGAGGCGCATTGTAGAAACTGGAATCCCGGTGGCAAGCCCTTTTTTTATGCCCGGGCAAATTCCGCTTTCGCCCCGGGCGAAAACAAGGCTTGGCAAGGGGGGCTGGCCCACGTAACACTTCTTTCGCGTGAGAAAAGAAGTTTTCGTTTGCGACAATTGCGGAACGCGAAAGCGACTGCTCAGTTCCCAGCGGCATTGGTGCGAGGAGTGCAAGACCTCCAGTCCGGTGGAATTGCGACCGGTACGCGATAAACGTTCGGCCCCGAAACCGGACACCGCGGAAACCGCTGGACTCAGCCGGCGTTATTAAGCGGCGACCTGAGTTGTCAGGTCCGTCCCTGTAACGATGCAGTATGTGAATCTCGGTCAATCGGCCTTGAAGGTTTCCCGCCTTTGTCTCGGGACCATGACCTACGGTTCGAGCAAGTGGCGGCCCTGGGTGCTCGATGAAGCGGCCAGCCGGCCGTTGATCAAGCAGGCACTCGAAGCCGGCATCAATTTTTTCGATACGGCAGACATGTATTCGTTAGGCGCGAGCGAGGAAGTGGTCGGTCGCGCTCTAAAGGATTTTGGCCCGGGCCGGGAGAAACTGGTGATTGCGACGAAAGTTTTTTATCCGATGGGTGACGGTCCGAACGATCGCGGACTTTCGCGTAAACATATTATGGCCGCGATTGACGCCAGCCTCCGCCGCCTTGGGACCGATTACGTTGATCTTTATCAAATTCATCGGTTCGATTCCGAAACGCTGATCGAGGAGACGCTCGAAGCGCTTCACGACGTGGTGATCGCCGGCAAAGCACGTTATCTCGGCGCTTCCTCCATGCCCGCCTGGCAATTTGCGAAGCTGCTTTACATCGCGGACGCGCATGGCTGGCCGCGCTTCATCACGATGCAGAATCATTTCAACCTGATCTATCGGGAAGAAGAACGGGAGATGATTCCCTTTTGTATTGATCAAGGTATTGGCGTGCTGCCCTGGAGCCCGCTCGCGCGCGGACTTCTCGCCGGCAAACGCAGAACCAAAACCGTTCGCGCCGGCACGGACAGTTATGGACATCAGCTCTACGGTGAGGAGGTCAGCGAGGCGGATGCGCGTGTGATCGATGCGCTCGAAACCGTCGCCGGAGAAGCGGGAATTCCGCCGGCGCAAATGGCGTTGGCCTGGCTGTTGCAGAAGCCGGCTGTCGTCGCGCCCATTGTTGGCGTTTCGAAACCGGGTCAGTTAGACGATGCGCTGGCGGCTTTGGAGGTGCATCTGCCGGCGGAGTTGATCCGACGGCTAGAGGCACCTTATCTTCCGCACCGCGTCGCTGGAATTTAGACGGCATGCGGAGATTACGGAGGCCTCCATCGGGGAAATACCTAGGGGGAGGCATGGAAGCCGCTATTGGCTCAGCGGACGATGCTCCGTTGCTCTCCAACTGGGACTGGCTTCGCGTTTCCACCTTTCGGCGTAACGCTTCTTCTTGCTGCCGTAATTGGTTTGCTGTGCGCACCGCAATCCGTTTTGGCGACCGACAAGACTTGGAGCGGTGGCACTTCGGTCTGGGCAACAGGGACAAACTGGAGCGGCGGCATTGCTCCAGGGAATACCGACAACGCCGTTTTTAGCAGCACCTTCAGTAATCAGCCGACTCTTGGCGCAACCGCGACGGTAGGTGGCCTTTGGATGACCGGAAGTGTCGGGCAAAACGTCACCATCGGCGGGACTTTTGCTCTCACCCTGAATGGCAACACGATCAATGGAACCGCCGGCCTTGGTATTCTGGTGGACAATGCCAACGCCTTCACACTAACGATCAACGCTCCCATCACGCTCGGCGCCGCCCAAAGCTGGACGAACAACTCGGCGAATCTTCTCACCATCGGGGCCGTCAGTTTGACTACGAAAGCTTTGACTGTGACTGGAAGCGGAAACACGATCATCTCCGGGATCGTGAGCAGCTCCAACGCAAACGGCACCGTAACGAAGTCCGGCAACGGCACGTTAACGTTATCGGGCGCCAATACATTTTCCGGGCAGCTTACTGTCGCGTCCGGCACATTATCGATCGCCACCATCAACAACGTCAGTGCAACTGGCACGCTCGGGAACAGTGCGCTGGGCGTGATCATGGGCAGCAGCGGAGGCGTTACCGGAACCCTGGAGTATTCCGGCGCCACTGCCTCCAGTACGAAAACCTTCGCGCTGGCACTCGGCGGAACAGGAGCGTTCCAAGTGGATGCTGCCGGCACGACGCTGACCCTTAGCGGGGTGATCAGTGGCAGTGGCGGCTTACAGAAAACCGGAGCGGGCACGCTCACGCTCTCCGGGGCGAATACCTATACCGGGACCACTACCGTTAATTCCGGAACTCTCAAAATCGGCGTAGCCAACACTCTGCCGAATACGGCCGTCATCGTCAGTGGAACCGGTAGCGGCACTACCGCCACGCTCGACCTCAATGGACTCAGTGACACGGTCCTCTCGCTTACACTCGGAGGTTCGACTGCAACCAGCGCTGCTGTTGTTAGTACTGGCGCGGGCACGTTGACCCTCGGGGGCACGGTGACTTACGATGCCACCAATAACCCGCTTGGTGCAACCATCAGCGGCAATCTGGCGCTGGGCGGCACGCGTACTTTCAGCATCGGCGATTCAAGCAACGCCGCGAACGATCTGACCGTGTCTGCGGTAGTTTCTGGCGCTGGTTTTGGCCTAACGAAAACGGGCGCAGGAACGCTCACGCTTTCCGGTTTGAACACCTATACCGGGCAAACGTTGATTCAGGGAGGCACGCTGTCCGTCAATACTTTGACCAATTTATCCAGCAGTTCATCACTTGGCGCACCGACCACCACCGCGAATGGCACTATTAAAATTGGGAACACGACAACGGACGGCACCTTGAGTTACACGGGGGCGACGGCGTCTACCAACCGCGTCGTCGACCTGGCCGGGACAACCGGCGGAGCTATTCTGGACGCGTCGGGCACCGGGGGATTGACCTTCTCGAGTGCTTTTACTGCGACGGGAGCGGGTTCCAAGACGCTTACGATCACCGGCTCGAACACAGCCAGTAACACGATTTCAGGGGCTATCGTGAACAATTCGGTCAGCAATCTGACTTCCGTCGTCAAATCTGGAACCGGCACCTGGGTTCTTTCCGGCACGAACACCTATTCCGGAGGAACAACGGTCAGTGGAGGAATCCTGGCCGTGAGTAGCGATGCAAACCTCGGTGCGACGACTGGATCGCTTACTATTAATGCCGCAACTTTGGAGGCCACAGCAAGTTTCACGAGTGCACGCGCGATAAGCTTGGGGAACGCTTCGAGCACGTTCATGGTCGATCCGACTTTCACGTTTACCGCGAACGGCATCATCACTGGGACGGGAACGCTCAACAAAACCGGCAGCGGAACGCTGGTGCTCGGTGGGATGAATTTGTTCAGCGGAGGAACGAACGTCACTGCCGGTACTCTTCAACTGGCCGGCATCAACCGCCTCCTGACGACGGCTGACCTGACGATTTCCGGTGGCACATTTGATCTGCAAACCTTCGGCCAAACCACAGGCGCGGTGACGCTTTCCAGCGGCTCAATCACAGGAAGCAGCACCGGAATATTAACCGGCACCTCATTCACCCTGCAAAGCGGCAGCGTCAGCGCGATTCTCGCCGGCAACAGCACTATCACGAAAAACACCAGCGGAACCGTGACGCTCAGCGGCGCAAACACATTCACCGGCAGCACGACGGTCAGCGCGGGCACTTTGCAGGTAAACACAAACAATGCGCTCGGCACTGCGGCGAGCGGAACGACGGTGGCGAACGGCGCTGTGTTGAATCTGAACAACGTCAATTACGCCACCGCCGAACCATTGACTCTAAACGGCAGCGGAATCAGTAATGGCGGCGCGCTCCGCAACACCGGCACGAGCACTTTCGCCGGCCCTATCAACGCCGCGACCAACGCCACCATCAATACGGGCGGCGGAACGTTGAATCTTACCGGCGGCGTTTCGAAAAACGGGACGACGTTGACAATCGCCGGCGGCGGCACCGTTAACATCACAACGAACGGGATCACCGGCGCCTCGGCAAATTCGGATCTCGTCGTCGACGGGACGACGGTGAACGAAAACACGGCCAATAGCTACAACGGGCCGACTTACATTCGTAACGGTGGCATCCTCAACGCCAATGTCGCCGACGCGCTTCCCACATCTAACGGCCGCTCGCCGATTATTATGGATGACAGCGGGACCGGTAATTCCCAACTCACGCTCGGTGCGCCGCAAGCAGTCGATTCTCTTACTGGTGCGTCCAGCTCGTTGATCAAGCTCAATGGAAATACTCTTACGGTCGGCAGTTCGTCGGGAACAACCACCTTTGCCGGCGTGATCAGCGGGACCGGCGGATTGATTAAAGATGGCGCCAGCACTCAAATCGTTAGCGGCGCGAACACCTACAGCGGCTCGACTATGGTGAATGGCGGAACGTTGACGGTCGCAAATGGCTCGGGCAATGCGCTCGGTTCGACGAGCGGCGTCACCGTGAATTCCGGCGGCACGTTTCTCCTCGGCGCGAGCGACCAGATCAACAACACCGCGACGGTGACACTGGCTGGCGGCACGTTTGCCAAAGGAGACTTTAGCGAAGGCACGACCGGTTCGGCCGGCGTCGGCGCACTCACGCTGACCGCATCCGGTTCGAAGATCGATTTCGGCGCGGGCAGCGTTGGCGTCTTGACCTTTGCATCGTTTACGCCCGGCAGTTTCACGCTCACGATCGACAATTGGACTGGAACAGCGAACACAGCTGGAAGCCCTTCGACCGACCGGCTCATCTTTACGTCCGATCAGAGTACGAACCTGAGCAGCTTCTTCTTTTCCGGATACGCGCCAGGCGCATCCGAGTTCAATTTGGGTGGCGGCTATTGGGAGGTCACGCCCACCGCGGTTCCGGAAACCTCGACATGGGTGGCAGCGCTGCTCGGATTAGGAGTCGCCGCCTTCCATCTCATTCGCCGGCAACGAGCGCTCGTTGCTGTTCGCTTGCCCAAATCTCCTGGGAACTTTCCCAAGTGAGCGGCACGGGAGTTGCATCATTTATCCGGAACAATCCGTCGTAGTCTGCCCTCGAAGCCGGCTGCCGCGGGTGCCGAATTAATCCATTATGAAATCTTTCCTCGCTCTTGTTTCCAGCCTTCTTCTCTGTTCCTGCGCCGACATGTATGTCACCCGCACTCAGATTGCCGGCGGCTCCCGCACCACGACGGCTGACGCGAAAGATTCGAAGGGCATTTACATGACGACAAATTGCGGTGTCGGCGCTTATGCCCCGAAAGCAATTTATATTCGGCCGTTCTGCATAGACACGGCGATCTTCACCGGCGAGCAAACCAATTCCGACGGGGAAATGCCGATCCGCAAGGCGTTGACGCCGGTCGAATTTGCCGGCGATCTGAAAGAGCAGCTCGAGAAAATTGCACCGGCTCGGATCCTGAAGGATAACGAAACGCCTCGCACTGGTTGGCTGGTGGAAGGTGAATTCACGCTCGTCGATGGCGGCAGCGCCGAGGGCCGCGCCTTGTTTGGTCATTTCGGTCTGGGTCAATCGCACCTTGCGCTGCACGTGCGCGTGACGGACGTCGACAAGGGCGTGGTGGTTTACGAATTCGACATGGCCGGTGGCAGCGAATTCCAGGGTCGCAGCGGTACGGTCCGCGCCAGCGGACTCGGTTACGCGCGTTCCTTCGATCTCGTAAACGCGGCCGAGCGCATTTACCTGGTGCTCAGCCCGAACGCGTTTCGCTACGGTTCGCGGTCAGACCTAGCGCTGCACTAGTTCGCAGCGACTTGGATTCGCCGGTTGCGAACCCAACGGCGGCGTTTAACGTGCAGCGATTTTCGTTGCCGCAATGATTTCTCGCCGCTTTCTCGCCACCCTTTTTTCTCTCGCCCTTCTTCTTCCAATTAGTCGCGCCGTCGAAGCGCGGACCGCTTACGTCGTCATCGATGCCCAGAGCGGCTTCGTTATTGAGCAGGTCGACGCCCGCAACAAGCGCCAGATCGGCAGCCTGACCAAAGTCGCGACGGCAATGGTCGTGCTCGATTGGTCGGAAAAACGCGGCGGCGATTTGAATAAAATGGCGACCATTCCGCCGGAGGCGTTCGTCGGCACCGGCGAAAACCTCGTCGGGTTTCAGCCCGGCGATCGCATTACGTTGCGCGACCTGCTCTACGCAGCGCTCGTTCAGTCGGACAACGTCGCGGCCTATGCCCTCGCGAACGAAGTCGGCGCCGCGCTTCAATCCGTCGTTCCGGAAGCTGGCAAGGGCGGGCCGGTTGGCACTTTCGTTGGCCAAATGAATTTCCTCGCCAAATCGCTTCAGATGGAGAGGACCCGTTTTTCGAATCCGCACGGCATTGATACAAATGTAAAGCCGATGCCGTTTTCGACCGCGGCCGATCTCGCGCGCCTCACGCGTTACGCGATCAACAAACCGGCATTCCGTTTTTATGTTTCGCAAAAGGAACGGCAGATTGCGTTCGAGCGCGGGACACAGAAGAAAGCTTACATGCTGCGCAACACGAACGAGCTTCTGGGCACGGCCGGCGTTGACGGTGTGAAAACAGGCAAGACGACGCGCGCAGGTGATTGTCTGATTCTTTCGGCGCACCGCGAGCCCGAGATCCAGAAGCAGGGCGAGCGGACGAAAGTAACGCCGCGAAATTTGATCGTCGTCATGCTCGGAAGCGCGAATCGTTTCACCGAAGGCGGGCAGCTTCTTGCGCGCGGCTGGCAACGTTACGACCAATGGGCGGCGGGCGGCCGCATGATCGATCCCAAGAAGACGCTTTAACTTTTCGCCGAGCACATGATCAAGCCCCGTATCGGCGTGTTGACGAGCGGCGGCGACTGCCCCGGCTTGAACGCAGTCATACGCGGAGTCGTTCTCGCCGCTGACAAATTGGGTTGGGAAGTAGTCGGTTTCCTCGACGGCTTCGAAGGTTTGCTGCCGCCGGGCAATTACAAAATCCTCAAGCGCCGCGATACTTCCGGCATCATGCCGCGCGGCGGAACGATCATCGGCACAACCAATCGCGGACATTTCGTCGTCAAGGTTGGGGCCGGCGATCTCAGGGACGTTGCTGCCGACGTCATCGCGGATGCGCGCGAAGTGCTGAGGACGCTCGAAGTCGAAGGACTCATAGTCATAGGCGGCGACGGGTCGATGACCACAGCGCTTCAGTTGCAGGAGGCGGGCATCAATTGCATCGGCGTTCCAAAAACGATCGACAACGACTTGGAAGCGACGGCGATGACGTTCGGTTTCGATTCTGCCGTCGCGACCGTGATGGATGCGCTCGATCGATTGCATACGACCGCAACCAGTCACAAGCGAATCATGGTTCTCGAAGTGATGGGACGCCATGCCGGCTGGATCGCATTGCACGGCGGGATCGCAGGAGGCGCGCACATCATTCTGATCCCCGAAATTCCGTTCGACTACGACAAGGTTTGCGCCGCGATCCAATTACGCGCCGACCGCGGCAATCGATCCGCGATCGTCGTCGTGGCGGAAGGCGCGAAGCCGCGGAACGGCCAGGTGGTCATGCGACACTGCGAGGAAGGCGAAGACCGTTATGGCGGAATCGGCTTTGTCGTCGCCGCCGAGATCGCGGCGCGCTCCGGAAAGGAAACGCGCTGCACGGTCCTCGGTCATCTTCAACGCGGCGGAACACCGACCACGCTCGATCGCATTCTCGGCACTCGCTTTGGCGTGAAAGCCGTGAAGCTGATCGGAGAAAAACAATTCGGCTCAATGGTCAGTTATCAAAACTACCAGGTTCGCCATGTCCCGATTGCGGACGCCGTAAATCGTCTGCGACTCGTCCCACCCGACGGCCAATTGGTCCAAACGGCGCGCGCGGTGGACATTTCTTTCGGCGACTAACATGAAAATCGTTTTGGCTTATTCCGGCGGGCTCGATACGTCCGTTATCCTGCGCTGGCTTAAAGAAAATTATCAGGCGGAGATCATCGCCTTCTGCGCGGATATCGGTCAGGAGGAAGAACTCGCGGGGCTCGACGAAAAAGCGTTCAGCACCGGTGCGACGAAATGCGTGATCGACGATCTGCGCGAGGAGTTCGCGCGGGATTTTATTTTTCCAATGATGCAGGCCGCCGCGATTTACGAAGGCCAGTATTTTCTAGGGACCAGTATTGCGCGGCCGCTCATTGCGAAACGGATGGTGGAGATCGCGCGCGCGGAAAAGGCGGATGCGATCGCGCATGGCGCGACAGGGAAGGGGAACGACCAGGTGCGCTTCGAGCTGACCGCCGCCGCGCTCGCGCCGGAGCTGAGCGTGATCGCGCCGTGGCGCGAGGAACGTTTCCGAAAGGAATTTCCCGGCCGGGCCGAGATGATCGCCTACGCGGCCGCGCAAAAAATTCCGGTCGAAGCGAGCGCGTCGAAGCCTTATTCGATGGATCGCAATCTACTTCACATCAGTTTCGAGAGCGGGATGCTGGAGGATCCTTGGTTCGACGCCAGCTCGGCGGAAGCGCGCGGGATGTATAAACTGAGCGTCGCTCCCGAAGAGGCCCCCGATGAGGCCGAATACATCGAGCTGGAGTTTCGCGATGGAAATTGCATCGCCGTAAATGGAAAAACGCTTTCGCCATTGGCCGTGATGCAAACCTTGAACAAGCTCGGCGGGAAACACGGCATCGGCCGCGTCGACCTGGTCGAGAACCGGTTCGTCGGCATGAAGAGTCGCGGCGTTTACGAAACCCCGGGCGGCGCTCTCCTGCATTTCGCTCATCGGCAAATGGAATCGCTCACGATGGATCGTGAAGTGATGCATTTGCGCGATGGTCTCGTTCCGAAATACAGCGAGTTGGTTTACAACGGCTTTTGGTTCGCGCCCGAGCGGTACGCGTTGCAAGCGCTCGTCACCGAAACGCAACGCGACGTAACCGGGATCGTGCGCCTCAAACTCTACAAGGGGAATATCATCGCGGCCGGCCGGAGAAGTCCGAAAAGTCTTTACGATCCTCAGGTTGCGACGATGGAAGGCAGCGGCGCAGACGCTTATGATCAAAGCGACGCGACCGGGTTCATTCGCCTCAATGCGCTGCGGCTTAAAGCGCGCGCCGCGATTTCCGAAAAACCAGTTGGCTGACCGGTAACTCGCCGTAAGTTCTGCCCCTCCAACCGGAAAATTTTCGCTCCTATGATCACTGTAATGCGCAAGCACCACAAATGGCTCATGATCGTCATCGCGGTCCTGGCCATTCCCTTCATTTTCTATTTCAACAAGTCCGATTTGAGCGCGCGCCGGCAGGACGATCTCGGCCGGATTTACGATCGGCCGGTCACCAATGTGGAATTTCAGCGCAGCGCCCGGCTTTTGACACTCGCGCAAATGCTCGGCCTCTCGCAGTTGGTTCAGGATTTGATGATGCGCCCGATGAGCGAGAACGATGCCTACGTCAATTTCGCCTTCAATCGCCTCGTCCTCGATCACGAAGCGCCCGCGCTTGGGATCCGGCCCAGCTCGGCGGAAGTCGTCGCGTTTGTGAAAACGCTGGCGCCGTTTCAGGGAAGCGGCGGATTCGATATCAATAAGTACCGCGAGTTTACCCAAAACAGGTTGCCTGCCCTCGGGTTCACGGAAGCGCAGCTCGAAGAGCTTGTCTCGGATCAGCTCGCGTTGAATCGCCTCAAGGACTTGCTCGGTGCCGGTCTTCATGTCGCCGATTCCGAGAGCCAGGAATACTACGACCAGGCTTACGGAAAACTGCACGTCGCGGTGGTGCGCTTCCGGGACGACGATTTTCACAACAACGTAAACGTCAGCAACGACGACATCGCGAAATATTACGAGGCGCACAAAGCGGAGTTGAAGACCGACGAGAAACGCACGGTTGAATTCGTCGCGTTCACTTTTGGCGACGCTGAAAAAAAACTCGCCGGCAAGGAGCGGATCGATGCTCTCCAGAAACTGGCCAATCGCGCGAACGATTTCGTCCAGGCGACGCTCGAGAAGGGCGCGAAATTCGCGGATGTAGCGGCGAAATTTAACGTTCCCGTGACGGCGACCGGCGAGTTCACCGCGGCGGCGCCCGATCCGAAGCTGCCGGCGAACACGCAGCTCGCCCAATACGCATTCCAATTAAAGGAACAGGAGTCGGTCAGCGACGCGATCCAAACGCCCGATGGATTTTACGTTGTCCATCTCCTCGGCATGACCGCGTCGCGGCAACTCACGCTCGATGAATCGAAGCCGAAGATCACCGAGGAGCTGACGAAAGAACGCACCAAGCAAGCCATCGCGGCGCGCGCCGGCGATGTCGCCCGCACGATTCGCGAAGCGACGAAAGCCGCGACGCCCCTCGACAAGGCTCTCGCTCAAATGGGGCTGCAGGCGGAGCGGGTTCCGCCTTTTTCCCTGATTGAGACTCCGCCGAAGCCGGAGCCGTCTCCATCCACCAAGCCCGAAGAAAAAAAGCCGGATGTTCCCGATCTCGCTTCCATCAAGAGCGCGCTGCGAGAATTGAATCCGGGCGACGCGAGCGATTTCGTGTCGACCCAGACTGGCGGACTGGTGGTAGTGCTCGAGTCGCGCGAGCCGGGCGATCCGGCCGGCTTCGCCGCAGCCAAGGCGATGTTCGAAAAGAATTATCTCCAGAGCAAACGGATGGTCGTGTTCGACGAATGGTTGCATGATCGCCGTCGCGCTGCCGGACTTCAGGAAGCCGTGGCGCCTCAGGCCGAGACTTAACCCAAAACGTATCGCATGTCCGCGCTCGAGGAACTCTTCGACGATGCGAACGGCGATCTTGCCATCGGCGAATTAGAAAGCGCCGTCGAAAAATACGGGCGTTGCGTCGAGCTAGACCCGGCGTTCTTCGATGGCTGGCACGCGCTTGGAATGGCGTTGATGAAAACCGGCCGTTTTCCGGAAGCGATCGAGGCCGGAAAAAAAGCGACCGAGCTTCGGCCTAACGACCAGATCGCGTGGACGAGCCTGTCGCTTTTCTATAACCGCAACGGCGACATCAAAGAAGCCGAAGCTGCCGGCACGAAAGCGAAGATCCTTTCGTGGGGCGGCAAGATCGTGAAGGACTAACGGTCGCCGTCGGCGACCGAAGCTCCAAATTCCAAGCACCAAGCTCCAGAGAAATTCCAAACATCAAAATCCAAAGGAAGCGCGACGGCCCGGCGTTTGGAGCTTGGGGCTTGGTGCTTCTCTGGAGCTTGGAGCTTGGTGCTTGGTGCTTGGTGCTTCGGTCCCGAACACGACCGTCACGCGGTCAGCTCCCGAAATACCGCCAAAAACCTCTCCATCTGCGGCTTCGTTCCGATCGTCACGCGCAGGTGATTCGGCAACGGCGGAAAGAGCCGGCCGACCTGCACCTTCTTGTCCTTGAACGCGGCGATGAGCGGTTTCACTTCGCGCCGCATATCGATCATCATGAAGTTCGCCTGGGACGGAATGTAGGTGTACTTCATTTTGTCCAGCTCGCCGCAGACAAACTTCCGGACCTCGGAATTATTCTTCCGTCCGTTCTCGACTTGCGCGTTGTCGCCCAAACTCGCGAGCGCCGCGACGATCGCCATGATGTTGACGCTGTCCCACGATTGCTCCGCGCGCATCAGCTCGATTTTCTCCGGCTGCGCGACGCAATAGCCGCAGCGCAATCCCGCCATCCCGTAGACCTTCGAAAACGTCCGCGCCACGATCAGGTTCGGATGATCTTTCACCAATGGGATCACGCTCTCGTAATCGGTCGTCTCAACGAAATGATGATAGGCCTCGTCCACAAGGACGATTGTTTCGCGCGGAACTTTAGCGAGGAACGCGCTCAGCTCGGCTTTGGGCGTGATACTCGCGGTCGGGTTGTTCGGATTACAAACATAATGAAGACCGACGCCCGGGATATCGCCCATCTTCGTCAGGTCGTGGCCATAGGTCGCGTTCAACGTCACTTTGACCGCCTCGGCCCGGCTGGCTTTCGCGTGACCGACGCACGCTTCGAACGTTGGGTCGCCGACTACGAGCTTCTCCTCCGGACCAGTGAACGCAGCCACCGCGACCTTCAGGATCTCTCCGGACCCGGCGCCGGTCAGGATATTCTCCTTCGCGACTTGATTCAGTTTCGCCAGCGCGTCGACGAGCTCGTCCTGTTTCTCGTCGGGATATTTCCACGCGAGCGCGAAGCCCGCCGTCATCGCCTTGAGCGCAGCTGACGAAGGTCCGTACGGATTTTCGTTCGAGCTTAGCCGGACGACGCCGGACGATTTGGTATCGGTTGGTTTTGGCGTGGATTCCGAAAGACCGAGGGCCGGTCGCAGGGCCGCGTAGGCAGCGCCCGCGCCCAGAAGTTTCGTGAACCCCCGACGCGAGAGCGCGGTTGGATTTTTCACGGAACGGTTTTGCCCGAAGCGGGCGGGCGAGTCAAGGTGGATCACGAACATGCGAGGCGAATGGGTGGAATCGTACGTGCCGGCGCGATTGGATCGAATGCCGTGGAGCCGGTGGCATTGGCTGATCGTCTGCGCGCTTGGCGCAACGTGGATTCTGGACGGACTCGAGGTCACGCTGGCCGGGTCGTTAGGCGGGATCCTCACGCATCGCGAGACTCTCGGGCTGACGGATGCGCAAGTCGGGGCGAGCGCGACTTGTTATCTCATCGGCGCAGTGATCGGCGCGTTGCTCTTCGGCTACGGAACGGATCGGCTCGGCCGAAAGAAGCTGTTTTTCATCACCGTCGCAGTTTATCTGACGGCCACGGCGTTTACGGCATTCTCCTGGAACTTCGCCAGCTACGCAGTTTTTCGCGCGCTGACCGGCGCTGGAATCGGCGGCGAATACGCGGCCATCAATTCGGCGATTGATGAACTAATTCCGGCGCGGGTTCGCGGCCGCGTCGATCTGATGATTAACGGCTCGTATTGGGTCGGCGCCGCCATGGGTTCCGCGGCGACGGTTGTCTTGCTCGATCCGAATCGATTGCCAGTTTGGCTCGGCTGGCGGCTCGCCTTCGGAATCGGTGCAACGCTCGGATTGATCGTGATTTTCTTTCGACGCTGGATTCCGGAGAGTCCGCGCTGGTTGCTCATTCATGGCCGGCCTAACGAGGCGGAAAGAATTCTCGACGACGTAGAACAAAGCATGGCGGCGGATGCGCTGCTTCCACATGATGCACCTCCGACCCGCGTCCGCACGCGGACGCACACGCCCTGGCGCGAGATCTGGAACACGATCGTGCATGAGCATCGCCGCCGTTCCTTGCTTGGCTTCGTCCTCATGCTGACGCAGGCCTTTTTCTACAACGCGATCTTCTTCACCTATGGCCTGGTTCTGATGCGCTTCTACAATGTGCCTGCGCAAAACGTCGGTGGTTACTTGTTGCCGTTCGCGCTGGGAAATGTCCTCGGCCCGATCGTACTCGGCCATCTCTTCGACACGATCGGCCGCAAGAAAATGATCACAGCGACCTACGCGATCGCCGGTCTGTTGCTCGCCGCCAGCGGCTGGCTTTTCCACGCCGGAATGCTGACCGCGCAAACGCAAACCATCGCATGGATGATCATCTTCTTCGTTGCCTCGGCTGCTGCGAGCTCCGCCTATCTCACCGTGAGCGAAATTTTCCCGCTCGAGATTCGCGCTCTCGCAATCGCGATCTTCTACGCCTTTGGAACTTTGGCCGGCGGCGCCGGCGCGCCGATCCTTTTCGGCCGGATTATCGGCACCGGATCGAAGACCGCGTTGCTCGCCGGTTACCTCGTCGGCGCCGCCTTGATGATCATCGGCGCGCTCGTCGAAGCATGGCTCGGCGTTGATGCCGAACGAAAATCGCTCGAACACGTCGCAACGCCGTTGTCCTGCAAGCTGTAGCCGCGCTAACGAGCGAAAACGAAATTCCTAAGGCTGAGAACCTGGCAGGTTCACGCTTCTTTGGGTTTGGCTCTCTTGGCGACAGATACAATACGGTCGAGTTTTTCAATCACTTCGGGCGCGATCTCTCTTTTCGGAACCAAACCGGCCAAGACATAATAATCTGCCTTTCGGAGTAAATTTGGTAGCTCAAGCTTCTTAAAGAAGCGTTCAAATAGAGGATTTAAGAAATCATCGCTCGCCTTTAGATCTGGCGACCATGGGTCTGGGCGGCCAAGTGTTTGAAGTGCCACGGTTACTTCTTGAATGCACTCACGCATGACTTGCTCTCTACGCGAGGCCTCCGCGCCGCCAAACAAATCATCCGGTTGATCGTGTCGTGCGTATGCAAGAAGTACAGATTCGATGCATAAGTAATTTTCGATCTCGCGTCTTTCCCACATCGTCTCGGTTAGCGGGGTGTTATTCGCGAGCGCCTTATCAATCCGATCAAATAAAGCAAAGCCAACTAAATCGGGTTTGGCTTCTTGAATTCCAAAAAAGTGTTCTCGCGCGCGTTGAGGAAGATTTGTCGTGACGTAATGAACAAAGGGACGTGCGAGTTCTTGGGCGGCGGGATGATTTAACGTTGCGGCAAAAGCCTGAAGTATCGCCAAATCCGTTGAGCCCTCGACGTACAGAATCCAGCCTTTGAGTTCTGCCTGATAATACTGATCGAAACCTATGTCTGTTAGAGCCTTCAGCACTTGCTGGCCGCGGTCGTCAATACGGTGTGGCGATCCTACAAACGCAACTACAACATCTCGATTCGCCGCCTCATTTAGGACGACCTCGGAATGGCTGGCCGCAATAACTTGAGAGCCTTGCCTCGAAGCAACTTCCGTCAACAACTGATAGATTTGACGTTGCCGCAGGACCTCGAGATGAGCGTCGGGTTCATCCAAGAGTAGGACTGTTTTTGGATTGGCGTGGAGATGAGCAAGCAGAAGGAGCGTTTGTTGCAGTCCACGGCCCGAGCAGGACAAGTCCAACAAACTCCCTTCCGGATCTTTATAGGCCATCGTGATTTCACCACGTTCTTTGATGAACTTTGGAGGCTGAAGCGCCGCACCAAAAAGCGAATGAATGCATTCCGTAATTTCTGCCCACGCCGTCCTCGGTTCAGTTTGCTCGTAGATTTGAAAGCAAAGATTCCTCAATACTTGTGCAGTTTGGCCTTCACCGAGAAGCACGTTAATTCGACCCGATTCCCATTTTGGTTCGGTCGCCGCTAAGCCGGACATTGGCGGAAGCAATGCGAATCTTGTCGCGCCAGCTTCAGGGGGTACAGCCATTCGCTCCGGTTGTTTGGCATTGCTCAACCGTAACGGCCGGCAATACAGCGATTCTTCATTCGCGTAGTCAAACTCTAGTCCGCATGACCAAAATTTGCCGTCGGTGACACCTTCCATCGTGACATCGATGCGAACATTTTGGGTCTGTGGTTTCCCATCAACGTTCCGGACATCGCGGACATGCAGGTTTCGCCACAAGAGGTTAGCGTCGGGGACTGGAATAGCGATAAGGTCACGGCGATTGATTGTCACACCCGGTCTTTTCTCTGGCGAAGTCTTACCTTCACGCTTCTCGTTCCAACGGCGAAGTCCGACATCCCACAGTGCGAGAGCTTGAAGCGCCGTTGTTTTTCCCGAGTTATTCTGCCCTATGAAGACGACTGCTTGACCTAACTCGATGTCAGCGTCGGCAAATCGCTTAAAATTCGTAATTCGTAAACGTGTGAGCATTCGGCCAAGACTTTAATAAATCAGATTGGCGAAGCGAGCGTGAATCTGTGGGAGAAACCGGATCCCAAGCAGGCCCACCGAAGCGGCAGCCAACCGTCGCATTCATCGCGACTCGTCGGCTCTAATTTACGGTTGCGCCGCGATGTCGCGCAACCGACGCTCGCCGCGATGAAGCAAGATGTGATGGATCCGGCTCTTACGGGAACGCCTGCATTGTCAGATCCCAAGGCCCCGATCCCGCGCCAGATTCGATACATCATCGGCAACGAAGGCTGCGAGCGCTTCAGCTTTTACGGGATGCGCAACATCCTGACGGTGTTCCTGGTCACATCGCTTCTGGCGTATTTGCCCGAAGCAGATCGTGAGCACGCCGCCAAGGATGTCTTTCACACATTTGTCATTGGCGTTTACTTCTTCCCGTTGCTTGGCGGCTGGCTGGCCGATCGTTTCTTTGGAAAATATCACACGATCTTTTGGCTCAGCCTGGTCTATTGCGTCGGCCAGGCGTGTCTCGCGTTCTTCGTGCATGATCGCACCGGATTTTTTGTCGGGCTGGGCCTGATCGCGCTCGGGTCCGGCGGGATCAAGCCGTGCGTCGCGGCGTTTGTCGGCGACCAATTTGACCAGACGAACAAGCATCGCGCGAAGGTGGTGTTCGATTCGTTTTACTGGATCATCAATTTCGGCTCGCTCTTCGCCTCGTTCCTGATGCCGAAATTTCTGGAATGGTTCGGAGCTGCGATTGCGTTCGGAATCCCGGGCGCACTCATGTTCATCTCGACCGTGATTCTTTGGCTGGGGCGGAAGCAATACGTCATGGTTCCGCCTGCAGCGCCGAATCCGCATTCCTTCCTCCGTGTCTCCCGCGATGCGATCGCTTCCGGCGCGCGCGGGCAGATTCTCGCCGTCGTCGGTGCGGTCGCGGCGATTGTCTCGTTTCTTTTGATTCCGAAGCTCGGCTTCGTTATCGCCGCGTGTCTGGCCCTGGTGGCAGTGATCGCCTTTGGCGGACTCGGCATTTGGCTTCAGCTCGAGGCGATTCGCGGCAAACATCCGGACGAAGCGATCGATGGCGTGCGCGCCGTCCTGCGAGTGCTGGTGCTGTTCGCGCTGGTCACGCCGTTCTGGTCGCTCTTCGATCAAAAAGCGTCGACGTGGGTGCTACAAGCAAACGCGATGAGCAAACCGAGCTGGTTCCAGCCCTCGCAAATGCAAGCGCTCAATCCAGCGCTGGTCATGCTGCTGATTCCTTTCAACAATCTCGTGCTCTATCCCGCTCTGCGACGCCGCGGTTACGAACCCACCGCGCTTCGGCGAATGACGGCGGGGATCGCGTTTGCCGGTGTCTCCTGGATCATCGTCGGCGTGATGCAATTGGTCCTCGATGGCGGCCACGCCTTCACCATCGCATGGCAAATGTTGCCCTACGCGTTCCTCACGCTGGGCGAAGTCCTCGTTTCGGCGACCGGGCTCGAATTCGCTTACAGCCAGGCGCCGCTGTCGATGAAGAGCGCAATCATGGCGTTCTGGAGTCTCTCAGTCACGATCGGCAATCTCTGGGTGCTGGTAGTGAATGCCGGCGTCCAGAATGGCGGCGTCATTGATTTTATTAAGTCGAGCGGGTTCGGCCTGACGGCGTTCCAGATGTTTTTCTTCGCGGTCTTCGCGTTCGCGGCGGCGCTGGTGTTCGGTCTGGTGGCGCGGAGTTATCCGGTAGCGGACCATTATCGCAAAGCCTGACAGACGAGTTCCGTTGTGTAGACGGAACCGGCCGCCGTCAACTGACTGGAATTAAGGCAGAATGATTCGACGTGGGTCAGACCGGCGTCGAAATTCGCGTGCGATTTGAGAAACGGCCGGATCGTTTGCGGAGAAACGTCCCGGCAGCGGGCGAGCGTGATGTGAGGATGGAAAGAACGCAGGTCGGGCTCGAGGCCGACGGCGAGGAGAGCTTCCTGGACGCGCTTGTGCAATTGGAACAAATGCGGATGCCCGCTGCCCACGCCGATCCAGATTATTTTCGGCCAGCCTTGGGTTGGGAACGTTCCGAGGCCGAGGAGTGGGAGGAAAAATGATTTCCACGAAATGGCTCGGAGTTTTTCTGAAAGCGCTTCCTGAATTTCGGTCCCGACATTTCCGAGAAAGGCGAGAGTGAGGTGCATTTGGCGCGGCTCCAGCCAGCGCACGCCGCGCACGTCCGGGTCGAGTTTGGCGAGACTTTTCGTGATCGATTCCGGAAGCTCGATGCTGACGAAAAGCCGCTTCGCGCTCATCGCGACTAGACGCCGACAGCGACGTTGTCGGGCGATCGGTCATCGGCGGGCTTGTTGAAGGAGAAGGCGAAGATGGCGCCGATCAAACAAAGAAACGCGCCCGCGAGAAACGGGGTGTACCCGTATTGCGAGATCGGTTTCCGCATGTCGAAGGTGAGCAACCAGCCGCCGAGAAGGGGACCGAGCAAGCGCGCGGCGCTACCCGCGGATTGGAGAACGCCGAGGGCGCGTCCTTGCCAGCTGGCCTCCACCATTTGCGACGCGAGCCCGCTCAGCGGCGGACTCGCAAAACCGCTGCCGGCGGATAATCCGGCGGAGACGAGCAGGAGAAAAGCGAGGTTGCTACTCATCGGCAATAACGCGAGCGACACCGTCGTTAAAATCATTCCAGCGCGGGCGAGCGCAACTTCGCCAAACATCTTGATTAGTCGGCCGATGAGTCCGCCCTGCACGATCACGCTCACGATTCCAACGAAACCGAAAAGGTAACCATTCGCCTGCGCGTCGTAACCGAACCGCTTTTCGGTGAAGAGAGCGAACAGCGTCGTCATGATCGAGAACCCGACAATCAGAAAAAAATACGTGCCGAGGACGATGGCGAACATCGCGCCGCGACCGTGGCGAAAAACTTCCGCAATGCTGGCTTGTTCGTGCGGCCGGGCGCGGTGTTCGCGAGAAAGACTTTCCGGCAAGATCAGATAGACAAGCGCGGCATTGACGACGGCGAGGCCGGCGGAAAAGTAGAACGGCGCGCTGTAGGAAATCCGGCTCATCACTCCGCCGATGAGCGGACCGAAGGTAAAGCCGAGACCGAACGCGGCCCCGATCAATCCCATCGCGCGTGAACGTTTCTCCGGAGCAGTTACATCAGCGATGTAAGCTTGCGGGATCGCGATGTTGCCGCCGGTGATGCCCGCCAAAATCCGCGCCGCGAAAAGGAGCGGGAGGCCGTGCGCCAATCCCATGAGCGCGAATCCGACCGCGGTGCCGACAATGCTGACGAACAAAACTGGGCGACGTCCGAGGCGATCGGAAAGTTTGCCGAGGATCGGCGTGAAGATGATCTGCATCCCGGAGTAAATTCCCGTGAGCCAGCCGATGGCGATCGGCGACGCGTGAAAGTGTTCCGCGTAAAGGGGCAGAATCGGAATGACAATGCCGAATCCGATCAGGTCGATGAAGACCGTCAGAAAGAGGACGAAGAGCGGCGAACGCGGACGAGACATTGAGCGCTAAAGTAGCACAGGCATCTTGCCTGTGTTACGCGCCGTGCCGCCGATTGAAGCGCGAGACTTCACGTTCCGTCTCGCGATCGACGGCCCGCTTCTTCAGATCCGCCCGTTTATCGTGGGCGACTTTTCCCTGCGCGACACCGATCTCGGATTTCAGCCTTCCGTTTTTCCAGTAGAGGCTGAGAACCACGAGGGCGCGGCCGGAGATCGCGCTCAGTCCATAAAGTTTGTCGATCTCCTGACGGTGAAGGAGAAGTTTTCGCACGCGTTTCGCGGCGGGAATTTCGTGGCTCGCGCGTTCGTACGGCTGAATGTCGGCATTGTAAAGAAAGGCCTGACCTTTCTCGATCCGAACGAAGGCGTCGGAAATGTTCGCCTTGCCGGCGCGGATCGATTTTACTTCACTGCCTTTGAGCTCGATGCCGGCTTCGTAGCGCTCGAGAATGTGAAAATCGCGGAGAGCTTTGCGATTAAGGATCGTCTCGGTCGCCATCGCTTGGAAGATAACACAGGCGGGACGCCTGTGGGCCGCACAGCCGAGACGGCCGTGCTCCGGGACGCGGCGCTACGAAGCAGCGCCGTCGGCGGGCGTCTCAGGGGCGAGCTCGTAGGTGAGCTTGCCGGCGATGATTTCGCGCAGCGCGATGTCGGTGAGGGAGGAACGCGGAGTGGCTTCGACAAGCGGACGATGGCCTAACCCCAACTGCCGGACGCGCCGGGAAACGACGTTGATCAGCAACTGCTGATTCGGAATCACTAGAGCTGCTTCTTGCAGGAGTTGAGTGGTCATATTGCGCAAGGAACGGACGGGGCGCGCGGCCTCCGCCGGGAACTGAAGAATCGCCGGCGACTCGCCAGAAACATTAGGTGGAATAAGATTGGAAGCGATCATCGTCGGGCAAACGGGAACGTTGACTTTGCGAGCGGCGACCGCAGCTGTCAAACGATTTGTTCCCGCTTCTTTCGAGCGGCCGGCGGGGCTATTTATTGCCCTTCGGCACCGTCACCGTGACGCTCTTCGTGGTTGCATTGCCCGAGGCGTCCGTAGCCTGGACCACAATTGTGTAGACCCGCCCGTTGCCTCCGCCGTTTCGCTCCGATTGAAGATTGAGAGTAAGGTCTCCCGTAATTTGGTATTGGCCGTCGCCGGGCTCGTTGCTGGTCACCGAGATAATTTTGGTTTTTGGATTCGGGTCACAGATATCGGTGGCTGCCGCGGAAATTGTGACGGGGACCATTTTGTGGTTGGGCGGTGAAAAAACGCTCGGGCTCGCACTGAGGCGCGTGATCGTCGGCGCGGTGGTATCGACAATGGTGACGGTCGTTGACTGTGTGATCGGGTCCGATTCCCCATCATTCACCACAATTATTACGTTGGTCGGACCATCCGGATAAATGGCGGTGTAGGTGGACTGCCCCGCGCTAGTCGGCTTGGCGGCCGGTATCTGATCCGTTTGTTTGACCTGGTTATCAACGATCCATTGAATGATGAGCGCGTGACCTTTGCTGTCGCTGACCTGCACCGAAATGCTGGCAC
This sequence comes from Chthoniobacterales bacterium, assembly GCA_035644055.1. GTDB lineage: Bacteria > Verrucomicrobiota > Verrucomicrobiia > Chthoniobacterales > UBA10450 > AV80. Next base: position 26,031 of record DASQPH010000081.1, read on the forward strand.
TGGTCCCTTTATAGGAAGTGCATTCCACCGTTTGCGGTCCGGTGAGTGAATCGATCTTTGGGTAATGCGGCGGCTCCGCCTCATAAGCACCGATGTCCAGCCGTGCGTTATCAACACGTAGAGACCCACGCTGGTCGGTCGTCAGCGGCGGAGCAAATGTGTTGGGATCGAAAGCCGGATCGCCATGATCAATCGCCAGACTGCGGGGCAGAAGGGCCATCGTCGCGGTCGGTCCACCGTTGTCCTGCAACGGCCCGAGGAGAGGATCGATGTTAATAAAATCAGTGCCCGTCGCCCCGGAGTTACCCGAGGTATCGCCAATGACGTTGTAGCCGCGGCTAATGAATGTGCCAAAAATATCCGGGCCGGCCGGCGCGGAGTTGCGCGCAATGATGGTGTTCGCGACGCTCATGGTGGCACCATCGCCATCTTCGTTAAAAACGCCGGCTCCCATGGAGGAGAGGCCGGCCGAGTTCCCTGAGATCGTGCTGTTATCCAAAGTAAGCGCGCCATCATTGTAGATGCCGGCACCCTGACTCTGCGCGCCTGACAGATTGTTCGCGATGGTGCTGTTCTCAATTCTTAGGGTACCAAAATTCCAAATGGCCCCGCCCTGGGCTTGATAGCCCGATCCCACCTTGTTGTTCGCGATCAGGGAATCGCGGATGATCCCGTCGCCGATGAAGAGCGCACCGCCTTCGCCTCCCTCGCCGGTTGAGTTAGCGGCAAAAACGCATCTGGTAATCACAGTGAGGTAATCGTTGTAAACGGCGCCGGCGATTCCGTCGGTCGGGATGCTGTTGCCTGTGAAATTGCAGCGCAAAAGGGTAAGCGGGCCGTTAGCGTAAATGGCGCCGCCATTATCCGCGGAGTTTTCAGTGAAAGTGCAATCCGTCATGGTGACTGAGACGCCCCTTGAACCAAAAAGGGCTCCGCCCAGGCCAAAACCGCTGGCCGTATTGCGTAAAAATTTGCAGTTGGTGAGCTCGAGAGGAGAACCGGGATAATAAATCGCGCCGCCAAGCTTATTTGGCGCGGAGTTTTCGGTAAAATTGCATCCGATTACCGTGGCGCGTGAGCGCAAAACAAAAAGAGCTCCTCCGTCCCCAAATCCGTTCTTAAGAGTGAGCCCCGTGAGCGTAAGCGGAGCTGTCGCAGAAAAAATGCGGATGCGGTTGCCACCGCTGATGGCAAGCTGATCTGCGCCCGGTCCGTCGATTTTGAGCTCTCTCGTCACGCTGAGCTCGCTCGCCAGCAAGATAACCTGGCCGTTCAGGGACGGGTCGAACTGGATCACATCGCCGGAAACGGCCGCGCTGATAGTGGCACGCAACGAACCCGCGCCGGTATCCGCACTACTTGTTACAATAAGCGTGCTGGCAGAACTCGAGACGCACGAAAGCGCACCTGCAAGAAGGCAGAGGAATGCTTTCACGCGCCTTCGTGCTCTAACGGATGTCCTCGACGTAGCTGACGATACGGTAATCGACAGCGTCGCCTTCGGCGTCCAGGGCACGGTCGTAGTGCCAGCTCGTGTTCCCGTTTCCGTAGAAGGTCTTACAGACGATCGCGCCGATCAGGTCCGGATTGCCGTTTAGGACCACGTCAGCACTGGGCGCGTAGAACGTGGCCGCAAAATTCCCGGGCGGCGCAATGTGGATGAACTGAGTTGTGTTCGGATCGGGGTCGCCGTTCGCAAGGAGCGGGCTGATTGAATAATACTGAAGGTTTGCGGCGAGATTACTCTCGTTGTCGACGTCGCGAGCTTTAATGTCGATGTTCCCGTTCACGAAGACCTTCACGTGGACATTGTTTTTAACGGTGACGCGAGCGGTCAGGTCGCCGGTGACACGGATGGCGACGTAGGTTTGGGCACCGCCGACCGGATTAATGATGAGTCTGCCGGGGCCCAGGCTCGAAAGAAGATAATAAGTAGGAGCTTGCGGTGTCCCAGCAGCCGGCGGTGTGAGGTTATGGTCCAAATTGTCGCTGACACTCGTGGGCGCGGCCTGTGGTGGCGGCAAATCCGTCGGCATCTTGAATGGCGGAACCGTGAACGCGACGTTATTGTCGACCGTGCCGGTGATGTATTGGCTCGGCTTGATCGTCCCGCCGTTCGTGGAGACATTTCCGTAGAGCATTCCATTCACTGCATCTGGGGCGACCGGCGCTCCGATCTCGACCGAGCCGCTTCGCGAATCCTTGTAGCGTGGACTCGCGGGATTGTTAGCGACAAAAACATAGGCGCCATCCTTGGAATTGTAGCTGTCGATCTGCGCCGCCGAGCCCAGGCCATAAAATGTCCCGGTGCATTTGATGGCAGCTTCGAACGGCGTCATCGGCGCGCTGATCTGTTCGATCCGTCGCGTGATCTGCGGATTCGGAACGGGGACAACCGCTAGACCTGTGCCGTCCCCATTCGCTCCGTAAGTCGCAACGAAATGGTCGGTCCGGAAATCGATTTTCCGGAGGAGACTGTCGCCTCGCGTTCCCGCGCCCATGCGATCGTCCATTCCAGTCCGGGGCAGGCCATTGACTGGCGCCGTTCCCTTAGAGCGCGCCCGATACCACGGATTGCCAGTCACCGGATCGTAGTAGAACAAATCGACGACAGTGCTGGTTACGAGTCCATTGGCACCGAACGTCGTTACTGGGCTCTCATGTTTTACCCCATTATTATTCCAGCCTGCGGCGGCGCTGAACGCATGCGTCGGATCCGTCACCGTCTTCCTGACTTGCGCGTAGGCGATGTCGCCGCCGGCTTCCGCAGCAAACAAAGAATCCTTCCAGCTGCGGACCTGACTCGACGAAACATTGAAGCGCGTCGTGCAGTTCTGCAGCACGTTTGCGCCGATGAGTGAAATGATCAGGATCGTGCACAACGCGCAAATGAGCACGTTGCCTTCTTCTACCGAGCGTCTTGTGCGCATGTTCGTTCTCCTCGATTAACCGCGCCGCTTGTTTCTCAGATACGCTGTCGAGTAAACCGTCGTGCCGCTTCGCGATGCCGGCGCGCCGCCCGAAGTAAAGATCGGCTGAAAAGTGATACTGGTTTTTGTGTATTCGGTGTTTGCCAATTCCACGTCCGTGGTCAGCGGAACGAGTTGATCCGTGCTCGATGCGATCGTCGTCACGGTTCCGTTTTCGGTCCGCAAGATCGACATCCCGTTGATGGAATAAGTGATTGTGCTGGTCGCGGCGCCGTAATTCACCTGCCAACCGCTGGGCGTATAAGCCATCGTGGGCGTTCGCGGAGTGCCGACTAGCGCCGGATTGACGAGCGCTTCAGGATCGCCCGCCTGGATGACGTAATTCGGGACGGTAATTGTCACGGTTTGCAAATCCGCCGAGGTCGTGACGATGAGCCCGCGTTTCACGTCGCGGCTGAGATAATCGACGATGCGAATCTGTTGCATGTGGGTTCCGAAATAATTGTCGAGAGCATTGAAGCTCTTTTGCAATGAGGTCGAGGACGTCAGGGTCGCGCCCAGGATTACGCTGCCCGCGGCGAGCGCAACGCTCATTTCGGGAAGAGTGAAGGCAAGGCGTTTGAGTGAGAGGTTGAGTTTCATTTTTTTGATCCGTTCGAGAGGATGTTGGTTGTTTGTTCGCTGCGTAATCTTCCCCCGAGGGTCATCGTCCAGACGACTTTCACGTCGACCTTCACCAGCTCTTTGCCGAGGTCTACGGCGACCGAATCCGTCGTCACTGTTCCGCTCGGTGTACGTGTGAACTGAGTGACGCCGTTGGCGGTTGGGAATGCGCTGATGGTCACGGTCTCAGTCGCCTTTTGACCGAAAGGGGCGGCGTTCGGTGCGGCTGCCATCACATTTTGAACCGCGGTCGTGTTGACGAGATCCGTGAATGCCAGGTTGCGCAACATTTCGGCGCGATCTTGAACGTGTTGGAGCGCCGCGACGGATTCTTTCGTGGCATCGATGTAACGCAGGCAGACGGCGTTAAGTTCGAAGACCGAGGCGAAGAAGGTGACGAGAAGGACCAAGCCCACCATTGTTTCGGACAAAGTCGTGCCACGGATTTGGGCTCGAGATAGGTGCTTCATGCCAAACTCAGCCATAATTACCATAAAAATCAGCAGTTACTAGGCCAGTTTTCTCGTTCCTGCGAGAACGTTTTCGCGTAGTTGATAGAAATGGCTGATTTTATCAAATCTGAGACGAAAATGCGATCCAAGCTTCCCCGCTCCGACAACCGACCAGCAATCCGTGCTTGTGCGGATGTAATGGCAAACGTTCACGGAGCGGCCGGTGAGTTTCGGAGGTTGGATCTTTGGAAACTTCCGCGCGCGAGAGCTTGCTACTGCTACGGAAATGCGCGAGATAGGTGCGCGTCGAGTCTGCTCAACGTGTGAGCAGTTCGGGCTGTGGCTCAGCTTGGTAGAGCGCTGCGTTCGGGACGCAGAGGCCGTGGGTTCAAATCCCACCAGCCCGACGCCTCGCGCGTCGCTTCGGCGCCATGAATCAAGCCATTCTCACCACCATCGCGCTCACGGGCTTTGGCGTGGCATTTTTTCATGCGGCAATTCCCACTCATTGGTTGCCTTTTGTGCTCACATCTCGCGTTCAGGGATGGAATGCATCCAAAACAATCGCCGTCACTGCTCTCGCTGGAACCGGGCATGTTATCGTCACCGCGGCCCTTGGTTTGGCGATTACGTTATTCGGTTCGGCGCTGAGTGAGACGATCGGCGCGTGGTTCCCGAGGATCGCCGGTGGCGCGCTTCTGTTGTTCGGGCTCTACTATTTGGTTCGGCAGATCATCGGCAAGGGCCACGTTCATTTTCATTATCCACACGAACATCTTCACGAACACCATCACGACCACAATCATGACCACGATGACGGTCACGATCATCATCACGATGAAGGCTGCCAGGCTCATCCCACATCGGATCGCGCGGCGATCATGAGCTTGCTCGCCTTCCTTACGTTCTCTCCATGCGAAGGCTTTGTGCCGTTTTACGTTTCGGGAATCCGTTACGGATGGGGCGGCTTTGCCGTGCTGACTGCGGTTCTCTCGGTCGCTACGGTGGCCGGAATGGTCTTGTTCACTTCGCTCACGCTCGCCGGACTAAGCAGACTGAAGCTCGGGATGCTGGAAAAATACGAGAGCGTTCTCATGGGGACTTTGCTTTGCGCCGTTGGGATACTGATCATCGTTTTTGAAACATGAAAAACGGTGAGGAGTTGAAAGTGGGAGCCGCGGCCCCGGCATTCGAAGCGATCGCGGTCGGCGGCGAATATGGCGAGGGCCAAAACGTAACGCTTCGCGATTTTCGCGGCTGGCCTGTTGTTCTTTATTTTTATCCAAAAGACGACACACCTGGTTGCGCGGTGCAGGCGTGCAGCCTGCGTGATTCGTGGAGCAGCGTGCGCGACAAAGCGAAAATCTTTGGCGTGAGTATCGATTCGGCGAAGAGCCACCGAAAGTTTATCGATAAATATGATCTGCCTTTCCCGATTCTCTCCGATCCCGAAAAGCAAATCGTGAACAGGTACGGCGTCTGGATTGAGAAAAGTATGTATGGCAAGAAATACATGGGCACGGAGCGGAGCACCTTCGTAATCGACCCTGCCGGCCGGATTTTCTCGATTTTTCGGAAGGTAAAGCCGGAGGAGCACATCGGCCTCGTCCGCGAAGCCTTGAGCAAGATCTCGCCGAAATGAAAGAACGGTTGCGCCGCACCGGTTCCGATGCTTGCATTGCGCTCCGGGAAACCGGTCAATCTCTATGGGCTCGCTGAAAAAACGCCGGAAGGCGAAGATCTCCAAACACAAGCGCCGGAAGCGCATGAAGGAGAACCGCCACAAGAAGCGTCTGCGCTACAAGTCGTAAGCGTACCGCTCGTTAGGCCGCGCTGGTTGCGCGCCGCGACTCCAGCAGCTACAATCCTGAACATGATTTTCGGGAAGAACGGGAGCGCTCGATCTCTGCGCCGCGTTCTTCTGTGCGGGTTGGTGCTGTTCTGCCTGGGCCCGATTGTCTGCGCCTCTCCTTCGGAACTTTCGACGAAACCTGTTCCCGCAAAAAAAGTCACGAGCCAGGACGACTCCTTCGTTCCAACTGCAGCGGCCGACCTTGCGCTCAAACCGGAGAATGCGCGCAAAGCGACTGCACTCGTTGATTTCGTGGAGGGCATTCGGCTGGAGGAAAATGCCGAAATGGAAAATGCACTCGCGATTTATCAGAAAGTTCTGAATTTCGAGCCGGGTCTATCCGAGCTGGCGCAGCGGGTCGCGACGCTTTTGAGCCAGCAGGCGGATTACCCGCGCGCGATCGATGTTCTGAAAGACGCGATCAAAGCAAAACCGAAAGACGCAGGTCCGTATCTTCAGCTCGCGTTCATCTACGCGAAATATCTCCGAAAATCGGATCAGGCTGTTAAATACGCGAACCAGGCTATCGCGCTCGATGCGCTGAATTTCGAGGCGTATCAGCGCCTCTACGAAATCGAAGCAGCAGCCGGCCAGCCGCAAAAAGCGCTGACCGCGCTCGATCGCGCGGCGAACGTCAAGAGCGATGATCCCGCGTTCTGGATTCGATTGGGCAAACTTTACGCCACGATCATTTTCAAGTCGGACAGCGAACCGAAGCCGGAAGAGCTCAAGCGCGTTAACAGTTTCTTCGACAAGGCCGTCGCGAATGCAGGCAACGATTCCGCCGCCCTCAAGGAAGTCGCTGACTACTATGCCGCGTCGCAGCAAATCCAGGAGGCGATCCCCCTGTATCTGAAAGTCCTCGAACTTCAGCCGGACGATTTGAATGCGCGTGAGAAACTCGCCACTGGTTTCGTTCTCACGAACCAGCGCGATAAAGCGATCGCGATGCTGGAAGAGATCATCAAGAAACAGCCGGCAAAATATCAGCCCTACGAATTATTGGCGCAGCTGTTCGATGAAGGCGGACGAGCCGCTGAGCGAGCAAACCAGCCCGAGCAGGCGAAGCCGCTCTTCGCCAAGGCCGCGGCCAATTATGAGCAGTCGCTTCTGATTAATCCGAGTCACGCCAACACCTATTTGCGCCTGGCGGAATTGCTGATCGTTCCGCTCAAGGACAGCGAGCGCGCCATCAGGTTTCTCACCGAAGCGCGTCAGCGTTTTCCGGGTGTTCCCGAGTTCAGCTACTTTCTTGCGATTGCGCAGCGCGAAGCGAAACACCCGCAGCAGGCGATCGTCACTTTCGAGGAAGCGTTGAACGAAGCGCAGGTCGCCAACGACGAAGTGCTCAATGCCCGTTTCTATTTCGACTACGGCGCCGCCGCCGATCAGGCCGGTCTCTATGACAAGGCGGCCGACCTGTTTCGCAAATCGATCGCGCTCGATCCGGCGAATTCAGCGGAGGCTTATAATTACGTCGCGTTCATGTGGGCCGACCACAACATGCATCTCGATGAAGCCGAACAAATGGTCACCCAGGCCTTGCAGTTCGATCCGAATAACGGCGCTTATCTCGATACCCTAGGCTGGATCCATTATCGAAAAAACAAGTTCGACGACGCGCTCAACGAATTATTGCGCGCCGCGCAAAACCTCACGCGGCCCGACCCGATCGTCTTCGAACATGTCGGCGACACTTACTCAAAATTGAACCGTATTCCGCAGGCGCTCGACTATTGGCAGAAGGCAGTCGCGTTGAGTCCCGAGAATAAGTTGCTCGCCGAAAAGATCGAAAAGACGAAGACGACGATCAGCAAAGGACCGCCGGGCCAGATCAATCGTTAAGACCGGCCGCCCCGTGAAAGGATACCCCACACCCTGGCAGCGCAAGACGATGTGGGCGGCGCTCACCGCGATCTTCATCGTCGTGCTGATCACGATCGGCTGCTCTGTCGTCTGGCTCATCGCCAACGTGGTCAGCTTTATTCAGCCAATCCTCATCCCCGTCGCGATCGCGGTCATCCTCGCTTACCTGCTCGACCCCGTTGTCACAAAAATGTGCGAGAAAGGTTTGGGCCGAACGAAAGCAGTCCTGGGGCTGTTCGCGGTCGTCTTTCTTTCGATCGGCGTTTTGGTGGCGTGGCTGGCGCCGGTCGTTTCAATGCAGGCCGCCAACGTCGGCCGCGAGCTGCCGCAGTACACACAGAAAGCGCGCGACACGATTGTCGACCTGATCTTCAAATACGATCACGCTTTCGGTGGACCGAGCACCAGGCGCGACAAAGTCTCGCCGACAACCAGCCTGTTGAACTGGCTTTTTGCCGCGCCATCGCCAGCTCGGACACCGACACCAGCTCCCGAGCCGACAGCAACCGCTGATGAAGTGATCGCAACACCGGAAATCGCGTCCTCAGGTTCGCCGACTCCGGCGCCGCGCGAACAAATTGGACCGACGTCGGACAAAATCTCGACCGCGGATCGCCAGCGGATCCAGGCCTGGGTGCAACGTCAGCTGCCAAACTTCGAGCGTCAGTTGCCTTTCATCGCCGAAAAAATCTGGACGCTGCTCAAGCAAAGCATCGGTGGTTTCCTCGGTGTTACCGGCTTTCTTCTCAGTCTCGTGATGGTGCCGATCTATCTTTTCTTTCTTTTGAAAGAGAGCCCCGCCATTGAAAAACGCTGGCGCGAATATTTGCCTTTGCGCAACTCGCCGCTGAAAACCGAAGTCGCTGCCGTCCTCGAGCAGATCAACAAATACGTCATCGCGTATTTCCGCGGCCAGCTCTTGGTTTGCCTCATCGACGGCACGCTCATCGGCACCGCTCTCTATTTTACAGGACTGAACTTCGCGCCGCTCATCGGACTTCTTGTCGTGATCCTGACGATGATTCCGTACATCGGCATTATCCTGTGCTGGGTTCCGGCGGTGCTGATCGCCGCCGGGCAATGGGGCGATTGGTATCATCCGATCCTGGTCACCGTTGTCTTTCTCCTGGTGCAAAATTTGGAGGCCGTGCTGATCGCACCAAAGATCGTGGGAAATTCCGTCGGTCTTCATCCGATGACGGTCATCGTTTCCATTTTCGTCTGGGGCTTGCTCATCGGTGGATTGCTCGGCCCGATTCTCGCCGTTCCGTTAACTGCCACCGCGAAAGTGCTGCTTGCGCGCTACGTCTGGGGCCGGCGGCTGCGCGAAAAAGTAGCCGATGCCGTCGATGAAGTCCCGGTCGTGAGACACGCCGAAAGTACCGTATAATTTTCCTTCCTGATCATGCTCATTCTCATGATCTTTTGGGGCCGCGACGTTCTGCGGAAAGATCAGGAGTAAAATCATGTCCACGAGCAAGAGTGTCGGCGGCGCCGACAGTTGCATTCCCATTCGCTTGCACGCATAAGAGTCCGCGATGGCAGAGCATGTTCGACGCGTCCGGCGCAGGCGCCGCGTAAAGCGAGTCCGCAGTGGACGGTTGAGATTCACGCCTGCGCGTTTGGCGATCTGCACCGTCGCACTTGTTTTCGGTTTCGGTTTCGGTTGGACGCTGCTCACTTACGGTCCGCAAGCGTATCGCGGCTGGCGCGAGTCGAATCTTCTCAAGAACGCAACGGCGCTGCTGGCGAAAGAAGATTACGACGCCGCCACTCGCGCGGCCCGAGAAGTTTTGCAGCTTCATCACGACTCGCTTCCGGCATTTCGCATCTTGGCGGAGGCGAGCGAAAGACAGAACCGGCCGGAGACGGTCGCATGGCGGGCGCAAATCGCGCGGCTCGAACCAGGCAGCGTCGACAGCCTGCTCAATCTCGCTTCGGCCGCGCTGCGTTTCGGCCGACTCGATACCGCGCGCAAAGCGCTCGACTCCGTTCCGCCCGCGCAACGCGGCCGCGCGGACTATCACGTCGTCGCCGGCTGGCTTGCCCGCGCCCAAGGGAATGACGCCGATGTTGAAACGCATTTTGCCGCCGCGGTCGCGCAGGAACCGGGCAACGATCTCTATCAATTCAATCTCGCGGTATTGCGGATTCGTTCGACCGCGCCGGAAAAACGCGACGAGGCCCGCAAAGTTTTGGAGCGCTTGAGAGGCATGCCGGCCTATCGGGCCGGCTCGCTTCGCGTGTTGCTCGGCGACGCCATTCAGATGAACGACCTGCCGCGCGCCGATGCGCTCGCCCAGGATTTGCAAATGAGTCAGCAGGTCACCTTTTCCGATTACCTGCTGTGCCTCGAATTTTATCGGAAGCTCGACGAGAAAAAGTTTTCCGCGCTTCTCGAGAAAGTGAAGCCCGTTGCCGCGCGCAACCCCAACGATCTCGCGCTGCTCCTGGATTGGCTGAATAAGAACGGTCTTGGGAGCGAGGTGCTGAAATGGATGGAGAAATTACCGTCCGAAATCACGACGAATCCGCCGCCGGCCATCGCCATTGCCGATGCATTTGTCGAAGCCAAGAACTGGTCGCGCCTGAAGCGCTGGACGCGCAGCGGCGCGTGGGGCGACGCCGAATATCTCCGGCTCGCCTATCAGGCTTACAGCTCCAAGCAATCGCGCCAGACTTCTTCGGACGCGGAGTTCTCTGCCCTCTGGCGCTCCGCCGAACGTGACGCCGCCGAACAAACCGAGCGTGAGATCAACCTGGCGCGGCTCGCTTCGAAATGGAATTTGCCGGCGGAAGCGGAGCAGCTCTGGCTTCGCGTGGCGAAAGATGCGCCGATGCGCCGCGAAGCGCTCGACGCGCTTTTCAAAATCTATCGGGCGAACAACGATCTGCCGAGTCTCTACAAGATTGCGCAGCGGCTCCACGAGAATTCGCCTAACGAACCCGCGCTCGCCGCAAATTGTGCGCGGCTCGCCTTGCTGGTTGATCAAAATCCAGCGGACGGCCATCGCCTCGCGAAAGAAACCTACGATCGCGCGCCGGACGACGTGAACGTCGCCATGACTTACGCTTATTCGCTCTACATGCTTGGACGAACGGCGGAAGGCATCGCGATCATGAAAAAACTGCCGCCCGAAGGCGTGCACGACCCACATGCCGCCGTCTACGCCGCGCTTCTCCTGCTTGACGAGAATAACGCGCCCGCCGCGCAGGAGTACATCTTCGCCGCCCAGGCCGGCCCAGTTTTTCCTGAAGAAAAGAAGCTCCTCGACGAAGCGCTCGCGAAAGTGAAATCGACTCCGGCGCCGAGTCCAATCCCAACCGCGACGCCGCCGTAATCATCCCGCCCGCATTGCCCTCGTGACAATCGCGGCGGCTAAATCTTGCGTCGCCTCATCGAGAGCATCGTTCGCGCTCTTGAGTTTTCGCGCATCGTGTGTCTCCAACGCTTGACGCACCGCTTTCGCCGCTTCCTCTATCTTCTCTTTCTCCGCCGGATCAATCGCGTCGCCCATCTGCGCGAATGCGGCGTCCACCGCGCGCAGCATCTCCTCCGACTTCAACTTAGTTTCCGTCCACACGCGCTCGCTCATGTCGTCGAACGCATGCTCGAGCGATTCGGAGATCATCGCTTCGACGGCTTCGTCCGACACGTCGACCGCGCTTTTGATTTCAACAATTTTTTCCGCGCCCGTTTTCGTGTCGCGGGCCAGAACATGAAGGATCCCGTTTGCATCGATCTCGAATTGCACGCCGACGCGGGCCACGCCTTTCAACGCCGGCTCGAATTCGATCTCGAATTCGCCCAGTCGCCAGTTGTCCCGCGCCATCTCGCGCTCGCCTTGCAACACTTTGATCGACATCGACCGCTGCTGGTTCACCGCCGTCGTAAACATTTCGCCGGCCTTGATCGGAATCGTCGAGTTGCGCGGGATGATAACGTTCATCAGTCCACCGAAGGTCTCGATACCTAACGACAACGGCGTCACGTCGAGGAGCACCACGTCACGCACCGCGCCCGATAAAATGCCAGCCTGAACCGTCGCGCCGATCGCAACTGCTTCATCCGGATTCTGCGATGTGTTTGGTTCGCGTCCGAAAATCTCGCTCACGAGCCGTCGCACCAGCGGCATTCGAGTTACACCGCCGACGAGAATCACGTCGTCGAGTTCCGTTGGCCTCAACTTGGCATCCGCCAAAGAACGAAGGCAGTGAGCCCGTGTCTGTTCGATGATCGGCCGCGCGATCTTCTCCAGCTCTTCGCGTGTCAGTTTGAAATGAAAGCTGTCAGCGCCCTCGAAAAACGGAATATCGATCGAGACTTCTTCCTCTGTCGAAAGCCGATGCTTCGCCTCAATTAAGGGCTCCAGCAGCCGCGCCCTGCTTTGAAAGCCCGGCCTCGCCAGCTGCGCAGGCTGCGTTACGGCCGGTTTCCGCACTTCGGTTTCCGCAAGCGAATCGAGCAAAGCTCGATCGATGTCGTCGCCGCCGAGACGCGTGTTGCCGTTCGTCGCGAGAACTTCGAACACGCCGTTGTCCAATTCCAAAATCGAAATGTCGAACGTGCCGCCGCCCAGATCGAAAACCGCGATCTTCGAGCGGCTCTTTAGCTTGTCGAGTCCATAGGCGAGCGCTGCGGCGGTCGGCTCGTTCACGATTCGCTCGACTGCGAATCCAGCCCGTTCGCCCGCGCATTTCGTCGCGTTTCTTTGGGCATCATTAAAATATGCGGGCACCGTTATCACAGCGCGGGTGACTTCGTGTCCGAGCGCAGCTTCGGCATCGCTTTTGAGTTTGCCCAGAATCAGCGCCGAGATTTCTTCGGGCGAATAGGTCCGCTCGTTGGTGAGGACGCGGACGGCCTTCCCTGCCTTGCGTTCCAGCAGGTAAGAAACGTCCGCATCTTTTTCGCGCAGCTCGTCTCCGCGCAAACCCATGAATCGCTTGATGGAATAAACGGTTTCTGCCGGTTTCAACGCCCGCATGCGCGCGGCTGGCTGTCCCACGAGCGGGGAACTCTTCCGGGCCAGATGAACGACAGACGGCGTCAACCGCGTGCCATTCTTATCCGCCAGCAGGATCGGGAATCCCGCATCCATCACGCCGATAAGCGAATTTGTCGTTCCAAGATCGATGCCGACGATTTCGTTCATTGCGACATCAATCTTTGTACGGATCGACGATATCGCGACCCGCCATCGCCACACCCAGCGGTGTCAGCGTATGCAAAATCCGAATCGTCCCGGAGTGCGCGGCGAGCACGTCCGGTAAACGCCGGTAAGCCTGGGGCGCTTCGTCGAGATCGCCGCCGCGCAGGACGACGCCTTTGTCGGCGATCCATTTCATCATCTCATCGTGCCTAACGAGTCCATCCTTTCGAATTCGTTTCCCAGCGACCTTCACAAATTTTCCTTTCGCCGCGGTGCGCGACATGATTCGTCCGGCTCCGTGGACGGTCGAGAACAACGCTTCCCGCGAAGTCCCGGAATCGACGCCTTCAATGATCACCGCGTCATCACCCATGCTTCCGCCGACGAATCCTTTCTGGCCGGGGAACGCCGGTGTGGCGCCTTTGCGCACGACCCAGTATTGGCGGCCGTCGTGTTCCTCGCGCCAGGCGAAATTGTGATGGTTGTGGACTTCTTCGACGATGCTCGCGCGCAGGATTCCGCGAACGACGTGGCGCGCGACCGCCTCGCGGCCAGCATACGCATAGCGGCCGGCCAGCGTCATTCCCGCGATGTAATCTTCACCAAGCGGCGACGCTTCTTCGACCACGGTTGGCGGAACATCCATTCCGTCTTTGCCGCCGGCCGCTTTTAAAAAATGCGTGGCCGTCTTGTGTCCGAGCCCGCGCGATCCAAAGTGGACGCCGACCCAGATCCGATCTTCTTCATCCGCGAAAATATCGACGTAATGGTTCCCGCCGCCGACTGTGCCGAGCTGCTGCGCGGCGGTTTGTTTCAGGTCCCGCATCGGTAACAATTCCCACGCCGGATCGTCAAACAGCTCGTGGTCGATTCGCGTTTTGCTTTTTTGCCCGATGCCGAACGAAATGTCGCGCACGACCTCGTTCATGATTTCTTCCATAGCGGGCGCAACCTGGGTGCGGGTCGCGTCTGTTCGAATAGCCAGATTGCCGCACGCGATGTCGAATCCAACTCCGGAGAGCGAGATCTTGTCGGTGTAGGCGACCACGCCACCAATCGGTTGGGCATAACCTTTGTGTCCGTCCGCGCATAAGACCGCGCGTTCCCCCCCGGCTTCCACGCATCGCTCGATCTGCGCGATCGTTGCCTCGTCGTGTTCGCCGAAAATTTTTGTTTTCATTCCGTTAGCTTGCGCTCCGCGACAACGCGCCATGCTTCGACTTCTTTGCGCGATTCTACTTCAGCCGGACTGAGGATCGCCTTCACGGTGTCGAATGTCACTTCCTCGAACGGCAGCGTGATGGAAGCCGCGAGCCGGCGCCTGGTTTCCTCGTCCATCTCTTTGTAGATCAAGCTGAGGTGCGGATTCAGTTCGTAATCGCCTGGCGAAACTGACACGCGCCGCAAATCTCCGCTCAACTCCGCCAGCGTAGGATCAGGCGCGAACTGGACAAAAAGCGTTTTAGTAAATTTCCCGGAGAAATCCAAACCGCGGATCGAAAGCGCGTATTGCCCGCGACTTTTCATCACCTGCTCCAGGACAACTTCAGGTTTTTCATTCGCCGCATCCGTGACATAGACCGTGACATGCGGTTCGAAGACCGGCGCATCGAATTGCCGGGCAAGATCGCGAATGAGTGAGGCGAGGTGGCCGCGCGCCGGTTCCGCCGGACAAAGCCAGTAGGCGATAATTTGTTCGCATGCCTTCATCGCTAGGAACTGGTGGAACAAAGAGCAGCGGTTTACAAATCGTCGCCGGTTTGGAAAGCGCCGCTCCTTGGATAAGATGTCGCCATGCCTACCAACGTTCTCGGCACCGAACTGCGTTGCTGTTGTCGCGATCCGCTCACTGGATTTTATCGTGACGGATATTGCCGCACCGGTCCGGAAGACCTCGGACTTCACACCGTTTGCGTCCAGGTCACCGAAGAATTCCTGGATTTCTCAGTCCTCGACGGAAACGATCTTGTGACGCCGATGCCGGAATGGGGTTTCCCCGGATTGAAACCCGGCGACCGCTGGTGCGTCTGCGTTACGCGCTGGAAAGCAGCGCTCGATCATGGCCGCGCCGCGCCAATTGATCTGGAAGCGACCCACTCAAGCGTCCTCGAATTCGTCGATCTCGACGATCTGAAGAAGCATGCGTTAAAGGATTCCTAGCCGCAGATTCGCTTGATCACGGCGTGGGTCGTCAGTTCCTCCTGCAATAGCTTCTTCACGTTCGCCGTTTCCAGTTTGCCGTCGCTCCGAGTGCAGCTGCGATGCCCGCGACGATCCTCCTTCTTGATCCGCTTCTTCGTCGCGGCAGACCCGAAAACCTGGCTCTCATTGCCATTTTTGAAAATGATCTGATAGCCGCCCTTCAGGATTTGAAACGGCTTCGTCACTTTGTTGAGGTGATCGAACTTCACCGACTTCGGTTTTCGAAAGACCTCGAAGTGAGGCCGGATAAACAAAGTCGCTCATGTCGATGCCGTTGACTTTGAAAGAGGTCAACAGTTGATACGGCATCTGGGAGCGCAAGTTGTGGTCAAATCCTGTCTCCACGGTTGAATTGCACCGGATTCGCGGCCACGCTACGCGCACCTTGAAACTGCCGTTTAGTTTCTTTCTCGCGCTCCGCTATCTGAAACCGAAGCGCACCTTCGTCTCGATCATCACTCTCATCTCGATGGTCGGCGTGATGCTCGGCGTCACCGTACTCATCGTGGTGATTTCTGTCATGACCGGGTTCGATCGCGAGCTGCGGCAGAAAGTCGTGGATTGGGACGCGCACATTTTGGTGAGCAGCGAAGACGTTCTGCGCGACTGGCGTGATTTGACCGTGAAAATCCGGAACACGCCGGATGTGGTCGGGACCGCGCCGTATGTGCAGGGGCCGGTGATCGTCGAATATCAGCATCAACGTCTGGCCCCGTTGATTCGCGGCATCGATCCAGTCGAGGAAGAAAAAGTCGTCGAGCTGAAAAAATTCATCGTCAAGGGTTCGCTCGATTTGGAAGGGGACTCGACTGTGCTCGGCGTCGAGCTTGCGCGGAAACTTCATATCACCGTCGGCGACAAATTGACCGTCTATTCACCGGGGAATCTCGGCGAGATCCTCGACGGAATGAAAGAGCTGGAGAAAGCGAAGGGCGACGAGGAAAAGAAAGCGGTCGATAAACTGCGCGAAGTCGTCCTCCCAAAAGAGCTGACGGTGACCGGAATTTTTGAGACCGGCCACTATCTGCACGACTCCGAGTTCCTTCTCGTGCCGATCTACGTCGGCCAGGAATTGTACGGCTTGGGTGACTCACTCCATGGCATCACGGTCCGGACAGTCGATCCCTACGGCGCGGAGAAGGTGAAACAGGAAATCCAAAAATATCTTCAGCCGCCGCAGTTCGCCCAAACCTGGATCGACATGAACCATCAGTTCTTCGAAGCCGTCCGGCTCGAGCGCACCGTCATGTTCTTCCTGTTGTTTTTCATAATCATCGTGGCGGCGTTCGGGATTATGAACACGCTCATTACTGTCACGGTGCAGAAGACGCGCGACATCGGCGTGATGAAAGCGATCGGCGCGAACATCACCCAGATCGTCGGCGTGTTCCTGGGGCAGGGGATTATTGTCGGCTTGTTCGGAACGCTGATGGGGCTCGGTCTGGGAATGACGCTCGTCCGTTATCGGAACGAATTCAGCCATTGGCTAGCAACGACATTTGGTCTCGAGGTCTTTCCGAAGCAGGTCTACCAGTTTTCCCAACTTCCGGCGGAAGTGATCCCGATCGATGTCGCCAAAATTTGCATCGGCGCGTTCTTGATCTGCTGCATTTTCGCGTTTCTGCCCGCTTATCGCGCCGCGCGGCTCGATCCGGTGAAAGCATTGCGTTACGAATAAGCCTGTGAAAAATCGATTCGCTGTCGTCATTCTGCTTTTTTCTTTCGCGGCGTCATCGGTCTTCGCTCAAATCGATCGCATTACCGGCCGGCAATTCGCGACTCGCTCGGAAATGTTCGCGCGCCACGGAATGGTTTGCACGAGTGTGCCGCTCGCGACTCAGGTCGGTCTCGATATTTTGAAACGCGGCGGTTCCGCCGTCGATGCTGCGATTGCAGCGAACGCGACCCTCGGTTTGATGGAGCCAGTCTCGAACGGAGTCGGCGGCGATCTGTTCGCGATCGTTTACAGCGCGAAGGAAAACAAGCTCTACGGCTTGAACGGGAGCGGACGTTCCCCGCTCGGCTTGAGCTACGATCAAATGAAGGCCGAGCTGACGAAGTTGAACCGAAAAACAATTCCGCCACGCGGCCTGCTTCCGATCAGCGTGCCGGGAACGGTTGACGCCTGGAGCGAGCTCCACAAAAAATTCGGCAAGCTCAAGCTCAGCGACGATCTCGCGCCCGCCGCAAAATACGCCGAGGAAGGTTTCCCCGTCACCGAGCTGATTGCGTTTTACTGGCACTTCGGCCCGGAGCTTTACAAGGATTTGCCCGGCGCGTTTTTCGAAACCTACACGCTTGATGGCAAAGGCCGCACGCCGGCGAAGGGAGACATTTTCAAAAACCCGGCGCTGGCGAAAACGCTGCGCTTGATCGGCGAGAAGGGACGCGACGCGTATTACAAAGGCGAGATCGCGGACAAGATCGACGCGTTCATGCAGGCGAACGGCGGTTATCTGCGCAAGGTCGATTTCGAAAAGCACACCTCGACCTGGGTCGATCCGGTCTCGGTGAATTATCGCGGGTACGACGTCTTTGAGCTTCCGCCGAACGGGCAGGGGATCGCGACGCTTCAGATCCTGAACATCCTCGAAGGCTTCGATCTCAAAGCGATGGGCTCCAACTCCGCCGCGGCTTTGCACACAATGATTGAAGCGAAAAAACTCGCGTGGGCCGATCGCGCGAAGTTTTACGCGGACCCGGCATTCAGCAAAATCCCGCTCGCCGGTTTGCTCTCGAAAGATTACGCGGCCGAACGGCGGAAGTTGATCGATCCGATGCACGCGTCGCACAAGATCGCGCCTGGAAATCCGGCGTTGAAAGACGGCGACACGATCTACATGTGCACGGCGGATGATGAAGGAAACATGGTGAGCCTGATCCAAAGCAATTACCGCGGGATGGGCAGCGGCATCGTCGTTCCCGGACTCGGCTTCATGTTCCAGGATCGCGGCGAATTGTTTTCGATGGAACCCGGGCACGCGAATGTTTACGCGCCGGGCAAGCGGCCGTTCCACACGATCATTCCCGGATTCGTGATGAAGGACGGCAAACCGTGGGAAGCATTCGGCGTGATGGGTGGAGGCATGCAACCGCAGGGCCACGTCCAGGTGCTGACGAACCAGATCGATTTTGGGATGACCGTCCAGGAAGCCGGCGACGCCGCTCGCTGGCAACACGAAGGTGACAGCGAGCCGACCGGCGAAAAACTAACCGAGCACGGCGGGTACGTGAATCTCGAGAGCCGTGTTCCGTACGAAACGGTGCGCGAACTATTTCTGAAAGGCCACGAGATCCGCTTCGATCTCGGCGGCTACGGCGGCTACCAGGCGATCAAAGTCGAAATGCACGACGGCCAGCGCGTCTACGTCGGCGCCAGCGAGAGCCGCAAAGACGGACAAGCGGCCGGTTATTAGCCGGCTGACGCCGGCAAATGACCGGAAGCTCCAAATCCCAAGCTCCAAGCTCCAGAGAAATTCCAAACATCAAGCTCCAAAAGGTTTGCGCGTTGGGTGCCCTTTGTGATTTGATGCTTGGAGCTTCTCTGGAGCTTGGTGTTTGGAGCTTGGAGCTTCCGCGCAACCGTGGTCACAGCGCTTTCAAATACTCCATCAGCTCGCGCTTTTGCTCGGCGGAGAGCTTCGTCCCGTAGTCGTGGCCGGAATTCGAATTTCCTTCTGCTGTCGTCTCGAAGACATAGACACCGGCATCGGTGTAACCCATTTGCGCCGGGTCAAATTCCTGCGAGCCGCGATGAAAATTTTTCGCGCGTTGGGCCGGCGTGGTCAGCAATTCCTGCATCGTGCGGACCGATCCGTTGTGCAAATACGGCGAGCGCGCCCAGACGCCGTTCAAAGATGCGGCCCAATATTTTCCCGTGCTCCGCACCCCAAATTCCTTCGGCGGTTCGTAGCCGACGGCTTCCAGTTCCGCGAGAAACTGGTTGAATCCTTCGGCCTGTTTTTCGTTGAACATTTCCGCGCGACGCGGATCGGTCCCCACGTCGACGATCGAATACAAACGCTTGTCGCTTTCGGGTCCGCCATGACAGGACGCGCATTTGGATTCGAAGTGCGCCTCGCCGCGTTTCGCCGCCGCTTTATCGATCGCGAACGGATATTTCGGCGGCCGGATGCTTTCGGAAAGATCGGTCTGCCGTTTTACCGTCGCGAAATCCAGGTCGGCGCGCTTTCCATGAAGCGGTGCGCCGAGCCCGAGCGAGGCCAGCAAATTCCGCGAGATCGGCGACTTCGTGTTGCCGTCCCAATGCACCCACGTCCGTTTATCGATGTCCCAGACCAGTCCGAATTTAATCGGCGCATACGGTTGCGGCCGGTTAAGCAAACTGGCCGAAAGAAGACCAAACGCATCGTTGCGCCCGGGGCCGGACGCGGGTGGCACTTTTTCCGGCGGTTGATCGGGAACGTGGAGCGCCGCGCGCAGATTGTGGAAAAGTTTCAGCATCGAGTGCGCGACCTGCGGCAGGTTCGCCGCGTCGTTGGCCAGTTCCAAATCAGCCGGCGCAAATTGATGGAGCTCGCCAGCCGCGATGTCTTTCGCGCCGAATGGGTCCGCTGCCATCGTCTCCGTGATTTTCGCCTGCTGCGCTTCCCAAGCCGCATCGAGGCCAGGGTTTGAAAAATACGCGGCCAGAAAAACTTTCATGCTGGCCGGCTCGGAGGTTTTGAACGTGGAGATGAGAACGGAACCGAAAAATGCTTCGACGTTGAAATGGCTTGTCGCACCGAGAATTCGAAGCGGCTCTTTACCGCCGCTGGAATGGATCTGCGCTACGTGACACGACGCGCAATTGATCCCGACCGCCGACAAACCGCCGAGATGTTTCACTTCGGCTTTTCGGCTGAAACCGATCGGCCACCCGAAGGCGGGATCTGGAATCAATCCGAGATAAGCGAGGTCGGAGGCCGGAAACAGATCGGGATAAATTTTAATGAAGGCGCGCAGCACGCGCTCGGGCACCACTTCGGTGCTCATCGAGCCGTGGAGAAAAAATTCGAGATCGTCCGCGGTCCATTTCGGAATTTGAGCGGGGTCGATCTTCGCTTTGGCCGGTTGATCGGCTGCCGCGGCGGTGAAGGTCGCCGCTGCAAGGGCGAACGCTGAGAGGATCGTCTTCATCACGGACCATCGTAGAAAATTGCGTTCGCCGATGTAAAGCAGTACAACGGAAGCCACGTCGCATGGCCCAATACGAACCAACTTCGCGGCGGCCAATCGGCGAAGGCTTTCGATCCACCGCGCGTTACGCGACCGCGCTGTGCGTCCAGACCAAGATTCATCCCGACGCGATCTCGTACGCGTCGGTCGTCGCCGCGGCCATTGCAGCATTTTGCTTTTGGAAATCCGGATTTCATCCGCCACTGCTGTTTGTCGCGCCGTTGTTTTGTTATCTGCGGCTTTGGTTCAACATGCTGGACGGGATGGTCGCGATTGCTTCCGGCAAAGCCAGCTGGCGGGGCGAAATCCTCAACGATCTGCCGGACCGCGTTTCTGATGTGTTGATCTTCGCGGGCGTTGCGCACAGCGGCTGGATGAATCCGTACCTTGGATATTGGGCGGCGATTTTCGCGTTGCTGACGGCATATGTCGGCATGTTTGGGCAAGCGGTCGGGGTTCAGCGTGAATTCAGCGGCGTCATGTCGAAGCCGTGGCGAATGGTCGCGCTCCACATCGGCGCGTGGATGACGCTCGGTTATTTTTGGTGGAAGAGCGGTGCGTTGTTCCGGGGCGATTTCATGGTTCTCGATTGGACCTGCATCGTCATCATCGCCGGTTGCCTGCAAACAATCGCTCTTCGCTTGAAGCGAATCATGGCCGCGCTGCGCGCGAAGTCCGTCTGATGTCCCCGCAACACGCACTCCAGAATCCGATTTTTCTCGCTTATCTCCGAATCATCTTCGTCTCACTGGTCGTGGGCGGGATCGTCCTCGGCATTTTGCATTTCGGATTCAAAAAGAACCTCGGCTCCATCTGGAGCACGTATCGCTCGTGGCTCGTCATGGCGCCCGTCGGTCTCGCCGCAGTATTCGCGGGACGCATTCCGACGATCGTCGGCGTAACCGTGCTCGCGATCTTCGGCTTCAAGGAATTCGCGCGCGCGTCCGGTTTGTATCGCGACTGGTGGATGACCGGCGCGGTTTACGTGAGCATCATCGCGGTTGGCATCGCGTCGCTCATGCCGCAGCCGCACGGACTGGAACCTGGCACCGGTTGGTACGGATTTTTTGTTGCGGTGCCGGTCTTCGCCATCGCGTTGATCCTGCTCGTGCCGATTTTGCGGAACCGCGCCCGCGGCGAACTGCAACGGATGTCGTTAGGCATTGTTGGCTTCGTTTATATCGGCTGGATGTTTGGCCATCTCGGCTTCCTCGCTAATGCGGCGAATGCGTACGGCTACGTCATCTATGTCGTGTTCGCGACTGAGCTGAACGACATCGCGGCGTTTACCTTCGGACGATTGTTCGGCCATCATCCGTTGCGCAGCGAAATCAGCCCAAAGAAAACCTGGGAAGGCGCGCTCGGCGCGCTGATGGTCTCGATGATTCTGCCATGGCTGCTCCGCTTTTCTTTTCCTGACTTCGGCCCGTGGCAATTGATTCTGACCGGTCTCATTGTTGGCATCGGCGGACAGCTCGGCGATCTTTCCATCAGCGTGATCAAGCGTGACATTGGCACCAAGGACATGGGCGCGCTCATTCCCGGCCACGGCGGCATTCTCGATCGGATCGACAGCCTGATTTTCGTGGCGCCGCTTTTCCTTCACATGGCGAATTATTATTCCAAGCTGCGATGAAACGCTGGCAATACGAGCCCGCCGCCGATCTCGACCAAACCCTCATCGAGCGGCTCCGGAATTTTCCCCGGCAACCGGACATGCTCGTCTACGGATTGCGCTCATTCGTCGCGCTGATCATTCGCGGATTGCTCCGAACGTATTGTCGCTTCGAGATCATCGGCGAAGAGAATCTGCGCAATAATCGCTCGTTTGTTCTCGTCGCGAATCACTCCAGCCATCTCGATACCGTTTGCCTGCTCGCGGGTCTGCCGCTTCGCCGATTGCATCGCGCTTTTCCCGCCGCCGCCGCCGATTATTTTTTCAAAAGCGTGCCGCGCACCTGGATCGCAACCGTGATCGTGAACGCGCTGCCATTCGCGCGCCAGACGCACGTCCGGCACAGTCTCGCGATCTGCGGGGAGCTGCTCGCGAACCCCGGCAACGTGCTCATCATTTTTCCGGAAGGAACGCGATCGAAAACAGGAGAGCTCCAGGATTTCAAACCGGGCATTGGTGCATTGGTAGCAGGACGCGATGTCGCGGTTTTGCCTTGTTATCTCGACGGCGCGTTTCGAGCGTGGCCGAAAGGGAAACGCATTCCGCGTCCGCGGAAGGTGCGGCTGATCATCGGCGCGCCGCTCCGCTTTGCCGCGATATTACCCGACAAAAATGCAAACGCAGCAATCGCTAAGGAGCTGCGTGCTGCCGTGCAGCGACTGGCTCAACACCATGCAGGCCGTTGAAGAGAATTGTAGGGCAACCGCTCCGGTTGCCTCGAACGGCGGCAGGCGGAGCGCCTGCCCTACAAAAGTAGAATGACGCAGCACGAAACATTTTTTGACAGCTGGGACGGGGCCCAGCTTTTTTATCGCGCCTGGATTCCGGACGGCCCGACCGAAAAAGCGCTGTTGTTATTCCATCGCGGCCACGAACATTCCGGCCGCTGGCCGGAGTTTGTGGAAACACTCGGGCTGAATGACGTCGCCATCTTCGCCTGGGATGCGCGGGGTCACGGACGCTCCACGGGCCAGCGTGGGTCAGCGGACAACTTTGGAACGCTGATGAAAGACGTCGACGCGTTCGTGCGTCACCTGCGTGATCACCATGGCTTCGCGCTGGAAAACATGATCGTGCTCGGCCACAGCGTCGGCGCCGTGACGATGGCGGCGTGGGTCCACGATTACGCGCCGCCAATCCGCGCCATGATTCTCGCCACGCCCGCGTTTCGCGTCCGCCTTTATGTTCCGTTCGCGATTCCGTCGCTGCGCCTGAAACAAAAATTCATCGGGCCTGGTTTCGTGAAGAGCTACGTGAAAGCGAAGATGCTGACGCACGATCCGGAGCAGGCGGCGCAATACGACGCCGATCCGCTGATCTTCCGCCAGATCGCGGTCAATGTTCTGATCGCGTTGCACGATGCTGGAACGCGGCTCCTCGCCGACGCTGGCGCGATCAATCTTCCGACGCTTATGCTTTCAGCCGGCCGCGATTGGGTGGTGAGTCTCAAGGCGCAACGCGAATTCTTCAACGGTCTCTCGTCACCGAACAAACGCATGCACGTTTTCCCGGCGGCTTATCACGCGCTTTTTCATGAGCGCGAGCGCGCGCAGGTGGTTGAGCGCATCCGCGATTTTATTCGGGAGCAATTAGCCAGTCCGCCGGTGAGACCCTCGCTGCTCGAGTCCGACAAGTACGGCCACACCTGGGAGGAATACGAACGGCTGAAACTGCGCGGCAGTCCGCACTTCGCTCTGGTTCGCGGTGGGATGAAAACCGGCGGCCGGTTGAGCAAAGGCATCGATCTCGGATGGCGCACCGGCTTCGATTCGGGACTGACGCTCGACTATGTTTACGAAAACAGAGCGCGCGGAACCACGTCGCTCGGCCGCCTGATCGATCGCAATTATTTGAATAGCCCGGGCTGGCGCGGCATTCGGCAGCGGAAAATAAACCTGGAAACACTGTTGCGCGGCGTGATCGCGCGCACGCATTCGGACGGTTTACCTATCCGAATCGTCGACGTCGCTGCGGGCGGCGGCCGTTATCTCCTGGAAACGATGCGGGCGTTGCCGGAGATCCCGATGACGGCGTTGCTGCGCGATTACAAACCGGAGAATGTCGAGGCGGCCCGCAAGCTCTCGGCGGAGTTTGGCCTAACGAATGTGACCGTTGAGTTAGGCAACGCTTTCGATCGCGGATCGGTTGCCGCGATCCGGCCGCGGCCGACGATCGCGATCGTGTCCGGTTTATTCGAATTGTTTCCCGAAAACGCCGGCGTCCTCGAATCGCTCCGTGGCTTGACCGAGGCCCTCGAGCCGGGCGGCTATCTCATCTACACGAACCAGCCGTGGCACCCGCAAGTGGAGTTCATCGCGCGCGTGCTGCGCAATCGCGAAGGCAAACCCTGGATCATGCGACGACGAACGACAGCCGAGATGGACGAGCTCGTGCGCGTCGCCGGTTTCGATAAAACCGAAATGGAAATCGACGAGTGGGGGATGTTCTCCGTGTCGGTGGCGCGAGGTGGATCGAGCGCTCCGCCGCTCGAGGCTAATAATGGCGCCAATGGCGCAGACTGAAAACATCGAGCGACGGAGCGCTCGATCCACCCAGATTGCGGCGTCGATCGGACTCTCGGCGTTGTTTCTTGTCGTTTACGGCTGGTCCAACTGGTTCACCGCCCAGCGCGCGAACGTGCCGACGCTCTTCTTCGAATGGGAAAGCGCCATTCCGTTCGTCCCGCTGATGATCGCGCCCTACATGTCGATCGATCTATTCTTCGTCGGCGCGCCGTTTCTTTGCCGGACCAATCGCGAACTGGCGACATTTTCGAAGCGCATCGCGGCTGCGATTTTGGTTGGCGGCGTCTGTTTTCTGTTGTTTCCGCTTCGCTTTGCTTTTGACCGCCCTCATGCCGCGGGCTTGCTCGGCGCGGTCTTCGATTGGTTCCGCGGCATGGACCAACCCTACAATTTGTTGCCGTCGCTTCACATCGCTTTGCGCACGATCCTGGCCGAGCTTTATGCGCGACATACGCGCGGCTTTCTCCGCGCCGCCTCCAATATCTGGTTCGTGCTCATCGGCCTTTCCGCGGTCCTGACTTATCAGCATCACGTCATGGATGTGGTGGCGGGTTTTGCGCTTGGCGCCTATTGCCTTTATTTTTTTCCCGAGTCGATCGCGCGTCTGCCTGTGGTTCCAAACCGGCGCGTGGGCTCGTATTACCTCGCGGGCACGGTCGGGGCCGCTGCGCTCATGGTTCTCTTCTGGCCATGGGGAGCGTTTTTCATCTGGCCACTCCTCTCGTTAGGCCTCTTTGCGGCCGCCTACTTCGGTTTGGGCCCGGGAATTTTTCGGAAACAAAACGGCCGCCTTCCGTGGACGACGTGGTGGACACTCGGGCTCGTCTTGTCAGGCCAGGAAATTTCGCGGCTCTATTACCGCCGGCAAGGTCGAGCGTGGGATGAGCTGACGCCGCAGGTCTGGATTGGCGGCGTCCTGAGTGACAGCGAAGCGAGCGCCGTCGTCCGGCGGGGCGTCACGGCGGTGCTCGATCTTACCGCCGAATTTTCCGAACCGGAACCGCTCCGCGCCGTCACCTACCGCAACATCCCGATCCTCGATCTTACCGCGCCGACGATCGCGCAGTTAGAAGAAATGATCTCCTTCATCGCCCGCGAATCGGTAACCGGCATCGTTTACGTCCACTGCAAAATCGGCTACTCGCGAACCGCCGCGGTCGCTGCGGCATGGCTGCTCCGGAGTGGTCTGGCGTCCTCGGTGTCGGACGCGCTCGCGTTCGTGCGGCGGGTCCGTCCCCGCGTTGTGATCCGGCCAGAAGTGCTGGCAGCGCTCCATGAATTCGAGGCGAACGAATTCTCCTCGCGTCCCGCCGTTGCCTCCTTCAATAATTGACTCTGCCTATGAAATACAACGATTTGATTCAGCTCTATTTCGAGCGCACGACGGCGTTGCAAAATTATTGGACGCTTTATGTCGTCATCGTCGGCGGTTTGCTCGCGTTCGCATCCTTGCGCAAGCAACCGGCCGCGCTGACTACCCTCGTCGTCTCGATTCTCTTCGGATTGTTCGCTTATGAAAATCTCGATGCGATCAAAGCCACCGCGGTGCAGCGCCACGCGACTCTCGCCGCCGTCAAACAATCCGATTCCGGTTCGACCGCGCCCGAAATCAAGCCGGTCCGTGATCTTCTCGAACCGACATTGAATCCCGCGACGATCAGTTCCACGCAAACGACCCACCTCATCAGTGACGTTCTGACCATCGCCGCGCTCTGGGTAATGGAATTCCGGCGCCGGAAAAATCTGGCGGTGAACGCAATCACGGCGCAGCCATTCCCGTGATTCATGTTCAAGCTGCGTAGTTCGATTCCCGGGGAATCTCCCGGCACATTGCGGGCGCGCGACGAACCGGTCCACCGAAAACCGGTCATCACCCTCATCGAGTACGATCGAACCCATCTTGAAAAGAGAGTGATCGAGGATCGCCAGGAGTTGCTTGCGCATCTCAACAACGAACGCGTCACGTGGATCAACATCGACGGGCTGGGGGATATCGAGGTTTTGCGCACGCTCGGCACGCAATTCAATCTTCACCCGCTCGCGCTCGAAGACGTTCTCGATACGGCGCAGCGCCCAAAGGTCGAGCAGTACGACAACTATCTCTTTATCGTCGTCCACATGCTTTACCTTGATCGCGGCAAAGCAATCTGCGGCGAGCAGCTGAGCATGTTTCTCGGGAAACATTTTCTGATCACGCTCCAGGAGGAAGCCGAGTTCGACGTTTTCGAACCGGTCCGGACGCGCATCCGCAACACCGCCGGCAGCATTCGCAAAATGGGCCCGGACTATCTGGCCTACGCTCTTCTGGACGCGATCATCGACCACTACTATCCGGTGCTCGAGGACGTCGGCGCGAAAATCGATTTGATCGAGGAAGCGCTCGTCGATTTGCAACCCGGCCGCAGTCCCGTCGCCGAGCTCCACGGACACAAGCGCGCCCTCGCGAGGATCCGGCGTTTTGTCTGGCCGGTGCGCGATCTCGTCAACTCTCTCGTCCACGACGAAGGTGGGCTGGTCACGAAGGCGACGAAGGTTTACCTGCGCGATTGCTACGATCACACGGTCCAGCTGATGGACCTGATCGAAAGCTATCGCGATGTGATTTCGGGCCTGATGGACCTGTATCTCTCCGCGGTCGGCATTCGCACGAACGAGATCATGCGCGTGCTCACCGTCATCTCATCGATCTTCATTCCGCTTACTTTTATTGCGGGCGTTTACGGAATGAACTTCGCGCGCGAGGTCGACGGGAAGAAACTCCCCTGGAACATGCCGGAGTTGTTTTCGCCCTACGGCTACGCCGCGTGCCTGCTCTTCATGATGGCCGTCGCCGTTTTTCAGATCGTCTATTTCAAAAAGAAGCGCTGGCTGTAGAAATGCCAAGGAGGGGCGTTTTCCAAACCGCCCCATTCCTCGTCGGCGGTTTGTAAACCGCCGCTCCTTGGGGCTTAATTACTGCTGCGTTTTGTGCGTCATGCGACGCGTCGTGTTGTTCCTCTTAGGGCTGACTTGCGTCGCGCGCGCCGAGCGAATCAATCACGAAGGTCGCATTCTCGGCCCCACTCCGATCGTCACGGCGCCGATTCTATTCAATACGCCGGCAGCCGACGCGATTGTCTCCGCGATGCAAATCATGCCGCGCGATAATCCCTGGAACGAAGACATCTCGCGGCGGCCCCTATTGTCGAACTCCGACGCCATGATCGCGCAGATCAAGGCGGACCTGGGCACGCGGCAAACGTTGCAACCGTTCTACGAGATGAATTACGTGCTCGTGCCGGACAATCAGCCGCGCGTGCAGATTCCATTTCTGGATTACCCGGATGAATCGGATCTCGATGGTGGCACATCTCCGAACGGGCGCTATCCCATTCCCGCAAACCAGCCGATCGAGAGTTGGCCCAAAGGCACGGGGAGTCTGACGCTGCAGCAATGGCAGCAGGACGTGAATAACAACGGCGGCGATCGCCATGGCATCATGGTCGCGCCCGGCGCCGGTTCGGTTTGGGAGACGTGGCAGATGAAATTGACGCAGAGCGGCTGGCAGGCGTCGAACGGCGCGAAGTTCAATCTCAACTCGAATGCGTTGCGGCCGGCCGGCTGGACTTCGGGCGACGCCGCGGGGCTCTCGATGTTTGTCGCGACGGTGCGTTACGATGAATGCCAGCGGGGAATGGTCGAGCACGCGTTGCGCCTCGTCGTAAAGAGGACGCGCAAAGAATACATCTACCCCGCGACGCACTACGCGTCCTCGATTGCGGCGACCTCAACAAATTATCCGGCGATGGGACAGCGGCTGCGCTTGAAAGCAAACTTCGCCATCCCTGGAAACGGGACGACCGAAGAGAAAGCGGTGTTGCTCGCCTTGAAAAAATACGGCGCGATCGTCGCCGACAACGGAAACTTTTTTTCGGTCTCGGTCTGTCCTGACGATCGATTCAGTTCGAATGCGTTCGGTCACCTCGCGAGCATCGACATAAACAATTTCGAGGTCATCCAAACAACAGGACCGAGCGAAGGACCGCGTGCACCCGGCGCTCCGAGCGTCGATGCCGGGCCGGATCAATTCCTGGAATATCCGACGAATATTTCACTGAACGGTTCAGTGAATGATCCGTCGGGTCGCGCGACGATTGGCTGGAAAGTTTACGCGGGACCGGTCGGCGCCTCGTTTGCGAACGCGGGCCAGGCAACGACGAATGTGACGATCAACGGACCCGGGACCTACACGTTCATGCTCTGCGCGGACGATGGTGTGCATACCGTGGCGTACGATGCCGTCGTGGTTCGCGTAACGGGCCACAACGCGCTGGCGAATCTGGCGACGCGTGTCCAGGTCGGCGCGGCCGATAACGTTGCGATTGCCGGCTTCATCGTCACCGGGAACTCGTCGAAACAAGTCGTAATGCGCGGCTTGGGTCCATCGCTGGCGAGTGCTGGAGTGCAGGGCGCGTTGAGCGATCCGCTGCTCGAACTTTATGATTCGAGCGGCAATCTTTTCGCGGGCAACAACGACTGGCAGCAAAACCAGGCCCAGGCGTTGCGGGATGCGAACCTCGCGCCCCCGAATGATCTCGAGTCCGCGCTCCTCGTAACGCTCGCGCCGGGCGCTTACACCGCGATCGTGCGCGGGAACGCAAACGCGAGCGGTATTGGCCTGGTCGAAGTTTATGACTTGCAACCGAGCGCCGCCTCGAAGCTCGCCAACCTCAGCACCCGCGGCCTCGTTGGCTCCGGCCAAAACGTGATGATCGGCGGAACGATCGTGACCGGGCCGGACAATGCGCGAGTTGTCTTCCGGGCCATCGGACCTTCCCTGGCCGGCGTTGGGATTCCAAACGTGCTCACCGATCCGCAGCTGGATTTGTTTGATGGCAACGGCGCGAGAATCCTTTCCAACAACAACTGGAAGGATTCGCAGCAGGGCGCCATCGCGAACACCGGTCTTTCGCCGAGCAACGATCTGGAATCGGCGATCGTCGTCGATCTCGCGCCGGGAAATTACACCGCGGTGGTCAGCGGCGTGAACGGCGCAACCGGCGTTGCGCTCGTGGAAGCGTATCATTTGCAATAGCGTCCGCCCGGCCGCGACCATGAAAATAGCCCAGCCTTTCAAGGCTGGGTTTTGAATTGTCCGCTATTTCATTAGTCCCGTTAGGGACGGTAGACGCTTTCTTTCGTCCCTGACGGGACTCAACGGAATGTCGGCTCGACTAACCCAGCGCCGAAGCGCTGGGCTATTTTCGGATTGGCAATGGCGTCCGCCGGTTGATGGCGCGATTGTTCGCGCGGTGCATACCGTCCACGGACTTCATCACGTCACCGCGATCGCCGGACCGGCGCAGGAGAATCTGGATTTTTACGCCGGGGTGCTCGGCATGCGGCTCGTGAAGCGCAGCGTGAACCAGGATGATCCTGGGACGTATCATCTTTTCTACGCCGACGCGGAAGGCCATCCCGGCACGGACCTCACTTTTTTTCCATGGGCGCAAATGGCGCCGAGTCGTGAAGGGCATGGCCTGAGCAGCGAAGTTTCATTGGCGGTTCCACCGGGCAGTCTCGATTTTTGGGGCGAACGATTGCAGAAGCATGGTGCAGCGGTGGGCGAACCTGAATCGCGTTTTGGCAAGACAGTGCTGCCGCTGCGCGATCCACACGGTTTGCGAGTGGCACTGGTCGAAAGCGAGGACTCGTTAGGCCGGCCGTTCACTTCCTGGAAAGGAAGTCCGATTCCAGAACAGCACCAGATCCGTGGACTCGAAAGTGCGCGTCTGGTTGAACGCGATCTTGTCCGCACAACTTCTTTTCTGACCGGCGCGATGGGATTCGAACACATCGCGACAGAAAACGGCTGGCATCGTTATGGCGTCGCCGATGGAAAATCCGGGGCTTACATCGATCTCTACGAATCTCCGGAATCTTCGCGGGGCGCGTGGGGCACGGGCAGCATTCATCATCTCGCCTGGCGAGTGGACGATGAAAAACATCAGGACGAAGTCCGGACGAGCGTTCTCCAGGGCGGATCGCGGCCCACCCCGGTCATCGATCGGTTCTGGTTTAAGTCGGTTTATTTTCCCGAGCCCGGCGGCGTGCTCTTCGAATTGGCCACGGAAGGTCCGGGCTTTGCCGTCGATGAAGATCCGGTACACCTCGGGGAAACGCTCGTCTTGCCGCCATGGCTCGAGCCGGAACGGGCGAGCATCGAAGCCGTGCTGCCGCGGCTGACGATGCCCGGCTAAAAATCTCCGCGCAAGATCGTTGGGCCAGCCGCGTCAGGTAGTTGCGTGCTTGTCACGCCATAACTGCTTCGAGTATTCAAAACCCTATGACGCCGCGTCCCACGATTTTCATTTCCGCTGTCAGCAAGGAGCTGCGCAGCGCGCGCCAGCTCGTCGCGAACACCCTGACGTTCCTCGGATACGAACCGATCTGGCAGGACATTTTCGGCACGGAAACCGGCGATCTGCGGCAGATGCTGCGAAGTCAGATCGACCAAAGCAAAGGCGTCGTGCAACTCGTCGGCCAATGTTACGGCGCGGAACCGCCCACGCCGGATCCGGAGTTCGGGCGCGTGAGCTACACGCAATACGAAGCGCTTTATGCCCGAAAAAAGGGGACCAAGGTCTGGTACCTTTTCATGGACGAAAACTTCCCGATCGATCCGCACGAACCCGAGTCCGAAGAAGTGCGGCAGCTCCAGGCCGCGTATCGAAATGTTCTGAAAGTCGACACGCATCTCTTTCATCCGCTTAAAACAAAGGAGGCCCTGGAGGCCGGCGTTCTCAAACTGCGCGACGACCTCACCCAGTTGCGAAAAGGTGCGCGGCGCTGGGCCTGGGGCATCGCGGCGCTCCTCGTTTTTATTGCTTTGTTGGTGACGTGGTTAGTTCGCGGCCAAGGCAAAATGTCGACCCAGATCGACAAAAGCCAGGCGACACTGGAAAAAATCGCTGACCGATTCGAGGCGCTGTCTTCCAACGGCGGAATTATTCAAAATGCCAAGACACCCGAGGAGCATTATCACAATGCCCGCATTCACGAGCTCGGCGGCAACTTCTCCGCCGCCCGCAAGGAATACTCCGAATACTTGGTCTCCAACCTGGAAGCGCTCGATCCGTGGATCAGTTACGAGACCATGCTGAAATCCGCGGAGGGAAAAGCAGGTGCTGCTGAGGCGATGCGGTATTTCGGCGATAAACTGAAGCCGCCGACGGTTTCCTACCAGACGGCCATGGCGCTTCTCGATGACGGCGAAGCGCGCATTACGAAACTGAAAACGCTGGCCGATGCGCACCCCGATTTTGGGCCGCTCGCCTGGCTGATTAGCCAGGAATATTCGGAAGCGCGCAAGGGCGACCAGACTTTGGCGGACCAGCGGGCGGAAAAGGAATGGGTCGAGAAATTCCGCGCCGCGAATGCCGCCGGGAAAGTTGAAAAGTTCTTCATTGATAAAAAAGAGGCACAGAAATGGACCTCCGAAGCCGACGTCCGCTGGGCGAAGTTGACCAGCACGCCGGATCGCGTCCTGGAAAATCCAGTCACGGTCACGGCGCAGCAGAGCAATTCCGGATGGGCCGCCATCTTTTCCCTGACCGATTTCAAGGCGAAGGAATTGTTTTATCGGCTCGATGGCAAAGGCGAATTCGTTTCGACCGGACACCTGCCTTACCAGAGCCCGCAGACTGGTCTGCCGATGATCAACACGTTTGTGCCGATGCCGAATCTCCCGCCGGGCGATCACACCATCGAAGTGAAATACACGGACAAGAACGGCGCGACCAATGGCCCTTACACGTTGAAGTTTTCCACGGGCGATCAGCAATTCGCGCAGGCGAAGATGTCGCTCAACATGGTGAGCGGATCCTGGCTCTCGTTCCGCGACTACAACGGCAAAACCCTTCTCTATTTCACGACGCTGATGTCGTATCGCCCCGCGATCAAAGAAGTGCGCTATTCACTCAACAGCGAAGCGCTCGATCAGACGTTCAAATTCAAGCCGACCGACAAAATGTTTGAGGTGGGCGACGATCTTTATCTCACTGTCCCCGGCAACACTCAGTATGCGAGCGTTCAACTCACCTACAAAGACGGGACGAAATCGCCGGTCCAAAAAGTGATGCGAACGCAGTAACCACTCACCAGGGCGGGTGGTCGTCGCTGCCTCGCTTACCTAATCGGGAACTAATTCAAAAGGTTGCGATCATTTAAATAGCGGCGCCCCTCCTGGCCGAGTTTCCACTCGGAAGCGCGGCCGGTGTAGAAATGACTCCCAATAAGTAAACCATCCTTCTCAAGCTCTTGAAGGTGAAACCGAATTCGTTCGAGCGTGACGCCAAGTTGCTGCGACAGCGCTTGTTCGCCCGCTTTGGATTGCTGAGTTAGAAATTGCAAGATACGGTGCTCTACTTCAGGGCGGTCATCGCGCGTTGTCTTATTCTTGGCGGCCTCATAGCGTAAGCGCTCAATGGTCTGATACGCCTCGTCTAACAGAATGCGCAGACGATCACTCTCTTTTGTCAACGCAGCCGTCCGTGAGTTGGTTTCGAGTGTGCCGAGACGCTGTTCGAGCGCTTCCGCCTGCTCGCGCAATACAACAAGTTGGCTACGAATGGCAGAGATGGTTGCGCCACTGCTTAAAAGCCCGTCAATCGTATCAATTAGCTCGGGAAGGGACATACGATGAAATCAAGTCTGCTCACGAGTCGCGCAAACGATACAACGAGAACAAAATGAGCTGCCGCGAGCGACCGCACGCGGGATGGCAGATTGATCGGTGAGCTCATATGAAACTAGATAGGATACACAATGTCCCTAAGATATCCTTGAGCAGCGAATACCAGCCGAAGCATTTACATCCTTCCTGAGCTGTTTTCGGAGTCTCATTCGACCAGTTCGAAGAGAATCTAGAGCTGCGCAGGCTACGGTAATCATTTCGTGATTCTGATGTAAGGGGCGCAAAGTATCCTGTAATAAAGCGCCTCCTGCTGGATCGCTGGATTCTGTCAAAAGAGCCACGCACCTGAGTGCAAATTCTGCAACTGCTGAGATCGTCCCGCTCGACCGCCTAGCAGGAACTGGCGCGTGCCGTGCGAAAGCTTCGGCAACGTGATCCCAAGCCTGTCGAAAAAGCTTTTCTGGCGCGGGATCTGTTCCAGCGAGTCGCCAGAATACGCGTAGGGATGCCTCACATTCTTCCAATACAGCGGATATGACGTTGCCGATATTCCCGTCAATGCAGATCGGGATTTTGTGCGGTAGCGGCACTACCTCAACCCGCACCACCTTTTCCGAAGTCTTTCGATCGGGCGGCATTTCCGCCAAGCGTTGTCCACTGTAGCTTCCCGCCGCTTTCTCCCTCTGTAATTCGCAATAGGCATACACAGATTGAACGAGGTTTTTCATCGGCTGCGCTTTCTTTTTAGCGAGATCCTGGTTGGCGCCGGTCTTCTCCGCGAACAAATCCGCGCACTGATATGCTAGTGATCGATAGAACCCGTTTGTCGCATTCGGCTTTTGACCTGCTCCCACTATATCCCTTAACGCTTCTTCATAGTTCTGGGAGTACCGCGCGAACTTGTCAGCCATTTCTGGAGTGATGCCTTTGAACGGAACGCGAGTTTGCCAATTCCTGTCTGTTTGAGTGAGAACATCATGCAGTTTTGCGGCAAACTGGTTTTCGCCAGATGGTGGTGTGACGCGTGGACGACAGATCGGCCGAGCCCATGAATTACGAGCCTGTCTTGCCGTCAGACCCAAAATCAAATCCATGCGCTTACAAAATCGCTCGATATCTTCGGTTAAACGCCAAGGTTCGCTCTTTAGTGGCCTTTTGCTTGCTTCGCGCTCCCGTGCTGTCGCAAGAAGAGGCTGTTCTTCCGGGTCCAACTCTCCAAGAACAGTTGCGCGATCTGGGATCAGAATCCTGAGGTATCCGGTATCGATTAGGCTTTGGAACGCGTCTCGATTTTTTCGCTTTGAGAGGGCGGAGCGAATTCTTGGGTTGAGGAATAGGTCCACCTCCTTGATCAACACGTTGCCATGCATCAGTATGTGGACGACCAATTCTTGGAGAAGAGGGACCGCACGCTTAGGATAAAGATCCGGATCCCAATGGGTCAAAAGCAACGGAGGCGGCATACAATTGGTTGCAAACTGGGGAACAGGCCGTTGCAAACCTAACGCTCCAGTTCTCAAGTCACAAGGCGAAAGCCAGCGCCTTGGTGGGCGATGGCAGTCGGGAAGCATCGCAGTCGCGATTATTTCGTCGCGGTTTCAATTCGGCGTTGAAGAAATCGATGATTCGGGTTTGGCGGAGGAGGCGCAGAAGCGGCTCGCTGACCATGTGGGTGGGAAGGAAATTGAAAGGCTTGCCGGATTGGAAGAGCGCTTCGGAGAGTTGGACGGAATGGTCGTTCTGTTGAAAGCATCGCAAGTAAAGTAGAAGCGGCGCCTCGCCGCTTTCTTGCCCCAATTAAAAAACACGCGACGTGGGCGTCGCGTCTACAGTTCGGCATTGCGCGCTGGAGTTTCTCCTAAGCGCTGAGGCAGCCGCAACTACAACTTATAGAACTCGACCAGACCAATGCCGGTGCCGCCATTTTTGCCGGCGACGATGGCGGTGTAATTGCCTGGTGCGAGGGTGGCGACGATCGCGGCCTCCAAGTTGTTCGTGGGCGGAATACCCGTCGCTTCAATTTGCAGTTGTTGATCGCTGCGCCAGTCGTCGTTGGAACGAACGAGCGCGCCGTTGTTATCGCGCAGTTCGAGGGTGGGATCTGTCAGGACCCCGGTGAGTCCAGCTTGCGTGAGCGAGGGGCCCAAGGCGCGCGCGATGATTTTGGCTGAATCGGGCCCGCCGATGATTAACCCCCCGATCAAAACTTTTTCGGCGGTTTGGACGAGGCCGCGTGTGCTGATGTTGGCGAGCTTGGCCGGCGCGGCGCCATCGAGGTCGTACGCTTCCACCAAGCCCATCCCGCTGCTGTTATTGGCGCCGCGGACGATTACCGTGTAATTCCCAGCCGCGAGCGAAACGATCGTCGCGGACTCCGCTGGGTTCGAAGGCGCGATGCCGCTGCCCTGAATATCGGTCGCCTGACTGGCGGTGATGACGCCGCCGATCTGCGTGGTCTGCCAGTTGTCGTTGCGCGCGATCACCGCGCCGCTGGCGTCGTGCAACTCGAGCGCGGGATCAGCGAGCGGGCCCGGCACCCCGAGCGCAGCGAGCGACGGCCCGATCGCGCGCAGAATTAATTTTTTTTGGCCGGTGCCCTGGACAATAAAACCGCCGATTAGGACATTGTCGACAAGGCCTACCTGCATCCGTGTCGAAATGTTCAGCAGGGGCGCGGCGCCGGCGTTCACCGGCACGGTCACGGTGGTGAAATCGCCATCGTTGTCGGTGACAGTAAGATGAACATTGTAAGAACCAGGCGCGGAAAAAACCTTCAGCGGATTTTGCGCGTACGAGTACGTCCCGTCATCAAACGTCCAGATGTAGGCGGAGATCGTGCCGTCCGGATCGGTGGCGCTTGAGTTGAATTGCACGGATAGATTCGTCGTGCCGAGGGCCGGGCTGGCGGCGGCCGTGACCTGTGGCGGCTGGCGCGCCGCCCGTTTCTTCAGAAACCACGGCGTCGCCGTCGGATCGGTTTTAAACAACGCCAGCAGTTGATCGGCGACTTTGGTTACGCCGCTGTTCGACGGATGAGTGAAATCGTTCACCACGTCGGGGCACAACCAGGTGAACCCATCGGAGCGCGGGTTAGTCCCGTCGGTCCAGAGGTACGGCCCCCACGCCAGGTAAGGTGCGACGACGGTGCCTTTGCTCGCATCGAAATTCAAATTGCCGAGGCCGTTGATTTGATCAGCGATCGTCCATTGAACTGAAAAGCCCGACTCGTACGCGAACGGCTCCGGGTTTAACGTCGAAGCGTCGTTGGTATAGGCGCGGGTTCGGCTGGAAAGGTACGCGATGCGGATGTTCGGATAGCGCGTTTTCAGGTTGCGCACGATGGTTTCGAGATCGGCTTGCAGCGCTTGCGCGTGCGCTGGAAACGCGCCGTAGTTTCGGGGCGAGGCCAGCGCTTGTTTCACCCACGCGACCTGGACCTGGCTCGTGGTAACTCCGGCGGCGACCAGGCGTTGATCCACCGTCGCCCATGTCGCCGCGTTTGGATCCAGCCACATTGTCGCGTCTTGGCCGCCCTGCGCTCCGTCCACGATGACGAGCTGCGGATTTTTGCCGGGGTCGAGATCAGCGCGGGGCTTGAAGGCAGTCGAGCCTTTGCTGGCAAATTCCTGGGTTGTGTTGGACATGCCGACTGAGATGAAGACGATCTTGCCGTTGGTCGCGTCAGGCTGGCCGGCGGCATTGAGCGGCTGAATCTGATTTGCGATCGCACGTCCCGCGGCATCGTGCGCTGGCGGCCGCTGATTGCTTCCATTTGGGTAAAGTCCGCCGAGATAACCGCGATAAGTGCCAGGGCCGAGGTCCGGTAACGGGACATTGCCGGTGCTGGTGAGCGAACAATCAGCCCGCAGAGTTGTGGCACAGGCCAGCAACAATGCGGCGGGAATAAATCGGCCAAAACTTTTCATCGGCTTTTCATCGACAGGACACTTTAGATTAAACCGGAATCACGCAATCGTTGCGCGCGCGACTTCATTTCTTGGCAGCAGTTTCCGGGCGCAATTCCGCGTCGAAGAACTCGATAATTCGCGTTTGCCGGCGCAACCGCAGCAATGGTTCGCTCACCATGTGGGTGCCGAGCAACGGTAGAAAATTGAAAGTCTTGCCGGCGACGAAGAGGGCCTCGGAAAGTTGGACCGAGTGCTGGAAGTAAACGTTGTCATCGGTCAGCCCGTGAATGAGCAAGAGCGGACGATTCAGACTTGACGCATAGGTGAGCACGCTACTCTTGCGATAACCATCCGCGTTTTCCGAGGGCAAACCGAGGTAACGCTCAGTGTAATACGTGTCGTAATTTTCCCAGGTCACAACCGGCGCGCCCGCCACTACGCAGCGAAAAACATCCGGCTTCTGCGTTGCCGCCATCGCGGAGAAATATCCGCCGAACGACCAGCCGACGACGCCGACCCGCTTCAGGTCCATCGCCGGTTCGTGTTTCGCGAGCGCTTTAAGGCCAGCTACTTGATCCGCGAGCGGCACGTCGATGAGATTGCCTCGAATTGCGCGTTCCCAATCACGGCCGTGACCCGGTGTCCCGCGTCCATCGAGGAGGACCACGATGTAACCGCGGTCCGCCATCCATTGATCGATCATGTAAAGATCGGGCTGCGCCAGGACCTGTTTGTGACCTGGGCCCGCGTAAACGTCGAGAATGACCGGATAATGATTGCCCTTTTTGAAATCGCGTGGCCTAACGAGTGCCGCGTCCATCGGCCGCTCACTTTCCGTGCGCAGCAATTCGACCTGCGGCAGCGATGACGGTCGCTCCGCGACCGACGGCAGCGCCGCGATCTTGTTTCCGTCGGACGCGCGCGCGACTTCCCATCCGGCGGTCCCATTCATCAAATCGAAGCGATGAAGGAATTGATCCTTCGCCTCGCCAAACACGGCGGTGTGACGTCCGGCATCGCGAGTCAAACGTTGCGGTTCACTTTTCGCGTCGAGAGAAAAGCGAAAAAGATGGCGCTCGCGCGAATCCGATCCGCCGCTTGTGACAACGGACCGGTCGAAGTCATTCAGGTCGATCAACTCGTCGAGTTGGAAATCGGGCGGCGTGACGGCGCGAATAAGCGCGCCGTCGGCTGAATGCAGCTCCACTTGCCGGCCGCCGTTGCGCTCCGTCGTCCAAAGAAATTGCTTCGCATCCTTTAGCCAGAGCGGCATCGGCTTGTGATCGAGATTCAGCCAGGCCGAATCGGTTTCGCGAAGCAGCTCGCGCGTCGTGCCCGTCTTTGGATCGACAGCGAGCACCAGCTCTTCCTGCTGCGCGCGATTCTGCACGAGGATGCACAGCGGCGCGGCGTTTTCCTTCCAAACAACCCGCGCGAGATAAGGATATTTTTCACGGTCCCATTCGACCCAACGTTTGTCGTCGCCGGTCCGACCGACGATTCCCAACCGAACCTTTGCGTTCGCTGTTCCGGCGCGCGGGTAGAAATTTTTCGCGGGCGGAATTTCCGGATGGAGCGGATTCGCGATGAATCGCGATTCGACACCACCGTTGTCGGTTTCCTGATAGGCGATCAACTGCGAATCCGGCGACCACCAGAAACCTTGGTGGCGATCCATTTCTTCCTGCGCCACAAACTCGGCCGTCCCGTGCTGAAGCGTTTCGGTTGCGCCGGAAGTCAAGGCCGTGTCCGCCTTTGTTTCCAGATCGATGATATGCAATTCGCCGGCCTTCACCGCAGCGACGGCGTGTCCATCCGGCGAGAAACGCGGATCGATCCAATCGCGACCCGGTAATTCGTCGACTCGCCCGTCGGCGCGCGTGATGACGTAAAGCTTGCTCGAGAGCGCAACCAGAATTTTGCCGCCGTCCTTCGATAACTGGAAGTTGGTGAAGCCGCGCAAACTCTGGCGTTCGCGTTCGCGCCGGCTTTTTTCTTCGGCGGTCAATTTTTCCTCGCCGCCCTGCAGGATTTTTTCCGGCGTCAGGATCTCGCGCAACTTCCCATCACTTATTGTGAACTCGTAAAGCCGGAGAACGGGATCGCGCGCGCCGCCGCGAAGAAAGATCACGGCCTTGCCGTCCGGCGTGATTTGCGGCGAGACCGGTTGGCCTAACGAGTAATTCCGCGTCTCGACGAGCTCGCGAAAGTAACGCAGATCGGCCGATTCCGGTTCCGCTGCCGGCAAAGACGCAGCCAGCGCAGATAATGAAAGTGCGAAGAGCGCAAATCGTTTCATAAAAAAAATGCGGCAGAGCGCTGTGGCACTCTGCCGCATTCAAAACAGGTCCGCGATCTTAGAACTCCAGCTCGAGACCTTTCTCGCAGAAGTTGAACTTTACCGGTTTGCCTTCTTCGCCGCTTTCCCAGACCGCCTTAAACCATTGCGTGCAGCTCTCGCTATTGGTGGATTTGTCCCAGACGAGCGTCATCGTCTCGCCCGGCTTGATGCCGTCACCGATATCGAAGTAACCGTATTTCTCGCCATCCGCCGAGACGAGAATCTTGGTGATTTTCTCCTTCGTGGTGTTGTGGACTTTGAAGGAATAGCCGTTATCCGCAGCGCGGGTAATCGGCGAAATAAAAGTCGTGACGAGCAGAGCGCATCCGACGAGCAGCATTTTTTTCAGAGGCATAGGAAGCTTCATAGTTTGGTAGAGTTTAGGTTTGTTGTTAACCAGCGATGGGACTGTAGCGCGCGCCTTTTTCGCCGCAATCCCAATCAGTTTGCTTGTCGAAAAAAATTTAATACACCCGATAATCCACGACCCGCCACGCGTCGGATTCGAAGCTCAGAATGACACGTTCCGCCGCGACGGATTTGTTTGCGAACGCAGTCCGAAACAGGATGCTCTCGTAACGTCCGTCCGGCGCGCCGGTCAGTTTTCGCGTGAACGCCGCGCCGATGAAAGCGCGCGACAGCATTTTGCCAAACGGCGCCCGCCGGCTTTCCATGGAACGAACAAACTGTTCCTCTGTTGTCGCGGCGCGCAGCCGTTTTACTTCCAACGCGTATGCCGCCGGGTAGTCGGCGGTGTCGATGAGCGCGAGCCATTCCGTGGCGGCAGTGCGCGCCTCTTTTTCGCGAACGCGTTTCTCCGCGAGCGATTTTTCGGCTGAGCGATGGAGGGCGCAAGCCGGTATGAACCCGATCGCGAAACAACTCAGCAGAACCAGGACGGGCCGCATTGCCCCGACGATGTAAAGAGTGCGCGGCAGGCTGGCAATTTCAAAAACGCGCGCTCGATGGGATTGGGGGATTCTGGGGGGAACAACCAGGCGCTGGAGGAACAGCACATTCTGGTACTGTTGCCCGTCCACCACCTATTACGGTTTCTGCTGAGCGAAGTTCGCAGATTTCTTCCGCCGAAAGCGTGCGCCGTTGAGCCAACGCACTTTACGCCGGAAAAAAATCAGCCGCCGCTCCCCAGGGAACGGCGGCCAATTTCCTAATTGGTCACTCGCGCTCCCGCGCTCGCGCCAGCTACCCTAGCTGCGTCACCGCCTAACCGAGCGGCTCCCGCACGCTCGTTTTCTTCCTTCTTACTTTACCAGATGTTCACCCGCTGATCCGCCGGCCGCATCATCGGTGAGCCGTCCGGGATATCGAACGCTTTCTGGAATTCCGCGAAGTTCGAAAGCGGTCCGATTGTGCGGAACCGTCCCGGCGAATGCGGGTCGGTATTCAGTCGGAGCTTGAGATCTTCGTCGCGCTGATTGTTTCGCCAGATTTGGGCGTAAGCCAGAAAGAACCGCTGTTCGGGCGTGAACCCATCGATCTTTTGCTGCTGGCCTTTCTTCGCCAGCGCTTTTTGCAACGCCATGTAGGAAATTTTCACGCCGCCGATGTCCGCGATGTTCTCGCCCTGCGTCAGCTCGCCGTTGACGTGCAATCCGGGCAGCGGCTCGTAGGCAGAATACTGCGCGACGATCGCCTTCGAGCGGTCGGTGTAAGCTTTCGCGGATTCCGGCGTCCACCAATCGCGCAGATTACCGACCGCATCGTATTGCCGGCCGCGATCGTCGAACCCGTGCGTCATTTCGTGGCCGATCACCGCGCCGATCCCGCCGTAATTCACGGCGTCGTCCGCTTTCGCGTTGAAGAATGGCGGCTGGAGAATACCGGCCGGGAAAACGATCTCGTTCCGGCTCGAGTTGTAGTAGGCGTTGACGGTCGGCGGCGTCATGCCCCATTCGCTGCGATCGACTGGCTTGCCGACCTTCGCCATCTGTCGGGCGTGCTCGAAGGTTTCACCGCGCAGCACATTCATCGCATACGAATTGCGATCCACCGTGAGCAGCGAGTAATCGCGCCATTTGTCCGGGTAACCGATCTTGACCGTAAACGCCGCCAGCTTCTTCAACGCTTCCTGCTTTGTCGCGTCGTCCATCCAATCGAGCGTCTTGATTCGGTCGGCGAGCGCTTCGCGCAAGTTGTTGACCAGCTCAAGCGCGCGCGCTTTCGCTTCCGGCGGGAAATAATCGGCGACGTAAAGTTTTCCGAGGCTTTCGCCTAACTCTTCGTCCGTCTTCGCCACCACGCGTTTCCAGCGCGCCTTCAATTGCTGCGCGCCGGTCAGCGTTTTGCCGAAGAAACTGAAATCTTCGTCGACGAATTCCTTCGAGAGCATCGGAGCCGCTGCGTGGAGCACATGCCAGCGCAGATAAATTTTCCAGTCGTCCACCGGCGTGCTCGCAAAAACCTTATCCGCGGCTTGGAAAAATTCCGGCTGGCCGACATTGATATCACCCGGCTCGGTGAGTTTTATCTCCTTGAAGTAATCGTCCCACTTCCAGTCGGGAGTGAGCGCCTGGAGATCCGCCTGCTTCATTTTGTTGTAATTCTTTTGCGGATCGCGCAGCTGCACGCGCGTCCGCGCCGGCTGCGCCAGCGACGTTTCGATGGCGAGCACTTTCTTCGCGTGCTCCGCCGCCTGATCCTGGGGCTCGCCGAGCAGTGCGAACATCTTCGTCATGTGCTCCACGTACTGGTCGCGGATCTTTTTCGAACCGGCGTCGTCCTTCGTGTAGTAATCCCGATCGGGTAGCGCGAGTCCGCCCTGGAACGCCTGACCGATCACCATCTCGCTGTTCTTCGCGTCCTGGTTTGCGCCGAAACGGAAGAGCGCCGTCATCCCGATCGAATGCAGGTGCGCGATCTCTTTGAGAACGTCACCGCGCTCTTTCATCGCGTCGATCCGCTTCAGCTCGTCGGTGAGCGGTTGCGCTTTCGCGGTATCGACGGCTTTCTCGTTCATCCCGCTCGCGTAGAAATCCCCGACCTTTTGCAGGTCCGCTTCCGCGGCTTTCTCCGGGTTCGCTTTCCCAGCCACTTTGGGAGCAACCGTCGCGGCTTTCTCGGCGACGACCTTCAACGCGTCATTATTTTGTTCCGCCAGCATGTTGAAGCTGCCCCAGCGCGAGAACTCAGGCGGAATCGGGTTCCGTTTTATCCAGCCGCCGTTCGCGTAAAGATAAAAGTCCTCCGCCGGTTTCACCGACGTATCGATGTTTTTCAGGTCGAGCGGCGGCGCGTTCTTATCCGGCGGAGCGGCGATTGATTTCGCTGCCGTCGTCGTCTCCGGGATAGGCGGCGGCGGCGCGTGCTCGGAAGGCTTTTCCTCCGCCGGCTTTTTCGGGGACGAAGTTTGGGCGTTGAGAACAAACGCCGACGCGAACGCGACGGCGATGACGAGCAGGCGTTTCATAAGCTTCGGTCCTCTCGAGTTACTCTTACCAAATATTAACTCGCTCGTTCGCGGGCCGGATCATCGTCGAGCCCTCCGGAATATCGAACGCCTTCTGGAATTCGTCGAAGTTCGAGAGCGGAACGAGCGTGCGGAAACGTCCCGGCGAATGCGGGTCCGTGTTCAGCCGCAGCTTCAAGTCTTCATCGCGTTGCGTGTTGCGCCAAATCTGGGCGTAACCCAAAAAGAATCGCTGTTCCGGCGTGAACCCGTCGATCTTCGGCTGCGGCCCTTTCTTGGCCATTGCTTTCTTGAACGCCATGAACGCGATCTTCACGCCACCGATGTCCGCGATGTTTTCGCCTTGGGTCAGCTCGCCGTTGATGTGCAGTCCCGGCAGCGGCTCGCAGGCGCTGTATTGCGAGACGACGACCTTGCGCCGCTTGTCGTATTCGTCCGCGGACGCTTTCGACCACCAGTCGTGCAGATTGCCCACGGCATCGAACTGCCGGCCCTGATCGTCGAAGCCGTGCGTCATTTCATGGCCGATCACCGCGCCCATCCCGCCGTAGTTCACGGCGTCGTCGGCTTTCGGATCGAAGAACGGCGGCTGCATGATGCCGGCCGGGAACACGATCTCGTTCATGTTCGGGCTGTAGTAGGCATTCACCGTCGGCGGCGTCATCCCCCATTCCGTGCGATCCACGGGTTTGCCGATCTTTTTCATTACCCGATCGACTTCGAACATGTCCGCGCGCACCACGTTCTGCGCGTACGAGGTCCGGTCGATCTTCAGGTTCGAATAATCACGCCACTTGTCCGGATACCCAATTTTGACCTGAAACGCGGCCAGTTTCTTCAACGCCTGGTCCTTTGTTGCCTGGTCCATCCAATCAAGCGTTTTGATTCGTTCCGCCAGCGCGTCCTTCAGGTTGTTGACCATTTCGAGCGCGCGAGCCTTCGCTTCCGGCGGAAATTTTTCAGCCACATACAGTTTGCCGAGCGCTTCGCCGATCTCGTCGTCTTCCTTTGTCACGACGCGTTTCCAGCGCGGCCTGATCTGCTTCGTTCCGCGCAGGGTCGCTTCGTAGAACCGGAAATTTTCGTTCACGAAATCGCTCGAAAGCATCGGCGCCATGTCGCGGATCAAATGCCAACGCAGATACGGCTTCCAATCTTCCACCGGGGTCGTCTTGAAAACTTCGTTGGCCGCTTTGAAGAAATCCGGCTGGCCGACGTTGATGTCGCCCGGATTGGTCAACTTCAATTCTTTCAGGAAATCCGACCAGTTCCAGTCCGGCGTCATCGTCTGCAGTTCCGCGAGCTTCATCTTGTTGTAATTCTTCTGCGGATCGCGCAGCTCCACGCGCGTCCGGGCCGGTTTCGCCAGCGAAGTTTCCAACGTCATGATTTTTTGCGCGTCTTTCGCCGCCTGGTCGGCCGGCGTGCCGGCGAGCGTCAGCATCTTCGTCACGTGCTCGACGTATTGGTCTCGCAGCTTCTGCGATGCTTCGTCGGTCTTCGTGTAGTAATCGCGGTCCGGCAATCCGAGCCCGCCCTGGAATGCTTGCGCGATGATTTTCGTGCTGTCTTTGTCGTCCTGGCCCGAAAGAAATCCGAAAAACGCGCGCCAGCCCATCGCGTGGAATCGCCCGATTTCCTTCAGCACATCTTTTCGATCCTTCATTGCATCGATCTTTTTGAACTCGTCCTCGAGCGGCTGCGCTTTGGCCGCATCGATCGCCGACTCGTTCATCCCGCTCGCGTAAAAGTCGCCGACCTTTTGCACGTCGGCGGATGCCGGTTTGTCACCGCCTTTGGATTTTTTCGTCGAAGCAGAGGCGTCCGCCGGCGCGTTGCCGCCCGCCGCTTTCTCCGTGATCTCCTTGAGCGCGTCGTTGTTCTTTTCCGCCAGCTCATTGAACGAAGCCCAGCGCGAGAACTCCGGCGGGACCGGGTTCTTCTTTATCCAGCCGCCGTTGGCGAAGAGGTAGAAATCTTCAGCCGCCTTCACTGA
Organism: Chthoniobacterales bacterium; assembly: GCA_035644055.1. Lineage (GTDB taxonomy): Bacteria > Verrucomicrobiota > Verrucomicrobiia > Chthoniobacterales > UBA10450 > AV80. The sequence goes on from DASQPH010000081.1 coordinate 70,873, forward strand.
GGTATCCATGTTGGCGGGATCGAGCGGTGGCGGGTTTTTGTCGACCTGCGGTTTGGCGGAAGCGTCTGTCGAAACATTCGGCGCGGTTGCCGGGCTTTGACCGGAAGCGGGTGGGGGACTTTGCTCGGCCGGCTTCTTCGCCGGTTCTTTGATGGTCGGCGGTTTGTCCGCGTCTTTGGATGCGGGCGATTTGTTCGGTTCGGTTTGCGCGAGCAGAGGGCCGGCTGCCAGCAATCCAGTGATCAGGTGATAGAGCGGCTTAAACATCCAACACGAAAGGATGAAACGCGGAGCTTGTCCAATTCCTTCATGCTCACCTTGCGTTCGTGCTCGTGCTCGATCCCCTCGTTCCCGATCTCTGTTTGGGAACGCACTTGGCCCGGTAACTCTGTTGCCCTCTGGCCAAGGAACGGCGCTCTCCAGATCGCCGATATCCCCCGACGGCGGTTTGTAAACCGCCGCTCCTTGCCTGCCAGCCGTAGGCTTGGCGAAGGCAGATCTTTTTGAACGCCTCGCCCTCAGACCATTTCCAATCCCGCATCCGATACAACTATGGCACCCATCCTGCCCCTCTATTAATAATGAGCGCCCCGCGACTCCGTTTCCTGTTCATCGCCGGCGTCCTCTGTCTTGGCCTCGCCTCCGGTACTTTCGGCAAATCGAAATCGTCCTCGAAACCATCTGGCAAAAGCTCTTCGAAAACCTCCGCCAAACCCGCCGCCTCGCCCTCGTCCACGCCAAACAAAGACTGGCAGGTCATCAAGGTCGGCCCGCGCGATTATCTCAGCGTCGATAACATCGCGAAATTCTACGGCCTCATCGGCAACGTCGATTCCACCGGCAAGAGCGTCGTCCTTAACAACGGCCGCAACCA
>DASQPH010000082.1:0-61169 GCA_035644055.1 Chthoniobacterales bacterium
CAGGACGCGATGGATTACCTGGAAAAGGCGAGAAGAGTTCTCGATATCGAGATTGTCGAGCTGCAACGGCTGCGCGAACGACTCGACGAAGATTTTTCGCGCGCTGTCGCGCTGATGAAGAATTGCCTGGAAGCACGGAACAAAATTGTCGTGGTGGGTGTCGGCAAATCGGGACATATCGGCAGAAAGATCGCTTCGACGTTGACCAGCACCGGTTCGCCCGCGGTAGTGCTTGATTCGCTTGACGCGTTGCATGGCGATCTCGGGATGGTCGCGGACGGTGATGTGATTCTCGCCTTCAGCGCTAGCGGCGAAACGGAAGAACTGCTGCGCGTATTGCCGGCCATCGCGCGATTCCAGGTCCAAATCATCGCGATTTGTGGCGATACGAGTTCGAACCTCGCCAAGAATTCGCACGTCGTTCTCGACGTGAACATCGAACAGGAGGCCTGTCCGCTAAATCTCGCGCCGACTTCGAGCACGACCGTCATGCTCGCCCTCGGTGACGCGCTTGCGATGGTGCTTCTCGAAGCGCGCGGCTTTCAAAAAGAGGATTTCGCCCGCTTCCATCCGGCCGGAATGATCGGGCGCAGTCTGCTTCTGCGCGTTCACCAGATCATGCGGCCGCGGCACGCGCTTGCCATGGTCGCGCCCGACGCGACGATCCGCGACGTGCTGAAAACAATGACCGAGGTCCGCGCCGGAGCTGCGGTTGTCGCCGATGAAGAGGGTCAGCTTCTCGGCATTTTCACTCACGGCGATTTCGTCCGCCATTTCCAATCCGATAACAAAATCGCGGATCGCCTTGTCGGGGATTTAATGACGCTGAACCCGGTCACCGTTCACCAGGACAAACTTGCCGTGGAAGTATTGAACCTCCTCGAACGCCATCGCATCGACGACCTTGTCGTCGTCGACGATCACCAGGCGCCCGTCGGCATCGTCGATTCGCAGGACCTGACGAAGCTCAAGCTGCTGTAAGGAGAATGAGCCTGGACCGCCCCAAGACCTTCGCGCGGAGGAGCGTGCGCAGTGAAGAGCGGATGACTGGACAGCATTAAGCGGATTGATGAGGAAGAAGCCGAAAAACGGAGGACAGGAATATGAGTGACTATGTGTTGGGCTATTGGCGGCCGCTGTTTCAAATCGGTGGGTCGTGGGTCGAGGGGATTCAGTACGCGACGGGGAAGGCGATGCCGGGGTTCGGTGTGGCGGCGGAACAGAATGCCACGATCGTGCGCATCGATTTACAAAACACGTCGGGGCTTCAGTTTTATACGACGCCAAAAGGGGACCTGGTGGATGGCACGATCGAGCAGTTCTTGACCGCGGCGGATACGCCGCTTTCGACGGTCTTGGCGATTAACGGAGCGCTCGCGGCCGGCGCTAATGGAAACGTTTATTTGTTTGGCGCCGCGATCTCGCAGGCAAACGTCGTTTGCGATCCGACCCAACCTATTCAAGGCGGAACCCTGGCTGATGTGCGTGATTCGAATGATGCTGGCACGGTGGCGCTGACGATCACCGAAGACCTGCAAGCGTCGTTTCAAGTGATTAACGCCGAGGTCGGTCTGCCCAGTAACTGGAGCAATCTTTACACGGCTGTCTCCGGGAGTCCGAACGTCCCGCCCGGGCAGCTGCCGCCTACGCCATTCAATACCGGACTGCTTTTGTCCGGAGAAGCAATGGTTTTGCGGGATGGATGGAACCGCGGAACTCCCTTTCGCCCCGAGAACTTAAACCCCGCCGATGATGCAGTCTGGCTCGCAGCACGAACGGCGGTCGGATTGAGCGCGGACAATAATTATCTTTTCCTCCTCACGGTTGACGGCGTGGAAGACCAGTCGATGCGGTACGGCGCCACCTTCTATGACGTTGGTCAATGGCTCTTAATTGCCGGCGCTTACAACGGTCTTTCGTTGGACGGCGGCGGATCGACGGCGATGGCAATGATGGCTGGGCAGAGCAACGGCTCGTTTGTGCCGATCCTAATGAATGTGCCGCATGGTGGCGAAACAGTACCTTACTACCTGCGCGCGAACGCCCAGTTCTTCGGCGTAATTCTCTCCGGCGTGATAGAAGATGCCGCTTCAATTCGAACATGGCGCTAAGAAAGAGCGCCAGCTTTTGCTAACGCGGGTCACGGCGACAGAGCGCCGTCGCTACAACGCGAACGCCTCGCGGACTCGGTCGATAAAATGTTCGCTGTATCCTTCGCGCCGCAACGAATCCTCGCTGATTGCTTTTCCGCGCTTCTTTGCTGCCTGCTTCGTGGCTTTGAGTAACTGCTGAGTTGCCTGATCGAGAATCGCCTCTTCGGAGTGCTGACGAGTTTTGGCGCGCAATCTAGGCATGCTCTCTCTTACACACGGCCTGCGAGATTGCCAAATGCTTAGGGCGATCGCTACAACAGAGGTGATTACGGACTCGCTGCCGGACTGGGCGAAGGCGAAGGCTGCGACGCCGTTCGAATGCGAATCGCCTGCAGGCGCTTCTTGATTTCCTGGTTGGGCAACAAGTCGTAGGCGCGTTGATATTCGACCTCCGCGCCTTTCAGGTTGTTCGCGCGGAACTCCACGTCGGCCAGCCATTCATGCGACCAATATTCGCGTGGATATCGCTTCACTGCTGATTCAGCCAGCCGCCTGGCTTTCTCAAAGTCCGAATGTCGGGAAGCGGTTGTGATCGCGAGCCAAAGCCGGCTGGCATAATTCGGTCGGTCGGTCAGCAGATAGGCGACGAAGCACCAAAGAAGAAAGAAAAGGACCGTCGATACGACAATAAGTTTGCGAACCGTTTTCCGGAGTTGGTCCAATTGCGTCGCCACATCGGGCCGAGTTTCCGGCGCTGTTTCCTCCGGATTCGCGCCCGGATCAAAATCTTCCGGCAGCCCGGGACCAGGATGTTTGAGAATGCGCAGCGCTTCCTCGGCCTGGTCCTCTCTTACGAGGAGACGGATCGGAACGGCGACCGCCGCTCCGCTCCAATCATGTGAAGCTTCGTCGGCCAACTCACATTCGATCCCCCGATCGTTCAGGAGAGATTTTGCGAGGCCTGCTTCGAGGGGACTATCGAATACGCGCAGAGTGACCATCTGTCGGCCGCGTCACATCACGTTCCATTTGGGTCGCCGCGTTTTTGGATCCGTTTCCCACATCCGCAGTCCACCGAGATAGCTGTTGCGATTGTCGCCGGGCTCGACGCCATCCGGGAGAGTGTCGAATTCTTTCACGAGTCCGCCGCCGAGCACGATGTAATCGGCAATGAAAGAAAGTTTGAGGTATTTCAGGCAGAAGAGGACGTGGCGCATCCACTCCTTTTTTCCGAGGTTATCGAATCCGATTTTGCCGAGATATTTTTCGATGATCCGACCTTCATAGGGAAGATCGCCGAGCTCGAGCGGGAGGAGATTCTTTTCCCACACCAGCGCCGAGCCGAGCCCAGTCCCGAGCCCGAGAAAAAGCATGCGGCCGCCATGATAACTGCCAAGGGCCTGCATCGCTGCGTCGTTGATGACGCGAGTCGGTTTGCCTAACGACTTGCCGAAATCCCAATCGATCCAACCCGGGGCCAGATGTTTTGGGTCTTTTTTCACGCGACCTTTTTTCACGACGGAAGGAAAGCCGATCGAGATCGCGTTGTACTTCCAGCCCGCTGCCGTTTTCTTGATCTGCGAGACGAGTTCTTTCGGCGAGAGCTTCATCCCGGAATCGAATTTCCGGCTGTCGCTGTGCGAGATCATCAGCTTCACGTGCGTGCCGCCGATGTCGACAACGAGGACCTTCTTCTTCATCGCGACGATGACGGGCGCGAGCTATTCGCCGAACCCGAACTTCTGGAAGAAACCGCGCTTCTCCGGTTTCGCCGAGGCCGCGGCCGGCGGCCAGCATTCGACGATCTCCAGCGCGAGAAACCGGAACAACGTGAGCCGCGCGAATTTGAAATCGAGCCGGAGATTCTTCGCGATTTGGGCGACGGACCGCACCCCGTTGAACTGCGAGGCGAACTGCGCTTCCGCCACGGTGAGCCGAAGGTTTTGCACGCGCTCGTAACCGTCGCGGGTGTAGGCGGGAATCGAGCCCGACTCGATGTCCGGCGTGTCGCCGAGTTCCTGGAACTGGATGCAGCGCAGGGTGGTGAGAATCCAGTGATCGATGTCTTCCTCGGCGGGGACTTCGCCGGCGAATTCCGGCAGCGTTTCGCTCGTCTCGAAAACGAACCGAACTTTTTTCGCCGTCCAAAGCTGCGCGAAAAGTTTCTGACCGTAATGCTGCACGAGCTGCACCGCCGGTTCGTGGAGAATCAATCCTTCGCGCGCGAGGGTGAGGAAAAGCGGGCAGCCGGTCTCGCGTTGTTCGGCGCGGCCTTTCTCGGTCTGTTCCGCGTCGACGTTCACTAACGTGATCGGCGCTTCCGGACAATACACGACCGGATCGCGTGTCGTCACGAGAACGATCGCGCCGTCGCGCGCGAGCAGATCGACGCTCGCCTTGTTCCAAAACGTGCGCAGCGTGCCGGTAAGTTTTTCTTTGCCGATCGTGTGCAGAGCGCCGTTGAGCGAAAAGAAACTGGTGTCGCCGGAGAAAAACGCGCCGTTCACCGGCAAGCGCTCTTCAGTCGCGGCCGGCTCGGTTGGCGATTGGAACGAAGCCGGCGCGCTGGCCGGCGGCGATTCCCAGCTCGAATCGGTCACCGGCGCACTCCACCAGGCGTCGCTCGTGGCGCCGGCGGCGGATGCGATCTCGGCGGTTTCTGCCGGAGCGGCCGAAGGTTGATCGCCGGGCTCAGGCCAAACCGGTTGGTTTGCTTCCGGTTGTGCCGCGGTCTCCTCTTGCGACCAAACCGGCGCGGTCCAGGCCGGCTCTTCGACCGGCACGGCTGGTTCCTGTTCCGTGAACTCGCTCTGGGATTCGGCCGGCTCGTTAGGATCCTTGGGCATGTAGTTCTCCACCGTTTTCATTAGCAAATCAGATGTGAACGGTTTGTTCAACGATCCTATCACACTCGGGCTCGTCATCTGGTCCGGCTGCAAATCCGTTCCGAACCCGGACATATAAACAATCGGCACGCTGGCCGTCGCCGCGTTGTCGAGCAGGCGCTGGCAAACTTCGTCGCCTTTCATATCCGGCAACACGTAGTCGAGGAGAATCAGATCGGGCGGGTCGTTCGTCGCCGCGTTCAATCCTTCCTCAGCGGTAGCCGCCGTCGTCACTTCGTAGTGCGCTTCCGCCAAAATCTCTTTTACGAAACTCAGCAGCATCAGGCTGTCGTCGATGACCAGAACTTTGCGGGTCGCCGATTTGCGTTTCGTCCGCGGCGAAGACGGTTTGGCGCGCGTCTCGTCGATCTTGCGGACCGCTTCCATAAGCAACATCTGCCAATCGTCACGGATCGTCCGCGGGACCGGACCGGCGCCGGAGACTTCGGAAATCTGGCCGCCCTTCCAATTCACGATTTCATTGAATGCAGCGACTCCTTCCTTGCCCGGCGCGGTGGCGTGGCGGACCTGGCCGGCGTCGAAATACACGCGCGCCTTCTCGCCGTTCGGTCCGGTGAACTGGAGCGCGGCCGACGACCCGCTCATGCACTTCAGCTGGATGATGTCGGCGAGATGAAGATCGCTCAGTGTTCCCTGGAATTTCTCGCTGTCGGCGCTGGTCGCCGGCGAAAGCAGCGCCTGGACAAGATCGACAAAGTCACCGTGAGGGAAGGGTTTTTCCAAAAAATGAATGGCGCCAAGACTGGCCGCCTGTTCGCGATGAGTGGCGAGATGCCCGGTGAGAACGATGGCGCGAGCGTTCGGATGGCTGGTGCGCAGATCGTAGAGAAATTCCTGGCCGAGATCGGGGACAGCCTCGGCGTCGAGGACGAAGAGATCGGGCTTCGCGTTGACGACGATGCCATGAGCCTGGGCGACAGTCGGCGCGACATCCACCTCGGCAGCGGGCGCCGCTTCGTGGAGAGCGGCGTGAATTTTCTCCGCCATCTCCAGGTCTGGTTCCAGAACGAGAACGCGACCGCTCAGGGCGGTCTCGTCAGCGGCATGGCTCGGCGTGGCGTCGTTCACAATGAAATCGGCGCGGGGGTCTGCGCACTTCGGCAGTCACGCGCCACGCCTTAAGGACAGATGCCTGCTCTCACGAAAATGGAAAGCAGTTTTTCTTGGAGGGACGGGCTCTGTCCCGTCCTGCTTTTTCTGGACGACACAGTCCCGCGACTGCGGGATCCCTCCAGTTTAATGCACGCCCGCCGTTACGCCGTGGCCGCTGTCAGTCTTCACCGTCGTCGAGCAACTGGTGAATCCGCCGAGGAGGGCGAGAGCTACGATAAAAGAAAGTAAGATTGTTCGCATGATTGGTTTCCTTTCCCCTGAATCGAAATAAACCTCTGATCCGACCGCATCATTTGTCTGCAAATCGTTGCGCCAGTTCACGTCGGCTCACTTTTCCGCGCTCGTTGACCGGAATTTCCTCGACGAAAAAGATCCGCTTCGGCACCTGCCAGCCGCTCAAACGTTGCCGGCAAAACTCCAGCAGCTCCGCTTCGCGAATCTGGGCGTTCGTGGCGACGCAGGCCGCGACTTCTTCATTTCGCAAAACGGATTCGCGTCCGAACACGACCGCGGCGCGCACCCCGGCGAAGCACAACAGCTCGGCTTCGACCTCCGCCGGGTTTACCTTTTTCCCGGCGACATTAATGACGTCGGAAACGCGGCCAACGACCCGGAAACCATCGCCGCTCCTGCTCAGCAAATCGTCCGGAGTAAAAAATCCGGCGCTGAGTTTCTCATCTTCGGGTTCGGGAAAATAGCCATCGCCGGCGGCCGCACTTTGAATGCGAATGCGGCTCGCGCTGGCCGCTGGCTCGAGCATCTCGATTTTCACGCCGTTCATCGGCGGTCCGACAAAGCCCGCTTCGTCCAACCGCGCCTCGCGGTCGTAACAAATGCCGCCGCATTCGGACGAGCCGTAGAACGAATGGATCGTCTGGCGAAATTTCTCATGAAATTTCCGCGCAACTTCGAGCGGCAACGGCGCGCCGGCCGAAATGCAAAGGCGCAACTTCGGCAACGCCGGCATCGTCTCCATTTCGCAAAACGCCTGGTAGAAAACCGGCATGCCGGCAAAAACGGTGGCACTGGTTCGCGCAAGACCGTCGAGCACCGCCCGGGGCATTCGGTCGCGGCTCAGCACCATCGGCACGCCGCGCACGAGTAACGGAGAAACGAGATTGCTGAAGCCGTAGGAATGCGAGAGCGGGATCACCGCGAAGTTCAGATCGTCGTCGCCGATTCCCATCGTGTCGCAAATTTGAATGCAATCGGCGAGCAGCTGTTCGCTCCGGAAACGAATGGCGCGCGCTGCGGCTGTCGTGCCTGAGGTCAGTTTCAGCAAAACGGTTTGTTCGTTTCGCCACTCATGGTTCGTGCAAATGCGGAGAGCGCTCTCGCGTTGTTGCGCCGTGATAGAACTTTCCAACGGCAACGCGACAACGCGCCGCCGCAACGCCGCCAGCAAATGCGAAGGCCAGTCCGGATGGTTTCCGATCTCAATCGGATAGACCGGTCCGACAATTTCACTCTCGAGTTCCCGCGCCCGGCCTTCGATGTCGCGAAAGGTCCGCTGGACCTCGCCGTTCGTATCGAAAACCGCCGGCGCCTCGCCTTTTCGGGCCAGCGTTTCCTCCCATGCGGCAAGGAGCGCGTCGTCCGATTTCATCCCTTGCGCGAGAGCCGGAGCGCGCTACAGTTCGCCCCTCGTTTCCAAACATGAAAGCGGACATTCATCCAGAGTATTACGAGACCGATATCGTCTGCGCTTGCGGCGCTGTCTATCACACGCGCTCGACCAAGCGGGATATTAAAATCGGCATCTGCGCGGCGTGCCATCCGTTTTTCACCGGGGAACAGAAGTTCGTCGATACGGCCGGACGCGTGGAGAAATTCGCGCGGCGCTACGGCGGCACCAAGGCCGCGCGCGCTTCGAAAAAAGGTTAGCTGGCTGCAGCCGGGATCGTCGATCCCGGCCGATTCCGCGATCGCCGATCGCGGCCACAGAACACCCATGGACTTTAATTCCCTAGTCGAGCGCAAACGCGAACGCTTCGCCGAGCTCGAACGCGAGATCGCTGACCCCGCGCTTTTCGAGAACCGAAAACGCGCGAGCGAGATCATGCGCGAGCACGCGAACGTGAAAGCGTTGCTCGCGAAATGGGACGAACTGGAAGCCGCCCGCGAGCAGCTCGACCAGAACCGCGAGCTGGCCGCGTCGAACGACGTCGAGATCGCTGCCATGGCCGATGACGAGATTCCTGATCTCGAAAAACGCGTCGCCGAACTCGAGCGCGATTTCCAGATCGCCCTTCTCCCACCGGACGAAAACGAAAGCCGCGACGCGATCGTCGAAATTCGCGCCGGGACCGGCGGAAGCGAGGCCGCCATTTTCGCCGCCGATCTTTACCGGATGTACAACCGCTACGCGGAATCCGCCGGGCTCAAAGTCGAAGGCCTCGAATCGAGTCCTTCGGAACTCGGCGGCTTAAAGGAATCGATCTTCAGGGTGTCCGGCGAAAACGTTTTCAAGACGCTCCGCTTCGAAAGCGGCGTTCATCGAGTGCAACGCGTGCCCGCCACCGAAGCGCAAGGCCGCATCCATACTTCCACCGCGACGGTTGCCGTTCTTCCCGAAGCCGAGGAAGTCGATATCGAATTGAAGCCGGAAGATCTGCGAATCGAAGTCTGCCGCGCCGGCGGTCCCGGCGGGCAGGGCGTGAACACGACCGATTCCGCCGTCCAGGTCCTCCACATTCCGACCGGCCGGCTCGTTCGTTGCCAGGACGGGCGCAGCCAGCAAAAGAACAAGGAGAAAGCGCTCAAGATCATGCGGGCGCGTTTGCTTGAGGACAAACGGCGTGAAGAAGAGGAAAAATATTCCGCCCATCGGCGGAACCAGATCGGGTCCGGCGGCCGCGAAGAAAAAATCCGGACTTACAACTACGCCCAGAACCGCGTCACCGATCACCGCATTGGCCTGACGCTTTATAATCTCGACCGGTTCATGGAAGGCGACCTCACGGAAATGATCCAATCGCTCCAGGCCGCGGATTTGCAGGAGCGCCTCACCGAATCATCGCTCACGGCGTAGGTCATCGGGTAGGATGCCGCCCATGTCCGAACTCTTGAGCGTTTACTTGCTGCTGCTCTGGGTGACGGTCTCAATCTTGTCGACCGGCATCGCGCTTTGTTCGCGATTTACGCCGCTCAAGGGGATGGAACTTATTGGTTACGGCGCGGGCGCGGGCGTTCTCCTCCACGGGATCTTTGGGCTGCTCATCGCGCTGAGCTGGCAGGCGCGACATTATGTTGGAGTGCTCGCGATCTTGTGTCTGGTCCTGGCCGTGGGCGATCTGGTGCGACGCCGAGTTTGGCGCGACATCGCGGTGACACTTAGCCGGCCCATGCGCCTGGCCCTAATGCTCTGGTTTGTTTTTCTAACGCTTTGCGTCGCCGTCGTGCACGTCAAGGTCGACTGGCCCGCCAAAATGGATGAGCACCAGTTCATGTTCAAGAAGCACAGCTTGAACGTGAAGATTCAATACCTGACGACGTTGCCGGTCGATAACTACATCCCATATGTGGTGACGGAATTTTTCGTTCGGCGAATCTCGTTTAAGGAGAACCATCCGATCATGCCAGTGAACGAGGTGAGTAATCGAACGATCCTGATGCCTCTGGTGGCTCTCCCCTTTCGCGCAGTCCTGGCCTGGAACCAACCGGCCGAGGATGCCCTGGGAACCTTCAAATATTCCGGGGGAGAATGGCCCGATGTAGAAAAACTGAACGACGACGATTCTTATACCCAGTTCTTTATCGTGGGGATGTTCCTTAACTCGCTCATGCTCCTCGGACTTCTGGTTCTATTCTCGAACTTTGAGCTTCCGGAAAGCCTGCCCGTCGCGGCGCTGCTTTATCTTAGCAACCCTTATTTCATCACTCAGACGATCTTCACGTGGCCCAAGGCGATGGCCGCGTTCTTTGCCTACCTAAGTTTGAACTCAGCGCGGCGCGCGCATGACCCACGGATCGTCGGGCTTTGTGCGGCGCTGGCTTATCATTGTCACCCTCAAAGCCTGCCGATAGCCGCCGGTCTGGGACTCTGGTACGCAATAAGAGGATGGCGCGATAAGACCAGTTTCAAACCGATGCTTCATTACGTCTTAACGTTTGGAGTCATGGTCCTTCCCTGGTTTATCTGGACGCGGCTCTTTCTCCAGCTTCCCGACAACATGTGGGCGCAAAACTTTGCGGGAGCCGGCGCTGCCAATCCGCTAACTTCGCCGGTTAATTTTATCTGGATGCGGTTCTTCAACCTTACCGTAGCTCTCGTCCCGGTCTTCTTCATGATTTACCCTTTCAACTTGCAGGTCACAATCGATTACGCGCTTTGTTGTGTCCCCAGCGTAGTCGGAATTTTCGTGATTGTTCCCGCCATGATCGAGTGGACGCAGCGATGGAAAAGGGAGCGCATCTTGCTTCTCTACGGCATGCTCCTTCCCGCTCTGGCTGTTATTCTCCTGTTCGGGGTCCAATTCCAACCGGTCCAGCTAGGTTGGCAGCCAATGATGGGCGTCCTTGTCTTTCTTGGTCTGGCCTATCTCCGGCGCAACTTTTCTCCTCTTACTTACCGAGTCCTGATCGCGCTTCAGTTAATCTGCAATCTCACCATAGTCGCCTTACGGGGTTATCTGGTCGGCGCGCACCTGACTTAGACCCGTCGATTTAGTGCCAGGGTGCTTATGACGCTTCTCGAAGTGCTGCAATCGACGACCGATTACTTCAAGAAGCGCGGGATCGAAAGTCCGCGGTTGAACGCGGAACATTTACTCGCGCATGCCCTGAAGCGGAAGCGGATCGAGCTGTATTTGGAATTCGAGCGGGGGTTGCGGGAAGAAGAGCTGATGCCGCTGCGCGAACTGGTTAAGCGGCGAGGGCAAGGTGAGCCGCTCCAGCATTTGCTCGGGACGGTCGAGTTTGCCGGACAAACGTTTCTTTGCGACCAACGCGCTCTCGTTCCGCGCCCGGAGACGGAGCAGCTGGTCGAAAAAATTGCCGAATGCCGAATGCCGAATGCCGAATGCCGGGTCGTCGACGTCGGAACCGGTAGCGGAGTAATCGCGCTCAGCCTCGCGGCGAAATTTCCGCAGGCGAAAATAACTGCGACCGATCTTTCCGACGACGCGCTCAGTCTTGCCCGCGAAAACGCCGACCGCCTTGGCCTGACGGATCGCGTCGAGTTCTGTCGCAGCGATCTGCTGACATCCGTGATTCACGTATATGACGTTATTGTCGCCAACCTGCCGTATGTGCCGGCTGGGGATCGGAGGACTCTTTCGCGCGAAGTGTTGCGCGATCCGGAAATCGCGGTTTTTGGGGGCGAGCGCGGTGACGAAATTGTCCGCAAACTGATCGAGGCAGCGCCGTCTCATCTCGCGCCAGGTGGTTTACTGGCGCTTGAAGTCGGCATCGGGCAGGCGGACGATCTGGCGGCGCTGATGGCAGAAAAAAATTATCACGACATCGAAACGGAACGCGATTATGCGGGTGTGATACGATTCCTCTTTGGGAGGTATGGATAAGATTCTCGTTCACGGCGGCCGGCCGCTCTCGGGCTCGATCAAGATCAGCGGCTCGAAAAATTCCGCGCTGCCGATTCTCGCCGCGACGCTGTTGACGCGCGAGCCCTGCATTCTCCATCGCGTGCCGGACCTGAGCGACACGCATTACATGCTCCAAATCCTCACGCATCTCGGCGCGCAGGTGGAACGGGCCAGCGGCACGGTGACAGCCACCGCCGAGAAACTGGAGTCGATCGCGCCCTACGATGTCGTGCGAAAAATGCGGGCGTCGGTTTGTGTGCTCGGTCCGCTCCTGGGGAGATGCAACGAAGCGACGGTGTCGATGCCGGGCGGTTGCGTGATTGGCGATCGGCCGATCGATTTGCACCTGAAAGGATTTGAGGCACTCGGGGCGGCGGTGCGGGTCGAAGGCGGTAATGTGAAAGTGTTCGCGCCGAAATTGGTCGGCGCAGTGGTGAATCTCACCGGCAAATTCGGACCGACGGTTCTTGGCACGGACAACGTGATGATGGCCGCGACGTTGGCCGAGGGAGTCACCGTGATCGAAGGCGCGGCGACGGAGCCCGAAGTCGTCGACCTCGCGAATTTCCTCAACAAGATGGGCGCGAAAATCGAAGGCGCGGGCACGCGGCGGTTGATCATCGAGGGCGTCAAAGAATTACACGGCGCGGAACACGACGTGATTCCGGACCGGATCGAAGCTGGCACGTTTCTCATTGCGGGCGCGATCTGCGGCAAGGGCGTGACCGTGAAACGAGTGGTGCGCGAACATCTGACTTCGCTTACCGACGCGCTCACGGCCTGCGGTTACCAAATCCAATGGGCGCATGATTCGATCACGGTTTCATCCAACGGCGAGATCACGCCGATCGAGCTGGCGACAGAGCCGTATCCCGGTTTTCCCACCGACATGCAGGCGCAAATGTGCGCGCTGCTTTCCACGACGGAAGGGATCAGCGTGATCACAGAAAACATTTTCCCCCAACGTTACATGCATGTCGCGGAGCTGAAGCGAATGGGCGCGCACATGCAGCTCGAAGGAGCGAGCGCGATCATCACCGGGGTAGACCGGTTGTTCGGCGCGCCCGTAATGGCGAGCGATTTGCGTGCGTCGGCCGCGCTGGTGCTCGCGGGACTGAAGGCGGAAGGCCGGACGGAAGTCAGCCGCGTGTATCACATCGATCGCGGCTACGAGCATCTCGATGAAAAACTGAGCGAGCTGGGGGCGCACATCGAGCGGGTCAAGGCGGATTAACTTTCGAGTAAGAGGAAAATCAAAGAAGACCGCGCAGGGTCTTCAGGTTCGCGACGTCCTCAGCGAGGTCCTTGCCTTTCGGTGTCTCGAGTACTTTCGGGATTTTGCGGAAACGCCGGTCGCGCATGATGAAGCGGAACGCTTCGAGACCGATCTTGCCTTTCCCAATGTGTTCGTGGCGATCGACCCGCGATCCGAGCGCGGTCTTGGAATCGTTGAGATGCAAGGCCGCGAGTCGATCCAATCCGATCACGCGATCGAATTCGCGAAACATTTTCTTCACTCCGGCTTCGCTGCCGATGTCGTAACCGGCGGCGAAGACGTGGGCGGTGTCGAGGCAAACACAGAGCCGTTCCGGTTCGCGCACGTTTTCGATGATCGCCGCCAGATGCTCGAACTTTTCACCCAGGCACGATCCCTGGCCGGCCGTCGTTTCGAGCGCGATCTTCGTTTTCACTTTCGGAATCACAGCCCAGATCGCATCGAGCGACGCGACGATTTTTTCCAAGCCCGCCTGTTCCCCCGCTCCGAGATGCGCGCCGGGATGCATGACGAGAAACGGCAGCTCGAGTTGATCGGCCCGCACCAGCTCCTCGGAGAGCGCGCGGAGAGAATTCGCGTGGAATTGCGGATTCGTGGCCGCGAGATTGATCAGATAATTCGCGTGGGCGAATGCGGCGTGCAGTTCTTTGCGTTGGGCGTGATCGAGAAACGCTTTGATCTCTTCGCGCGACAATGGCCGGGCGAACCACTGCATATTGTTCTTCACGAAGATCTGCATCGCTGTGCAATCGATCGAGCGCGATCGCTCGATGGCGCGATGGACGCCGCCACCGATGGACATGTGGGCTCCGAGGAGCAATGACGAATGTCGAATGACGAATGACGAAGGTGCTGAAGTCCGCCTCTTCTTCATTCGTCATTCTTCATTCGACATTCGTCATTTGCGATTCGCTAGAATCGCTTTGGGTGCCAGTTCGGTTTCGCGATCGGTCCCTCGCCTTTGTATTCGAAAAGTTTGTAGACGGGCGTGAGGACGACACCGGCGCCGCCGGCCTCGATGCGAACATCGAAGTCGAGCCGGTCCTCGAGAAAATAGATGTCGCCGTGGCCGACCATGCCGAAGAGTTTGCCGGACACTTTGAAGTCATCGGTGTGAATGACACCGCCCTTAATCGTGAAGGTGGACTTTGCGCTTTTGGCGATGCTGTAGCCGGTGCCGGGAATGATTGCCGAGGTCAGTTCTGAGAGCGGCCCGAAGATCGGGATCGCGAAGACATCGCCTTCGGTCACGTTCGCGGTGCCGCGTCCCTGCATGGCGCGCGCGTCGCTTCCTGCGCTGATCCATTCGTAGGCGCCGCTCAATTTTCCGCGGGTCGTCTTATATTTGAAATAGAGATCGGCGAGTCGCGGGAAATCGACACCTTCGAGGGTGAGGTTGGCGTGATAGCGCTTGTCGTTTTGGGCGAGCGAGACATCGCCGCCGCCGCGCACATCGCCGCCGAAAAGTTTGCCGTCGATATCGAATAACTGGAGCCGATTGTCGGTGAAGAGAAGCCGGCCGGAGACCCGGTCGAACGGCAAGGTCTTACCGAGAAAGCCGTAATCCATCCCGGTCGGCGCATCGACCTTGATCTCGATGTGGTCGTTCTTGCCATGAAAATGAAAGACGCCGTTGACGATGAGGTTCGGTGGATGCCGGAATTTGTAGTCGACGACTTCCTTGAAATATTTCGGATCGACCCAGACGATCGCTTCGGTCAATCGAAGCGCGCTCTTAATGTCTTTAAAGCGGACTTCGTGGTGCGCGAAATCGTAGGCGATCGAGCCGGTGCCCGACCCTTCATCGCGAACGACGCGGAGATTGTTGAGATTGAGCGCGCCGTTTTCGAGACGCAAGACCGCGCTGGCTTCGTTCATCCAGGTGCCGCGGAAACGCGTCCGCTGCGTCGTGATCGCACCATCACCGACCCAGGTTTCCGGGTTGCGACCCGGGCCGCGGACGGTGAGACGAATCGCGGGCGGGCGGCTCCATTCCCACTCCGCGAGAAAACGGCCGAGCTCGGGGGAAGCGAAGGCGCGGAAAATGATCGGGTCGATCGCGCTCTCGAGGTTGAGCCGAAAATCGTCTGGCGCGTCGAGCAGATCGCCGCGCAGCTCGCCCGATTCATGGCGGAGCCGCAGCTCGCGGACCATGGCGCGCTCGCCGTCCCACGAAAAATCCGCGGTCAATTTCAGGAGCGGAACGGTTTTGTAACTGAAGCGCTCGACATCGACGCGGCCGATGACACTGATCTTCGGCGTGTCCGGCGCGAAATCGGCGGACCCGGAAAGCTCGAGGAGCGGCGGTGAATTCAGCGTTACGTCGGCGAGCAACGGGAAGCCGGCGGCGTCGAGAAAACGTTTCGCGTCGAGCGTGCTGCGGCCCTGGAAGTCAGCCGCTTTTGTTCGCAGATTCCAGCTCGCGCGTCCGGAAAAATTTCCGATGCTGTCCGACCACGTGCATTGCTTGATTTGCAAGGTGTGGTTCGCCCAGTCCGCGGCGACCGACAGGTTCGACATTTCGTAATCGCCGCGACGCAAACGCTCGCCGCTCAAGGCCGCCTCGGCGTGGATCGTCTCGAACTGCGAAAGGTCGCCGGCGAACTTCACCTGGAGCGACGGACCTTCGCCGGGAAAATTGAATCGGCGCAATTCATCCGCCACGCGATGGAGCAGGAGAAGACGCTGCCGCCATTCTTCGTCCGAGATTTCATCGGATGATTTGTAATCGTTGCGCTTGATCAACTGCCCGGTCGCGGAAATGCGCAGGCCGCAGAAAATTCCTTCGGCCTGGCTGACATAGATTTGTTCAGGCGGAAAATAAATGTGGGCGCGCAATTCCTTGATCTGCGTTTTGGGGGCACCAGGCGAGGCGCCCGGATTTGGGATCGTCAGCTCGGCACCGTGAACATCGAGCGCGTTGAGGAATGGTTTGTTGTGCAACAACGCCGCGTAATTGATGTCGAGTGCGACTTCGCTGATCACCGCGAGCGTGTTCTCGCGATTTTTGAAATCGTAAATCCGCACGTTTTGCGCGATGAGGCCCCGGACTGGATCGACGGTGAGCCGCGCGATCGAGGCTTCGACCCCGCGCTTGTGCAGCTCCTCCGAAACGCGGTCGCGCCATTCTTTGCCGAACCCGCGTTTCGCGAGATACCAGCTCGTCCAGCCGAAGATGAGAACGAACGCGACGATCGCCAGACGCAAAATGCGGCGGGATTGAGAGTGATGGACCTTCGCGCGACGGCGGTAGAACTGGCGCGCGAGGGACGGAGGCGTCGGTTCTAAAACTGGCGGAGGCATCGTTGGAGAGTTGAAGCGTTGGAGCGTAGGATACCAGTCGCTGCAACGCTTCATCGCTTCAACGTTTTAACGCTTCAAAGTGACCATCTCCGATCTCCCGGCTATC
This sequence comes from Chthoniobacterales bacterium, assembly GCA_035644055.1. GTDB lineage: Bacteria > Verrucomicrobiota > Verrucomicrobiia > Chthoniobacterales > UBA10450 > AV80. Next base: position 16,341 of record DASQPH010000082.1, read on the forward strand.
AATGCGTCGCTGAACCTCATCAGCACGGTTTTCATTTCGGCCGGCTGGTATCTGATCCGGCGCGGCCATTGGCGGCGCCACGTCGCGTGCATGATCCCGGCGCTGATTTCGTCGACACTGTTTCTCGTCGGCTATCTCGTTTATCACGCGCATGTCGGTGAACGCTCCACCCATTTCACCGCGCAGGGGATCGTGCGGCCGATCTATTTCGCGATGCTGATCTCGCATATTCTGCTGGCGTTCGTGACCCTGCCGCTCGTGATCGTCACGCTCGTGCCGGTTTTCCGCCGGCGCTGGGACCGCCACAGGCGGATCGCGCGCTGGACCATGCCGATCTGGCTTTATGTCTCGATTACCGGCGTCCTCGTTTACCTGATGCTCTACAAATGGTTCCCGCCGCCGAGTTGAATTGGTGGATCGGGCGCTCCGCGCGCGATGCTAAATTGCTGGCGAAGCAAGGCCTGCGAAACATCGAGCGGCGGAGCGCTCGATCCACCGTCTTGCGCTCGGCCAGTAGTTGATGTTTGATGGGAATTGCCCGAGCGACATCTCATGGTCACCATCGCGACATTCAACGAGCCGGCCAAGGCGAAGCACTTGAAGACGCGCTTCCAGGAAGCCGGGGTAAAAGCGGACGTTCACAACGAAGGGCATCTGCAAAAGATGGCGTTCATGTCAGAGCCGCAGGCGAGCGCGAAAGTGCTGGTGCATGAGGACGATTTCGAGAAGGCGAACCAATTGATGCTGGACTGGGAAGCGAGCGATCCTGAGGTCGGCTCGGCAATTCGTTGCCCGCAATGCAAGTCGCCCCGGATCGAATATCCGCAGCTGACCCGGAAGTTCATCACGCCGGGAATCGCGAGCATTCTTTTCGCGATGAAAGTTTTCCCGAAGGAATTTTATTGCCAGGATTGCCATTTCACCTGGGGAAAAGACGGCGATCCGCTCCCGCAGCCGGCGGCCTGGGAGACGTTCTCCTAACCGGCGCTTCGCGCCGGAAATCCCAAGCTCCAAGCACCAAGCTCCAGAGAAGCTCCAAATTCCAAGCTCCAAAGAGCGTTCTTGCGCGTTCTGTTTTGGTTATTGGTGTTTGGAATTTCTTTGGAGCTTGGTGCTTGGGATTTGGAGCTTCGGCGGAACGCGGGGCCTAAAAAATCAGCCGCGTAACTACGTGGACACGATTCATTTTTTTAACGACCTTCATCCCGCCCCATGAAATGGCTTTTCCTTTTATTGCTCGCGGTCGTGATCTTTGGCGGGGCGGCGTTTTTCAGCTACGACCTGTTCGTTAAGCCCGAGCGCAAAATCCAGCAGGAGAAGAGCGGCGAAATCCCGGTCGAGCCGGTGCCGGACGTGGCCCTGCCGGATTTCCAGGCGGCCGCGAAATTGCGCCAGGAAGGGAAACTCGCCGAAGCGCGCGATGCGCTCCTGAATTTTCTCCAGAAATTTCCGAGCGGCCCGCACATCGAAGAAGCCAAGGACCTTCTCGGGCAGGTGAACGTCGAGATGCTCTTCACCGAGTATCGGTCGCCGGACAAACAGGAGTACATCGTGCGCAGCGGTGACGTGCTGGCGAAGATCGCAAACAAAACGAAGACGACGCCCGAATTGATCATGCGGACGAACAACCTGACGAACTCGATGCTGCGCGTCGGACAGCGGCTGCTCATTTCGCGGCCCGATTTTGCCGTCTTCATCCAGCGAAGAGCGCAGACTGTCATTCTTCTCAACCACGGCCAGTTTTTTAAGCGCTACCATGTCAAGGTGGTGAAGCTCTCCTCGAAACAGGCGCCGCGGATCAACACCCGCGTCGCCGAAGTGATGGCGTGGAGAGGCGGAAAGCGAGTCGGGTTCGGCACAAAAGAATGGGTCGGAAGCACGCGCTGGATACGGCTGGCTCAACCCGGTTATTTCCTTTTTGCGGTGCCCGAGCCCGGGCAGCGCGACGAATCCGGCCAGCCGCCGCCGCCCGGCCTGGGCCTGCCAGCCAGCGACATGGAAGAACTGAGCAGCCTTGTAAACAGCAAGACCGCTGTCACCATTACAGACTGACCGTGGCTATTTCGCCGATGGAATCGCATCCGCTCGAATTCGAAAAACCGATCCTGGAATTGCAGCGCCGGCTCCAGGACTTGAAAGACCATTCCGATCGGCACGATCTCGATTTCGATTCCGAGGTCGAGGCGATGGAGACCAAGATCCGCGAAACCCGCCGACAGATTTACGACAACCTTAGCGCGTGGCAGCGGGTCCAGCTCGCCCGGCACATCAAGCGACCGTTCGCGCTCGATTATGTCGCGCGCTGTTTCACGAACTGGATCGAGCTGCATGGCGATCGCGTCTACGGCGACGACAAGGCGATGCCGAGCGGCCTGGCGAAACTGGGACCGCACCGCTGTGTGGTGATCACGCACCAGAAAGGCCGCGACACAAAAGAGAACGTGAAGCGCAATTTCGGCTGCGCCCACCCGGAGGGATATCGCAAGGCGCTGCGGTTGATGCGGCTCGCGGAAAAGTTTCAGTTGCCGGTGATTTCGTTGATCGACACGCCGGGCGCGTTTCCCGGCATCGGCTCGGAGGAACGCCACATTTCGGAAGCGATCGCGGTGAATCTGCGCGAGATGATGAATCTGCGCGTGCCGACGATTGCGATCGTGATCGGTGAAGGCGGGTCCGGTGGCGCGCTCGGGATCGGCGTGTCGGATCGCGTGTTGATTCTCGAGAACGCTTATTATTCGGTGATCAGTCCGGAAGCGTGCTCCGCGATTTTGTGGAAAGATCGCCGACACGCGGCCGAAGCGGCCGAGGCCCTGAAGCTGACTGCGCAAGACCTGATGGGACTGGGCGTGGTGGATGAAATCGTGCCGGAACCGGAAGGCGGCGCCCATCGCGATCCCGATACCGCGGCCGCAAATCTCGGCGCCGCCCTGCGCCAGAATCTCGAGCGCCTCTCCGCGCTCCCGCTTGATGAGCTGATGCGCAATCGCTACGAGAAGTTTCGCAAGCTCGGCAAGTACTCGGAAGAAATCGCGCCGCCGTCAAACGACGCGGACGCTGAGAAAAACTAGTCGCGCCCGACTATGGCGCGATTGATCCGCTGGAACCTCAGCAGCCGGGCGCGGGAACTTTCCGGAGGCGACGCCATCGTGGTTTCGATTCCGAAGAGCGGTCGCACCTGGGTGCGCACGTTTCTCTGCGCGTATTATTGCAAGCGCTACGGGCATCCGTTCTCGCTCGATCCCAGGCGATGCGGCGATGCCCGAATTCCGCGGATCATTTATTCGCACGATCGTTTCGAGCAACGCACGAAGGCCGATCGCTGGGATGATTTGCGCGGAAAATATTTTATCCCGGCCGGCGAGCGACGCCGCGCAAAAATCATCCTGCTCGCGCGCGATCCGCGGGACACGTTCGTCTCGCATTATGTTCAGCTCACCCGGCGCACGCGCGAAACGCCAGACCAATTGAAGCAAAAAGAAATCGGCGAAGTGCTTCGCGACCGGCGCCACGGGATCGCATCCATGATCGAGATCATGAATGGCTGGCTCGAGGAATGGGCGGGCAAGCCGAATTTTCTTTTGGTCCGCTACGAAGAGTTGCAGCGGGTGCCGGCAGAAACTTTTCGCGCGCTGCTAAAATTTCTCGGCGATACCGTGCCGGATACGGAAGCGTTCGCGCATGCGCTGGAATTCTCGCGTTTCGGCAACATGAAAAAAATGGAAGCAGCGGGCGCGTTCGCTTCGAAGATCTTGCAGGCAACCGACGTCGGCGATCCGGAATCGTTCAAGGTGCGTCGGGGAAAAGTCGGCGGCTTCACCGATTATCTGACGGGCGACGATCTCGCCTACGCGAACGAAGCAATGACGAAGCTCGACCCGCGATTCGGTGGATCGAGCGCTCCGCCGCTCGATGCCATGACTGCCGGCGAAACCGGATAATAATAGCATCGCGCGCGGAGCGCCCGATCCACCTAGATAATAGCATCGCGCGCGGAGCGCCCGATCCACCTAGGCCGAGAACAGATTTGCCAGCGCGAGAGCGCGTTGAAACAGGCCGCGCCGTTTTTTTATGGGCGCGATCTTCGCCACGGGCGGAGGCGGCGGCGGAAAAAGAAAGCGCAACACCGGATCGATCCGCCCAGCCCAGGCGCCTTCACTATGATTGGCGCCTTCGACTTCGAGGTAATGAAGGTCGTCGTGGAGCCGCCATCCTTTTTCGACGAGACGATCACGCAACCCGGCTGCGCGTTCCCAACCCGGCTCATGCGTTCCGGTATCGAGCCAGATTTTCAATGGCGGCTTTTTCGTTTCGTCCACTTCATCGACGATGTCGTAAATCGCGCAATCGTCCCACCAGATCGAGGGCGAGAGGACCGCGAGGCGGTTGAAATAATTCGGGAACCAAAGGCCGAGCGTGATCGTCGCCAGGCCACCGAGCGACGAGCCGCCCAGGCCGGTGAATTCCGCTTCGCGTTTAGTCCGATATTTCCGATCGATGAACGGCTTCAGCTCTTCGACGAGAAAACGGCCGTAACTCCGAAGCAATCCCTTGCTCCGTTTCCGTTTCGGCGGATCGAGCCGCGCCGGCGTCGGCGCATATTCATGAATGCGGTCCTCGCCCGTATTCGCGATGGCGACGATGATCAGCGGCTCCATCAATTTCTGCCGGATCAGGCGCTGCGCGGTTTCGTCCACGCCCCATTCCACGCCGGCAAACGAAGTCGCGGCATCGAAAACGTTCTGGCCGTCCTGCAGATAGAGCACCGGGTATTGGCGCATCGAAAATCGGCGATAACCGGGCGGCAGATAAACGAGAACGTCCCGGCGATTCTTCAGAATTTTGGAGGGGAACGCGCGATGTTGTTGGATGTTTCCGGTAAGCGTGTGCGGCGGCATTAAAAGCAAAACGCATCGCTTCTGATTTCGGACTTGTCGAGAATTCTCTTCCGTTTGCCTTTCGGCGCGGGGCCATTTACTGAAAGAGTTTCGGCTTTCGGCGAAGCCGAGACGCGATATGAACGAACGTTACATCCGCTGGTGGACGCCTCATTTGAGCCGCGACTTCGAGATGCTCGCTTTCGGCAACGGCGGCGGCCTGCCGCTGGTTTTGTTTCCCACCTCGTTCGGGCGTCATTCCCAGAACAAGGACTTCGGCCTCACCGGTTCGATCGCCGGGTTCGTCGATAGCGGCAAGATCACGATCTATTGCCCGGACTCAGCCGATCTCGACAGCTTTTATAACAAGGGGATTCATCCCGCCGACCGGATGCGGACGCACAACGCTTTTGAGCGCGTCGTCATTCACGACGTCTTTGATCTCGCGCGGCGCGAATGTGGAACCCATCGGGTGATGGTAAGCGGCGCCAGCCTCGGCGCGTATCACGCGGCCAACATCGCGTTTCGTCATCCCGACGCGGTGAGCCATCTCATTTCATTGAGCGGGGCGTTCGATATCAGCTCGTTCTTCGACGGTTATTACGACGACAACATTTATTTCAACAGCCCCTACGATTACCTGCCGAACACGACCGACCCTTGGAAATACAATCACATGGGCATCATCATCGGCACCGGTGAGTGGGACAACACCCGCCACGAATCGTATCGGCTCTCCGAGATCCTGAACTCGAAAGGCATCCAGCATTGGCTCGATGACGGCCGGTGGCGCGGCCACGACTGGAATTACTGGCGGGAGATGCTGCCGTATTATTTGTCGAAGATTTGTGGGTGAAGTGCGCAGGAACCTCAAAACAACTATGAAAAAAATCGGAATCCTTTTTGGACAGGAAGGCAGTTTCCCGCCGGCATTCGTCGACCGGGTCAACCAGAAGACTGGCGGCAAAGAAATCATGGCCGAGTTCGTCCGAATGGACAAAGTGATCCAGGGCGAGCCATGCGGTTACGATGTCGTGATCGATCGCATCTCGCAGGACGTGCCGTTTTATCGGGCGTGGCTCAAGAACGCGGCCCTGACCGGAACCGCGGTCGTGAACAATCCGTTTTGGTGGAGCGCCGACGAGAAATTTTTCAATAACGCGCTGGCGACGAAGATCGGGGTGGCGGTGCCGAAGACGGTGCTGCTGCCCTCGCACGATCTGCCGCCGGAGACGAAGGACAGTTCGTTCCGCAACCTCGCTTATCCGCTGGATTGGGAAGGCATTTTTAATTACGTCGGCTGGCCGGCGTTCTTCAAACCGTTCGCGGGCGGCGGCTGGAAGAACGTGTATCGGCTCCATAACCCGGAAGAATTTTACCGCGCCTACAGCGAGACGGGCCAGCTCGTGATGATGTTGCAGGAGGAAGTGAAGTTCGACATGTACTTCCGCTGCTACTCAATCGATCAGCGCAATGTCCGGATCATGCCCTACGAACCACGGCACCCGTATCACTTGCGTTATCAAACCGAGTGGTCCGCACCGCGCGAGATTTTACAGAAGGTCGAAGAGGGCGTGCTGACGTTGAATCAGTATCTCGGATACGATTTGAACACGGTCGAGTTCGCGATCCGGGATGGTGTTCCGATGGCGATCGATTTTTGTAATCCCGCGCCAGACGCGGAAGCCGCGAGCGTCGGCCAGGCGAATTTCGAATGGGTCGTCGACGCCGTTTCCGACATGGCGATCCGGAAGGCGAAGGAGCATCAGCCCGGCGTCGATAATTTGAGCTGGGGCAAATTCGTCCAGGCGGCGGTGATGCGGAAGTCGTTAGGCGACCTGGCGTGACGTCGAAAAATGACGAATGACGAATGACGAATGACGAAGGAATGACGAAACCCGAAGCTGCGACGTCGCGGCTCTTTTGGTCATTCGAGCTTCGTCATTGATTCGTCATTCGTCATTCGAGCTTCGTCATTCTCCGTTGCCTCGCATGACAGCGCGGAGTTTTTGAGAGACATTAGTTACCCAACCATGCCCGCCACGAACCACACTTTCACGCTCGGGATCGAAGAGGAATTCGCGATCGTCGACCCGGAAACGCGTGAGTTGCGTTCCCACATCCAGGAAATCCTCGAGGGCGGCAAAGTTTTGCTCAAGGAGCAGATCAAGCCGGAGATGCACCAATCGGTGGTCGAACTCGGCACGGAGATTTGCACTTCGATCGCAAACGCGCGCGAGCACGTCGTCGAGCTGCGGAGCAAACTCGCGTCGCTGGCGAACAAGGCGAACTTGCGGATCGCGTCGGTCGGCACTCATCCGTTTTCGAACTGGCACGACCAGCTCATCACCGAAGGCGAACGCTACAAGCAAATCGTGAAGGACATGCAGCGCCTGGCGCGCGCGAACCTGATCTTCGGGTTGCACGTGCACGTCGGAATCCCGAGCCGCGAGTCGGCCATTCACGTCATGAACCAGGCGCGCTATTTTTTGCCGCACATTTACGCGCTCTCCGTCAACTCGCCTTTCTGGGTCGGACAGGACACCGGGCTCAAGGGTTATCGCCTGAAAGTGTTTGAGCGCTTTCCGCGCACCGGGATTCCCGACGCGTTCGAGTCGCTCTCCGAGTACGAAGATTTCTGCAAGCTGCTGGTCAAGACAGGGTGCATCGATAATCCAAAAAAGATCTGGTGGGACATCCGGCTCCATCCATTTTTCGATACGCTTGAGATGCGGGTGTGCGATGCCCAATCGCGCGTGGAGGACACGCTCGCGATTGCCGCGCTCATCCAGGCCGTGATCGCGAAGCTCTACAAATTGCTGAAGCACAACACGACCTTTCGCGTTTATCGGCGCCGGCTCCTGGATGAGAACCGGTGGCGCGCCTCGCGTTACGGCATCGAAGGCAAGCTCATCGATTTCGGCCGGGAAAAGGAGGTCGAGACGCGGAGTCTGCTCAACGAGCTCCTGGAATTCGTGGCGACCGAAGTCGACGAACTCGAGAGCAAACGCGAGATGGCGCACATCGAACGGATCATGCGGGAAGGCACCGGCGCAGACCGCCAGCTCGAAGTGTTTCATCGCACCAACGACATGAAAGCCGTCGTCGATCAGATCGTGGCCGAGACTTACGAAGGGTTGATCCCGACGCAACCGGAAGAGGCTGCCACGCCTGCCGGATAGAGCAGATGGCGAGAGAACTTTTTGCGCCGCTTTGTCATTCCTGGACAGTCAGCTTTACACCAGCCCTTCCGGTGCTTAGATTCTGAATGGTCTTTGGTCACGAAAGCATGGAGCGGAACCCACCAGCGCCCCGGAGCACGATTTTCGCGTTGACCGCCGTTCCTAACAGGATGCAAGGGCCGTTGCACCTGAGAGGAGGTTGCGAATGAGTTTTTACGAATTTAGTCATGACGTTGTGCCGGTCCTGCAACTCTGCTTAACCGCTGTCGGGTTGACATCGCTTTTCCTTATCTGGTGGCAGGCCAAGCGGACAACCCGTTGGAACCAAGCTCAGTCTCATCACCAGTTCTTTAAGGACACACCAAATCCAACTCACGAGCGCGCCGCGCATGACGCCGCAAAGAAAATAGGAGTCAATATAAACGATCCGCTTGATGATCAGGCAGTGAAGAAGATCGTAGCGGATGACGATGCGCTTTTCGCAGCAAGAAATCTCTTGAATGACTACGAAGAATTGTGTTCCGCCGTCGAAATCGGAACCCTAAGTGAGGATGTTGCGTTTGCTGTGGACTCCGCCCGTTTAGTAAGAGTGTACAAGATTTTTAAACCCTTCATCGAGTTTTGGCGCGAAGAAAAGGACGATCGAGAGGCCTGGATCGGAATCCAAAAACTTGCCCTGGAATGGGAGACAAGAGAATTGGAATTTCGCGAGAAAAAACAGAGAGCTTTCGCCAAGCTCGAGCAACACTTGGCGAAACTAGAGAAAAAAGTCGCTGCCAAGCGTAGCGTTCGGTAGAGAAACGGCGTCGGATTTTTGGAAAGGCAACCATTCTGCTGTAGGTTGCGACTACGCCGACTGACTTTATCCATGGAGCCCTCGATTTCTTCGCCACTCGATCAGACCGCTTCGGCCACGCGTGTTGCTGCGCCAGCGGAACGTCTGGACGCACTTTTGACATTGCCCGGCATGGTCCGCCCCCTGGTCTCTCCGAATGGCAAGTGGGTCGCCTGGACTTGGTTTCGAGCGGGACCAAGCGCGAACGTTTTTGCTGCGCCCACGGATGGTTCGTCGTCTCCAATTCGTCTTACCGAAAGTCGTGACGATACCGTGCTCGTCTCTTGGAGTCCGGATAGCCAAGCGGTTATCGCTGAACGGGACGAAGGTGGTGACGAGCGTGCACAGTTATTTCGTGTTGATCTAGAGCGCCCAGGCGAAATGCTGGCTCTGACAGAGAGTAATCCTCGCTTTTATGTTCGCGGTGGGGAGCTTCATCCAAATGAACGTTGGCTCGTATACGGCGCAAACTACGATGTAGCTGCGGGGAAGGAGATCGAGCCGACTTGGATTTATCGTCATGATTTGGTGACAGGCGAACGGCTTCCCCTTGCACGTCCCGAGAAAGCCACGTCAGTTCCGCCACAGCTCAGTCCGCTGGGCACTCATATTCTTTACACGCGAATGGATATTCATCCTTCGGGCCAACAGGTATGGTTAGTGGACATCGATGGGCGTGATGATCGAGAACTGTTCAACTTTGGTAGCGACGTGAAGACAGTTGCGTCGTGGTTTCCCGACGGGCGCCACCTTGTTGTGTTGACCGAAGCGAAAACACATCGGCGTCTTGGGGTATGCGATTTGAAAACTTCGCGGGTGCGATGGGTTCTCGACGATCCGACGATCAATATCGAGGCTGCATCTGTTCCGCACGGAAGTGATCAAATCGTGGTCATTGAAATGAACCAAGGGCGTACGAGCAGCTTTCTTTTGGATCCTCAAACTCGCGCCATCAAACGCCTACCTAAGACCATCTCCAATCTTATTCTCCTAGCGCCGAGCCCGATACCGAATGATCGATGGATCGGGCAACATTACAGTTCCGCTCAGCCGGATGAGTTGATTTCGTTTGCACTCAACGACTCTGGAGAGTGCATCAGTCTTTCTCGTGTTTGGGAGCGGACGTCGCTCACCCGGCAGGAATTACATCCAGCTCAGGACTTTCACTGGAAATCGATCGATGGGCTTGGGATTCAGGGATGGCTCTATCGTCCGAGAGAAGAGGCTCGTGGTACGATTGTTTATGTTCATGGTGGACCCACGCTTCATAGCGAGGATCGGGTCAACCCGCAAATTCAGTTTTTTGTAGATCAGGGTTTCAATGTCCTTGATCCAAATTACCGCGGAAGCACTGGTTTCACGTTGGAATTCAGGGAATTGATAAAGGCCGAAGGATGGGGAGGCAAAGAGCAGGATGACATCCGCTGTGGGATAGAAGCCCTTCTTACGGAGGGCGTCGCGGAGCCTGGAAAAATCGGGATAACGGGCACATCTTACGGTGGTTATTCATCGTGGTGTGCGATTACGCGATTCCCAACGCGGACTATTGCGGCGTCAGCGCCAATATGTGGGATGGCCGACTTAGTCGTCGATTATGAGACGACACGTCCTGATCTGCGTCCTTACAGCGAGGAGATGATGGGCGGCAGCCCACAGACTGTTCCCAAGCGCTATCATGACCGCTCCCCGATACACTTTGTCAGTGAGATCCAAGGCAACGTCCTGATTGTTCAAGGCATGCAAGATCCGAATGTTACTCCGCAGAATGTAGATTCGGTGGTTGCCGCTTTACGAAAAGCAAGAATTCCTTATGAGCTTTTGACTTTTGAAGACGAAGGACATGGTATCTACAAGCCTCGCAACCTGAAAATTCTGTACCAGCGATTAGTGGATTTTTTTGCCCGTAGCTTTTCCGGTTCGAATAGCATTCAATTGAAAGAAAGACCCTTCGCAGGGGCGCTAAAGTCGTAAGTTCTCGTCAAGACACGGGCGCGGACAGGCGGCGGCCTTTCAACGGACGAACGACATGAAGGCAGTTATCGATCAAGTCGTGGCCGAGACCTGCGAAGATTTGACCACCGGAGAGCCTTTACCCAAAATCTAGAGCGCGAATTTCTTTGGACGACGCGCCATTCTTTGGTGACAAATGCATTTGATGTCCGTGCCGGCAATTAATCCTGCGTATCGCGCATTGCCGATTCTCAATTTTTCGCGTAAAGCTGACCGCTCTTTTCTCACATCATGCCTGATCGCGCCTACACCGTAACCATTGATCCTGAACTCCAACCGGGCGCGCGCAACGCGGTCCGCGATTGTCTGCGGCTGAAGCAGGACGAGCGAATCACGATCATCACCGACGAAGCGACGCGCGATATTGCCGCCGCCCTCCAATCCGAGGTGGAAGAAGTCGGCGCGCAACATTCGCTCTTCGTTTTGGAAGAACACGCCGATCGGCCGTTGACGGACATGCCGGCTATTGTTTTGGAAGATCTCGCGGAATCGCAGGTCAGTGTTTTTTGCGCGCAAACCCAGCGCGGCGAATTGCGTTCGCGAATGCAAATGAGCGACGTGGTGAACAAAAACCACATCCGGCACGGCCACATGGTGAACATCACCCGCCAGATCATGCTCGAAGGGATGCGCGCGGATTTTCGTGCGATCGACGCGCTTAGTCAGCGCCTGGTCGAGCGTGCGCGAGCGGCAAAACGGATCAAGTGCAAGACCGCCGCCGGAACAGATTATGAAGCCGAATTCTCGCCGAAACTGAAATGGCTGAAGACCAGCGGCATCATCACGCCGGAGAAATGGGGGAACCTGCCGGGCGGCGAAATTTTCACCTCACCGGCGAATTCGCGCGGCATCTTCGTCGTGGACGGCGTGGTCGGCGATTATCTGTGCCAGAAGTACGGCGACCTTCAGGAAACGCCGTTGCGCATCGAGATCGTCGAGAACCGGATCCGCGATCTGCAATGCGACAACAGGGAGCTGCTGGAAGAATTTCGCGCTTACACGAGCACAGACGAAAACAGCAACCGCGTCGGTGAGTTCGCTGTCGGCACGAACACCGCCTGCACCCACGTGATCGGAAACATTTTACAGGACGAAAAGATTCCCGGCATCCACATCGCGTTTGGCCATCCCTATTCCGAACACACCGGGGCGAACTGGATTTCCAAGACCCACATCGACTGCGTCGGCCGCGATTTCGACATCTGGTTCGACGATGTGAAGATCATGGAGGGCGGGAAATTTTTGGTGTAAGATTCGGGCATGATTGCAGACATCCGCCAGCGATGTGAACGCAGTCCGTTCACCCCGTTCTCAATTCGCACTTCCGATGGTCATGAGTATCCGGTGCCGACCATGGATCATATTTATTTTCCGCCGGGAGGCCGGCGAGTAATCGTGTCGGACGACAAAGGAATCGTTTCGATTCTTACTCCTCTCCATATCAGCGGCATCATTGAGCAAGCGCGCAGCGCTTAGCCTAAAGCGGATCTAACGCGATGGATCCGCAACTGCGCTCACGGTTCAACGCTGACTTTTCCGCCGAAAAATACGCGGCGCTGCTCCGTTGCGTAAATGAAAGCGTTCGCTGGCCGGCGGACTTCCGGATTTCCGAGACGCCGATTTTCCTGACGCCCGGATTCACGGGTGAAGCGGTAGCAGCGGCGCGGCTCATCGAAGCACAAACGCGGACGGCGGAATTCAAGCGGCACGCGGCCTCAGCGATTCCAGCCGGGCTCGAAGTGCCTAACGAATCGTCGCATCCGGAAGTCGTCATCGTCGATCTCGGGATTTGCGAGGAAGCGGGGCGGCTCGTGCCGCGGCTGATCGAGCTCCAGGCGTTCCCGAGCCTGTTCGGATTTCAATTCATGCTTCTGGGTTGCATGCGCCGCTCGTTTCCGGCGATCCCGGCGAACTGGACGTCGACCTTCGGCGGATTGCAAGATTCCGATTACCTGGAGCTGCTTCGCCGGACGATCGTCGGCGAGGCGAATCCGGAAAACGTCGTCCTTCTCGAGATCGAGCCGGAGAAACAGAAAACCCGGATCGATTTCGCCTGCACCGAAGTGCTTCTCGGCATCCGTTCGGTTTGTTTGACCGAGGTGAAGAAAAAAGGCCGCCAGTTATTTTACCAGCTCGACGGGCGCGAGGTGCGCATCGATCGCATTTACAACCGGGTGATCTTCGATGAGCTCGAGCGACGACCCGATCTGAAGCTGGACTTCAGTTTTCAGGAGGATCTGGAGGTAAAATGGATTCCGCATCCGAATTGGTATTACCGTATCAGCAAACATTCGCTGCCGTTCCTGAAGACGCCGCACACTTCGCCGGCTTACTTTGCCGACGAGTTTCCCGCCTTCGCCGAGGCTACGGCGGGCAGGCCGCCTAACGAGTCGATCGAAGATTACGTTTTGAAGCCACTTTACTCTTTCGCGGGGCTCGGCGTGGACATGGAGCCGACGAAAGAAAAGCTCGCGGCCCTGCCTCAGCCGCATTCGTGGATCCTGCAAAAGAAAGTCAGTTATGCGGCCTTTGTAGAAACCGTCGACGGACCGAAATCAAAAGCGGAATTGCGAATGATGTTTCTCTGGCCGGAGAACGAGCCCGAGCCAATTCTCGTGAACAATCTTGTCCGGATGAGCCAGGGCCTGATGATGGGAGTAAACTTCAACAAGGAAAAGACCTGGGTGGGATCGAGCATCGCGCTCCATCTCAGGTAGGGACGCCGCGCGGCGGCGTCCGACTGAGCGACATTCGGCGGATCCCGCAATGGCGGGACGCCGTCCCTACTTCAATTCCGCGTTCGTCTCGGCAAACGCTTTGACGGCAAATTCCAGATCTTCCCGCGAATGCGCGGCGGAAACCTGGGTGCGGACGCGCGCCGTTCCGTGCGGCACAACGGGATAGAAGAAGCCGATCACGTAGACGCCTTTCTCGAGCATGCGGGCGGCAAATTTTTGCGAGAGCGTGGCGTCGCCCAGCATAATGGGAACAATCGGATGGGTTCCGGCTTTGATCGTTAGGCCGCGCTCGATCAACGCAGAACGAAAGTAGTTTGTGTTCTCTTCCAACTTGTCGCGCAGCTCGGTCGATTCGCTCAGGATCTCGAGCGCCTTCAACGTGCCGGCCACGATGTGGGGCGCGACGCTGTTCGAGAACAAGTACGGCCGCGAGCGTTGCCGCAACAGCTCCACGATCCGTTTCCGCGCGCTGGTGAATCCGCCGCTGGCGCCGCCGAGCGCTTTGCCGAGCGTGCCCGTGATGATATCGATGCGGTCCATCACGCCCCGATATTCGTGGGTGCCGCGGCCGTTGCGTCCGAGAAAACCGGTCGCGTGCGCGTCGTCGATCATCGTGAGTGCCTGATATTTTTCGGCGAGATCGCAGATCGCGCCGAGATCGGCAATCGTTCCATCCATCGAGAAACAGCCGTCGGTGGCGATGAGGCGGAGGCGCGCGTCGCTGGCTTTCTCGAGCTGCGCTTCGAGATCGGCCATGTCGTTGTGCTTGTAACGAAAGCGTTGCGCTTTGCAGAGCCGGATACCGTCGATGATCGAGGCGTGATTCAGTTCGTCGGAAATAATGGCGTCTTCCGCACCGAGAATCGTTTCGAACAAACCGCCGTTGGCGTCGAACGCCGATGGATAAAGGATCGTGTCCTCGGTTCCGAGAAACCGGGTGAGCGCGTCCTCGAGATCCTTGTGGATGTCCTGCGTACCGCAGATGAAACGGACGGACGCCATTCCGAAGCCGTGACTATCGAGCGCTTCCTTTGCCGCCGCGATGAGCGCCGGATGATCGGCGAGACCGAGGTAATTGTTCGCGCACATGTTGAGAACCCGCCGGCCGCCGGCAATCCCGATGTGCGCTTCCTGCGGCGAAGTAATAATGCGTTCGGTTTTGTAGAGACCCTGCGACCTGATCTCAGCGAGGGTATTGGCGAGTTGCTGGTCGAATTCCTCGAGCATGATTTTAGTTTAACCAAATAAGAGGAGGATGGACAAAGTTAATCACGACGCAGGATTCTGTAACCGAGCGAGATATTGTGCGAAAAAACCCCTTGCATGGGGTTGTGAATAACTGTTAATAACCAGCGCGATTGCGTAACCGGAGCTTTTTCCTTCTTCTCTGTGCCGCGGTTTGCGCGCTCTGCCTGAGCGCGTGCGAAACAACGTCGACTAGTCGGCACACGAGCGCGCTTCCGAAATACGAGGCGCCGCTGGCGAAGCACGATTTCCAAAACGTGCGGACGACGGCCTACACCCACACCGAAGCGGACCATCTGCCGTACGGGAATCACAATGCGCTCGGCGGCAAACTGCACGCCGCGACCGGCGCGGTGCGCCGGGCGGAGTATACGCCACGCGCAATCCCGGTGAACCCGGCGAATGGCGAGGACATCGCCGATTATCGCCGCGCTTCCTATTCCGCACCTGCGCTCGAAAAGTTTTCGTTGAAGGAAACCAAGACGACGAAGCTGGTGAAAACCAAGCACGGAACGAAGAAGGTGGTCGTTACCCGCAAACCACAGATCGGGAGCGCCGCCGCCGATTGGTCGCGCTGGCCGGCCGGCACGGTGTTCCGTCTTATTTCGACGGGGCAGGTTTACCGGGTGGATGATTACGGCTGGGCGCTGGCCGGCCGGAACACGATCGATCTCTACATGCCGTCGCGCCGCGAAATGAATTCGTGGGGCGCGCGCGTGGAGAACATTCAGGTCCTCCAGTGGGGCGATCCAAATGCGAGCCTGCGAATGCTGCAGGCGCATCAGGGTTACCGGCACATTCGCCGAATGGTTCTCGAGCTCGAAGGCAACGACGCCGCAGCGGCCAGCCTGGAATAACTCTTCTGTAGCCGCTTCGCTGTGCGAAGCGCGGGAGTGGATCACTGCTCTTCAAACGCTTCGCACAGCGAAGCGGCTACAGGAATCACGCCGCCCAATCGAGGACGATCTTGCCGGAGTTTCCGGACTTCATCAGCTCAAAGCCTTCCTGGAAATCGGCGTAGGCAAAGCGGTGGGTGATGATGGGTGAAATGTCGAGGCCGCTCTGGATGAGCGCAGTCATTTTGTACCAGGTCTCAAACATCTCGCGGCCGTAGATTCCCTTGATCGTCAGGCCGTGGAAGACCACGAGGTTCCAATCGATCGCGGCGCTCCCCGGCATGATACCGAGCATGGCGATGCGGCCGCCGTTCACCATTACGTCGAGCATGTCGGTAAACGCTTTCGGATTGCCCGACATCTCGAGGCCGACGTCGAAACCTTCGTGCATGTCGAGCTCGCGCATCACGTCGTGCAAATTGCGGTGCCGCACGTCGACCGCGAGAGTCGCTCCCATTTTGCGGGCGAGATCAAGCCGGTAGGGATTAATGTCGGTGATCACGACTTTGCGCGCGCCGGCCATCTTCGCGATCGGCACCGCCATGCAACCGATCGGGCCCGCGCCGGTGATGAGGACGTCTTCGCCGACGAGATCGAAGGCGAGCGCGGTGTGAACGGCGTTGCCGAGTGGATCCGAACAGGACAACACGTCGATTGGGATTTTTGGATCGCAACGCCAGAGATTTGTTTTCGGCACCGAAACGTATTCGGCGAAACCGCCGGGCCGATTCACGCCGATGCCTTTTGTGTTCGGGCAAAGATGTCGCCGCCCGGCGAGGCAATTCCGGCAATGACCACAGACGACGTGCCCTTCCGCCGTGACCAGCTCGCCTTCCTTGAAGTCGTGCACGCCGGCGCCGATTTTTTCGATCACGCCAACGAACTCATGCCCGATCGTCATCGGCACCGGAATCGTTTTCTGGGCCCACGCGTCCCAGTTGTAAATGTGAACGTCGGTCCCGCAGATCGAGCCTCTTTGGACGCGGATGAGGACGTCGTTGTGCCCGATTTCAGGGACCGGCACTTCCTCGAGATTGAGTCCGGGCGCGCGCTCGCGTTTCACTAAGGCCGGCATGGTTTTGCTCACGGCGTTCAAGCTAGTTGAGCGACGCCCGAGCGCAATCCTTCCCTTCCGCACTTGCCATTGCCCGCATCATTTCGGATTGTGCCGGAATGGCCGAAACGCTCGAGCGCGTGGCCGCACCAACAAAACCGTCGACGCCGCGCTCAGTTTTCTTTTTTCGTTTTGGAAGCACGCTCGTCCTCTGGTCGATCGCGCTCGGGATAATTTTCTCCGGCTACGAGATCGCGTTCTTTCTCCTGATCGGCACGCTCGGCCTGCTTTCGCTCTGGGAATTCTACGGCATGCTCGATCACAAGGGCCTGCCGAATTTCAAGGTGACCGCGATGATCTGCGGCACCGTGATGTTGTGCGGGAGCTTCTATTATTTCTCCCGGATCGGGCCCGGGCATTCCTATGATTTCGAAGTCGCGGTCCTGCTCTTTTTCCTGCTCACCGTCTTCACCCGGCAAATGTTCGACAGTCTCCGTGATGACGCGCCGTTGCGGACGATGGCCTACACGATCTTTGGGCTGCTTTACGTGCTCTGGCTTTACAACTTCGTCACCAAAATCGTCTACGTCGTTCCGCGTTCGCCGACCGGCGCGGTGACCGGGCAATTCTACGTCCTCTATCTCCTGGCGGTGACGAAGTTCAGCGACATGGGCGCGTATTTAACCGGTAGCGTGATCGGGCGCCACCAGATGATTCCGCACATCAGTCCAAAGAAAACGTGGGAGGGATTTTTCGGCGCGCTCGCCTTCTCGCTCCTGGCTAGCTGGGGCATGTGGAAATTGATGCCGGGCCATCTCTCAGCATTGAGCCTGACCCACGCAGTCGTCCTCGGACTGCTGCTTGGTTTCGCGGCGGTCATCGGCGACCTGGCCGAATCGATCATCAAGCGCAGCACCGGGGTAAAGGATTCCGGTAACTTTCTGCCAGGCATCGGCGGCGCGCTCGACCTGGTGGACAGCCTGCTCTTCACCGCGCCCCTCCTGTTTTTCTATCTGCGACTCGTTATTCGGCTGGACTAATTCCCGCCGCGAGAAACGAATCTCCTTGGGATGAAACGAAAACGTGTTGTCGTCTTGGGCGCGACCGGCTCGATCGGCGAGAGCACGCTGAAAGTGGCGCACGACATTCCGGAACGGATGGAGATCGTTGGGCTCGCCGCGAATCGCAACGCGCGAAAGCTGGCGGAGCAGGCAAATCGGGTTCGGCCGAAAGCCGTTTGTCTGGTCGACGAATCGAAGATCGACGAGCTGTCTGGTGCGCTCGAATACAAGCCGCAAGTTTTCAGCGGTGCGAGTGGGTTGGTCGAGATCGCGTGTCTTGCGGAAGCGGAGATGGTTCTCGTCGCCGTTGTTGGGACGGGAGGATTGCAGCCGGCGCTCGCGGCGATTGAAGCGGGGAAAGATCTCGCGGTGGCGAGCAAGGAGATTCTGGTGATGGCGGGGGAGATCGTGATGCGGGAGGCGAAGGAGAAAGGGGTGCAAGTGTTGCCCGTTGATAGTGAGCACAACGCGATCTTTCAGTGCCTGGATGGGCAGGGGAGCAATGGCGTTCGACGGCTGATTTTGACGGCGTCCGGCGGGCCATTTCGCCAGACGCCGGCGGCGGACTTTGATTCCATCACGGTAGACCAGGCGCTGAAGCATCCGACCTGGAACATGGGACCGAAAATCACGATCGATTCGGCGACTCTATTTAATAAGGGGCTCGAGATGATCGAGGCGCATTGGCTTTTCGGGGTGGAGATGAAACGGGTCGAGGTGGTGATCCATCCGCAGAGTATTGTTCATTCGATGGTCGAGTTCAGCGACGGCTCGGTGCTTGCTCAGTTGAGCCACTCCAACATGTGTTTTCCGATTCAATACGCAGTGACCTGGCCGGAGCGGGTGCCGAATTCGCTGCCACCGCTCGATTTCGGAAAATTGCGCCAGCTCGAATTCGCCACGCCGCGCTATGAGGATTTTCCAGCGCTGAATCTGGCGCGCAGGGCAGGGGAGGAAGGCGGAACGCTGCCAGCGGTTTTGAACGCGGCGAATGAAGTGGCGGTCTCAGCGTTTCTTGATCGCAAGATTTCCTTTCCGCGCATCTGGGAGACGGTCGCAACCGTCATGGACCGTCACACGAACGTTGCGCACCCCGATCTCGGTGCCATATTGCGCGCCGATCAATGGGCCAGGGACGAAGGCGCAAGAATCGTTGAAGGGTTAAAGCGTTGAAACGTTACAATACCAAACTGAATTGCATTCTGTTCGCCGATCGAGCGCTTCGCTTCAACCCTTCAACGTTTTAACGCTTCAACGCACCTATGTTCGGCCACATCCTGCGCGTCATCTTCATCCTCCTCGAAGTCGTTCTCCTTTTTAATTTGCTCATCGTCGTCCACGAGCTCGGCCATTTCCTCGCGGCGCGGTGGCGCGGTCTTTATATAGAAGGGTTTGGCGTCTGGTTCGGGAAACCGATCTGGAAAAAGACGATCAACGGCGTCCAGTACTCGTTAGGCTCACTTCCATTCGGCGGGTTCGTGAAACTGCCGCAGCTCGCGCCGATGGACATGATCGAGGGCAAGGCGGACCTGGACCGCGCGGCGTTGCCGAAGATTTCCGCGCTCGATAAAATCATCGTCGCCGTTGCCGGCCCGCTCTTCAGCGTGTTGCTCGCCTTGTTCTTCGCGTGCGTGGTCTGGGCCGTTGGTCACCCGGTCAGCGAATCGGACCTGACGACGGTGATCGGTTACGTGCAGAAAGATTCGAGCGCGGAGAAAGGCGGGTTGCAGCCGGGCGACAAGATTCTTGAAGTCGACGGCCGTCCGGTCTCGCGGTTTTTCGGAATGAACGACAGCGTGGTCTGGAACATCGTCCGCAGCGAAGGCCCGACGATTCCATTCAAGATCGAGCGCACCGGGAAAGTCGTGACGGTCGATGTCGTGCCGTCGATCGCGGAGACGAGTGGCTGGCGGCGCAAGAGTACGCGGCAGGTGGGAATCCAGCCGGCCGTGACGCCGCTGGTGGACGGGGTCGAGAAGGATTCGCCCGCAGAAAAAGCGGGCGTAAAGGCTGGCGACATTGTCACGGCCGTGAACGGCAAACCGATCTTCAACGCGCTCACCTTGGTGGACGAAATCGAGAAACACCCGACCGACGAATTGACCCTCGACGTGCGCCGCCGCACGGAAATGTTGCAACTAAAAATGCGGCCGGTGCCGTTGGAATCCCAAGGCGTGACGAAACCGCGTGTCGGCATCAGCTGGGAAACCGGCGGCCAGCTTTCGCTCTCCCATCCCGATCCGGTCGAGCAGGTTTACAACAGCATCACCAGCACGCTCCAGACAATCGGCGCCGTGGCCTCGCCCAAATCGGACGTGAAACTGCAGCACATGAGCGGGCCGGTCATGATCGTGCGCATTTATTATATGCTGTTCGAAGGCGACAACGGCTGGAAGCTCGCGCTCTGGTTCAGCGTGATCCTGAACGTGAACCTCGCGATCCTGAACATGCTCCCGATCCCGGTGCTCGATGGCGGGCATATTGTTCTCGCGCTGATCGAGGGCGTGCGCCGCAAGCCGGTGAACATGAAAATTCTCGAGTGGGTCCAGACCGCGTGCGCCACGCTCATCATTGGCTACATGCTTTACATCAGCTTCTTCGACATCGGCGATCTGTTTGGGAAAAATAGCGACCGCAAATCGCCTGCGAAAACGCCGCCGGCGAAGACGCAATCGTCTCCAGCGCCATAGCGGACTGGCGGCTGGAATTCTGCCGCGACTGAGCCGATGCTCAGGTCATGGACCCAACCATGACAACCACCGCTTTTGCGCTCGACGGCTACCGCACCGTGAAAACGTTCGGAGTGGTGCGAGGAATAATCGTCCGATCGCGCTCGATTTTTGGAACCATCGGCGCCGGACTGCAAACGCTCGTCGGCGGAAACATTTCGATCTTCACCGACCTCTGCGAACAGACGCGGCGCGATGCGCTCGATCGGATGCTGGAACACGCGCGGGCGCTCGGCGCGAACGCGGTCATCGGTTTGCGCTACGATGCGACTGAAATCATGCAGGGCGTGACGGAAGTTCTTTGCTACGGCACAGCAGTCCTCGTCGAACCGGCTGCGTGAACTACTGCGAGAGTCCATATCAATACCGGCGCCGCGTCACCCGCGAAGTGATGGTCGGCCGCGTCGGCATTGGCGGCGCGAATCCGATCCGCGTCCAATCGATGATCACTTGCGACACGATGGACACGGAAGCGTCGATCGCGCAGACGGTGGAATTGGCGGAAACGGGTTGCGAGATCGTGCGGATCACCGCGCCGACGGTGAAGGACGCGGCGAATTTGAAGAACATCGTGCGCGGATTGCGCGAGCGCGACTGCGAGGTGCCGATCGTCGCTGACATTCATTTTAAACCGGAAGCGGCGATGGAAGCGGCCAGGTGGGTGGAGAAAGTTCGGATCAATCCGGGGAACTATGCCGACTCGAAGAAGTTCAAGATCCTCGAATACACGGACGAACAGTATGCCGCCGAGCTGGAACGAATCCGCGAGCGCTTCTCGCCGCTGGTGAAGCTTTGCAAGGAACTGGGCCGCGCGATGCGGATCGGGACGAATCACGGCTCGCTCTCGGACCGGATCATGAACCGTTACGGCGACACGCCCCTCGGGATGGTGGAAAGCGCGCTCGAATTTGCGCGGATCGCGCGCGATCTCGATTACGACGCGTTCGTGTTCTCGATGAAGTCGAGCAACCCGAAAGTAATGATCGCCGCGTATCGATTGCTGGTCGCCCGGCTGCGCGAGGAAGGGGAGGACTGGAATTACCCGATCCATTTGGGAGTGACCGAAGCGGGCGAGGGAGAAGATGCGCGAATCAAGAGCGCGATTGGGATTGGGTCGCTCATGCGAGACGGGATCGGAGATACGATTCGCGTTTCGCTGACGGAAGACAGTATTCATGAAATTCCGGTAGCGCGCGCATTAGTCGCGATGGTCGCGACTGATGCGCGAAGCTCCAAGCTCCAAGCTCCAAGCTCCAAAGAAGAACTGTCATTCGATCCATTCTCGTACTCAAGGCGACCAACGGAAACGATTGAGCGCGATGGGGTGCGGTTAGGTGGAGAGGAACTGATTCGAGTGGTCGTTAGGCAAGCGAACTTCGACAAGGTCGCGCACAAGATCGAGCGACTGGGGGATTACAAACCGGAGATCGTTTATGAGAAGGCGCGGGTCCAGGAAGTGGATCCGCGCGATGACAGCGCAATTGCGGCGTTGAACGAGAGCAAAGAGGCGCAGATCGTTACCGTGCGCGACGACGTCGATCTGCCGGTCATCGTCGCGTTTCGATTGCTGGCGGCAAACCTTGCGGAGCGACACCCGATTCTTTTGAAGGATGAGCTGAAGAATGACGAAGCACGAATGACGAATGACGAAGGAAGCTCGAATGATCGAATGACGAAAAGCGTTTCGGGCTTCGGCATTCCTTCGTCATTCGTCATTCGTCATTCGTCATTCCTCGACACTCTGCTGAATGCGGCGACGAACATCGGATCGTTGTTGTGCGATGGAATTGGTGACGCTGTTTTAGTGCAGGGCGAAGAAGCGCCCGGTCAGGCATTGCGGTTGAGCTATAATACTTTGCAGGCGGCTGGTTCGCGGATTTTCAAGACCGATTATGTCGCATGCCCATCGTGCGGCCGGACCTTGTTCAACCTCCAGACGACGACGGCGCGGATCAAGGAAGCGACCTCGCATCTCAAGGGCGTGAAGATCGCGATCATGGGTTGCATCGTGAACGGGCCCGGCGAAATGGCGGACGCAGATTTCGGCTACGTCGGCGGCGCGCCCGGGAAAGTGAATCTCTACGTCGGCAAGACGGCAGTAAAGTTCAACATTCCCGAAGCGGAAGCAGTGGATCGATTGCAGGATTTGATTCGGGAACATGGCAAGTGGATGGAACCAACGGCCGCGATCAACGCGGGCGATGTAGTGGCAAGTCTTTCGCAGTAGCAATGCGTTGGGTACGATCTACAATTCCGGATATGAAAAATTTTTCGCTCCTGCTGTTCGCCGTTACAATTCTTGCTATTGCCGGCTGTTCGCGTTCCGATAAACCGGAGACCAGCGCGAAGCCGCAATCCACGCCCGATGTCGAGCGTCTGAAGTCCGATTCCGAGCGCCTGCAACAGGCGACAGCGAACGCGGCGCGGGAAAGAGAAAAAGCAAATCAGCCATCTCCCAGTCCAACGGCTTCGCCGTAGGGCGCGACGACTCGCGCGCACGATCACTGGGGCTCGCTGTTTGGAAAAAAGCAGCGCGACTTGCGGATCGAATCACCGAAAAAAGAGAAAGCGACAACGGTCGAACCGCTCTGCTCTACAGCGGAGCGCGGAAGCACGCATTACGTTTTCGTCATATTTGAATTAAATGATTGCTACGATTTTTACGGCCCGATAAAAACATCCTCCGCCACTTCTGGCACAAACACACTCGTTACTATATGAAAAACTTCCGCTGGTTCAGCCGTACCCGTTCTGTATTTCATCTTCGAATCCTCGCTGCCGTAATTTTGTTAGCGGCGGGATGTGCGATCGCGATCGTTGGGGCAAGATCCGAACCCAAAAAAGCCGCTAACATCTTCAGGCGGGATCTGGACCTCAGCGAGACTCGTCCTGGCTCGGAGGAGGGCGGACCGTGGGCTGCGGCCGAAGAAAAATACGCTCTCCGCGCGTATCCGGCTGATTATGTCCCTTTCGAATTAACAAGAAGGGCCACCGAATCGTGGAACACGTTTCAGTCGGAATCCAACCGCGTTATGGCCATCACTGCTTCCGGGCCATTTCTCAGCTGGAGCCTGTTTGGGCCCAGTGTGGCGAATGACCCCAACGTGCTCACTTTCACTGCCGCATCTTATGTGACCTCTGGGCGAGTGACAGGCCTGGCCATCGATTCGGCTACGTGTAATGCCTCATTTTGCCGCGCGTGGGTGGCTGCCGCCGGCGGCGGTATTTGGCGTACGGATAATGTGCTCGCAGCGACGCCCAGCTGGACGTTTGTCTCTGGCAGCTTCGCCACGAACGCGATTGGCACTCTCATCTTTCAAGGTGGCGTTCTTTACGCTGGAACTGGCGAACCGAACACCTCGGGTGATTCAGAAGCCGGTTTCGGTATCTATAAATCGACCGATGGTGGCGACACGTGGACGAAACTCGCCGCGAACACCACTGTCGCTGCCGGCGCCGGAGTTGACTGCACCGCGGTTGGTCTTGGGGGAGGAGTACTTATGTCGCCGGCCTATTCCGGACCGGCCTTTGATGCCCGCGCCATCTCGTCGATCGTGATCGACCCGGGCAATCCAAACATCATGTATGTGGGGTCGGCCCGCGGCGTCCGCGGCGTCAGCTCTACCAGCGCGGGTACGAATAGCTTCGCTCCCGGCATGCCGCCCTTTGGTTTGTGGAAGTCAACCGATGCCGGCGCGACCTTCACCTTGCTGAATGCGCAAGACGTTTGTCTTAATTCGACCCTACCTGGCAACGGTGGCATCATCGCATCGAGCTTCGGTTCCACTCGCGGCGTCCATGCGGTTGCGCTGGATCCGGGCTCATCCGCGATCGTCTACGCGGCGCCCTTCCCGCAAACCAACGCGATTCCGCTTAACACCAAAGGCGGTGTCTGGCGCTCGATCGATAGTGGCGGTACCTGGACCCAAATGAAGAATGCTCGTAATGCCGCGAACAGTGCTGATCGTGCATCCTTCGCTGTTACACCAATAACCGGCGGTAAGACGCGAATGTATGTTGGCATCGGTAACACCAGCACCACCGCCGCAAACCAGGCGCACCTTTTCCGGGTTGATGATGCCGTGGCTGCAACTGACGCAAGCTTTACCGACCTCTCGGCCGCGCAAGACGCGTCCGCGGCGACGAATCAAACAACCAATTACTGCACGAGCCAATGCAGCTACGACAACGTAGTTTATTCGCCCGCTGGAAAACCCGATGTCGTGTATCTAGGCGGCTCTTATGATTACAACCAATACGGCTTACGAAACGATAGTCGGGCATTCCTGCGTTCGACCGATGCCGGTGTCACCTTTACTGACATTAGCTGGGATGCAACCATGTCGCCCACGCCGCCTGGGGCCTGCTGCCAAAACCTTCCCTTCGCGCAGAATGGCATGCACCCCGACAGCCATGCGGTGATCGAGATTCCCGGCACAAATAGGGCGATCTTTGGCTCGGATGGCGGTGTCGTGCTCACGAGCGGTTCGTTTGCCGACATTTCCAGTACCTGCACCGACCCCTCCCGTTCGATCCCGGCGGGTCCCGGGCTCAACGCCGCTGACCTGGCGACCTGCCAGCAATTGCTAAAGGCGGTGCCGACGCTGCTCACCAGCCTCAACGTCGGCCTCTCGACGCTCCAGTTCCAAAGCGTGAATGTCGCAAACGATAATAATGCGAAGCTGACCGGGGGCACCCAGGACAACGGCACGTTCCTGGGAGTTAACTCGCCGACCTGGACGCAAGTGTACTTCGGCGACGGTGGTAACGGCGGCATCAGCTCTACAAACTCCGCGCTCAGTGTCAACACCTTCACGGGCAATGCGCACGCGGCGAATTTTCGGAACGGCGACCCGACCAAGTCGGTCCTCATTAGCGGGCCCATTCGAGCAGCGGAAGGTGCGTTGTTTTATCCGCCGATCATCGCCGATCCGAGTACTTCGGCTGGACAAACGATCTTTGAAGGCTCGCTGAGTGTTTGGCGGACGCAGGATTGGGGTGGCGTGCAGGCGACTTTGGAAGCGGGCTGTAATGTCTTTGGGGCCACTCCGAACACTTGCGGTGACTTTCTCCAAATTGGGCCGGCCGGGGCTACTAACTTAACAGTATCGAATGCTGATTACCGCGGCACCACGCGCTCGGGCGGTGCCGTAGGCTACCTTGCGCGGACTCCTTCGGATACTTCAACATTGTGGGTGGCGACAACTGGTGGCCGTCTTTTTGTTTCCAAGAACGCAGATGCCGCAGTGGCCTTGGTTACGTTCACTCGTATCGACACGCTCGATGCAACTAGCCCGAACCGCGCTATTAGCGGGATCTTTGTCGATCGCGCGAATCCAAATCACGCGTGGGTCACATACTTAAGCTATAGCTCGATCACGCCTACGGTGCCGGGACACGTCTTCTCGGTCGTCTTTAATCCAGCCGGCCCAAGCGCTATCTTTACGAAACTTGACGGCTCGGGCGTGACCGGGTTTCCGGATTTTCCGGCGCTGGCCGTCGCGGCTACTCAGGCTGGCGATGTCTTTGCGGCAACTGACTATAACGTATTGAGATTGCCCGCTGGGTCGACCAACTGGGAAGTGTCAGGCACCGGTCTGCCAATGGTCGAGGTATCGGGCCTCACCATCTCGCCCGACGGGAAGAAGCTCTACGCCGCCACCCACGGACGGAGCGCCTATGTAGCTAACATCCCGGCCGTCCCAACAGTGCCAACTATTACGACGAAAGCGTCGCCAAACATCATAGTAGGTGGCACGATCTCTGACACCGCCACGCTTGCTGGCGGCACGTCCCCGACAGGCACCATAACGTTCACGCTCTTTGGGCCAAACGATGCTACCTGCGGCAGCCCGGCGATCTTCACTTCGACTGTCTCCGTTAACGGCAATGGCAGCTATACGTCGGCAGACTATACGCCTACGGCACCGGGCACCTACCGATGGATTGCTTCTTACAGTGGCGATAACGCGAATAGCGCCGTAACCACCGCGTGTAACGATGCCAATGAGTCGGTAACGGCGGGCCCAACGCCGACGCCTACTGCTACGGCCACGGCTACCGCTACACCGACCGCGACTGCGACAGCTACCGCGACTGCGACAGCTACCGCGACTCCGACGGCGACTCCGGCGGCGCAGACGTTGAACCTGTCTACGCGTTTGCGCACGGACACCGGAAATAACGTCGGCATCGGTGGCTTCACCATCACCGGCGCGGTGCCGAAACACGTGATCATCCGGGCTCTCGGGCCTTCGTTGACCAAGTTCGGATTCACGCAGGCGGAAGTGCTGGCCGATCCGACGCTCGAGATCCACGGGCCGGGCGCGTTCGGCACGATCACCAACAACAACTGGAGAGATTCGCAGGAAGCCCAGATCAAGGCGGACGGCCTCGCGCCGACCAACGACCTTGAGTCCGCAGTCGATGCGACCCTGCCGCCGGGCGCTTACACGGCCCTGGTAAAGGGCAACGGCAACACGGCGGGCATCTGCCTGTTCGAGATCTACGATCTCGATACGGTCGCGAACGCGAAGTTGGCCAACCTGAGCACGCGCGCGTTTGTCGGCACCGGCAACACAGTGGTCATCGCCGGGTTCGTTCTGGGTAACAAGCCGGGGAACGATCGCATCGTTGTGCGCGGCCTAGGCCCGAGCCTGAGCTCGTTCGGCATCGCCAATGCGCTGGCCGACCCGACGCTCGAGCTGCGCGATGAAAACGGCACGCTGATCTTGGCCAATAACGATTGGCAGGATAACGCAACGCAAGCCGCGGACATTACGGCGGCGGGCCTCGCGCCTTCGAACACGAAGGAATCTGCAATCTCGGCCACGCTGCCGCCAGGTCTTTACACCGCCATTCTCGCCGGGTTGAACAACGGCCAGGGTGTAGGAACGGTTGAAGTCTACGATCGCGGACCGTAGTCTTTGATTAGCGAATACGAATCAGCGACAGCTCCACCGGTTTCCGGTGGAGCTGTTTCGCTTTTGGGTGGCGTGGCGTGCAAGCCGAGCGGCGCGGCGCCGATTCGCACCTTTTCCGGATTTTGCTAGATTGTTCGCGCAATGATCCGATCACTTGCTTGCGTCTTCCTCGCCATTTCATTTTTCACGGCGAGGGAGAGCCGTGCCGTGATGCCAGCGTTGTCGGGATTTGTGGAAGGGAATTTGAAAATCGAGCAATCCAGCGGCGTCAATCTCGCGGATGAGCCGGCACCAAAACCGCGTGTTAATTACGCGGAGTTTCCGTTAATCGTTTTGAGCAAGGACGGACAGAGTGAGATATCGCACACCACGGCTGATGAGAACGGCCATTACCGGATCGCCCTACCGCCTGGCGATTATGTTCTAGAGGTGAAAGTGCGGGCGGGAAAACAGATGAACTCCCAAAAGCGGCCTTTTACGATTGTTTCCAAGGAGACAGTGCGAATCGATTTTGAAATTGGCGCCAACTTATCGGTGAGCGGAGCACCGAAGTAACCGCGCGATTTGTCCTTCCGGCACGGGCGAGGCAGGACGTTGCGCTGGGGCGAAACCGGACGATAACGGCCCTCTTTGTTCTACCGCGCGCCCCTCGCCGGCGTGATGACGGAACGGCATCGGCATCGCCTCATTGTTCGCGGCCTCGGCCCAAGCGTGAGCGGGTTCGGGATCTCGAATGCGCTGCAGGATCCGATGCTTGAGCTGCGCGATGGAAATGGAAATCTTCTCAAGGCAAACAACGATTGGCGACATCAGGGCGGACACTTCACCTGATTTTCGGCCCGTGGGATTACATTATTGTCATCATTCAATTTGGTGATTGCCATGGTTTTTACGGCCCGATTAAAACATCACTCTCATCTTGGCAGCTAACTTCTAACTGAATCACCTTATGTCTCGTTATATTAAGAAGGCTTCGTTACCACTCACCCTCGTCGCGCTCCTCGTTGCAGCTCTTTTCACGCTGCGCGGTGAAGCGCAGCAACCGAAGAAGCAAACCCCTGCCCTGGCAAACGGAGAAAGAATGATTGCCAACGGAGATAAACCCATTAGCGCCGTCGCGGTCGCCTTCGCAGAATCCGACGCCGTGCGTGACATGCCTGACGTGGATTCCTCTAGCGCCACGATGCCGGACGCGTCGGAAGGGGAGGAGAAAAACCCGGACAACGTGGAATTGGCAGGATTTATCCGTGCGCGGGTTGATTCCTATCGAGCTTTACACCCCGAGATGAAATTCATGCCGTCGTCCTTTGATTCGGCAATGAGAGGCAACGCTCCGTCTCCAAGTTTACCCAGCGCCCCGATCGCAAGCTTCGATGGTATGGTGGCCAACGATGGCGTTATCACCTTGAATGGTAGTATCGTCGCACCTTCAGACGAGAACATCGCCGTCGGGCCGAGAGACGTTGTCCAGGCGACAAATGTTGGATTTCGGATTTATGATAAGGCGGGCAATCCGAGGGTAGCGGGCAAGCCTATCCGATCGCTGTTTAGCAAGCTGGGTGGAGTGTGCGCGAACTTTGAACGAGGCGACCCGATCGTCCAGCACGACCGGCTGGCGGATCGCTGGGTTATTTCGCAGTTCGATTTTGCCAGTGCTAATGCCGCGCCGTTTTTCCAATGCATCGCGGTGTCAAAAACCAGCGACCCGACCGGCGCGTATTACGCGTATGCCTTCCAGACCGTGACCGAGACGCCTCCGGGCACTCCCGGTGTAGGCACGGGCCAAAACTTCCCCGACTATCCGAAGCTCACGACCTGGATCGACGGCTATTATATGACGGTCAATCAATTTGACCGCTCAAAGCCGTCGGGCACACAGTTCAACGGCACCGGCATGTACGCGTTTGATCGCTCGAAGATGCTGATCGGCGATCCGACCGCGACCTTTATTTACTTCAATCTCAATATAGCCTCCCATCCCGAGGGTGTCGCTTCGGTGCAGCCCGCCGACATCGATGGCTTCCAGCTGCCGGGGGCGGGCCAGCCCTGCCCGTTTGCCTATGAGCTGTCGGATGAATTAGAAAACCCGCCCTTCAACGTGGATGCGATCCGGATGTTCAATTTCCATGCTGATTTCGCGGTTCCGGCGAATGCAACCTTTACCGAGCGCGCGGAAAGCCCGGTAGCGCTAGATCCGTACGATGCGCGGAGTCCCGAGTTCCAGCCCGCGGGGGCCACACGGGCCGAGTGCCAGCAGCCTCCGCCTGCGGTCGCAGCGGCTGGGCCTCCGCCCGCAGCGCAAGGCGATTACCTGAACGCGCTCAATTATCATCTTATGTACCGGTTACAGTACCGCCGCTTCGGCGCTAACGAAAACCTGGCCTCAGCGTTCGTCGTCAATATCTCCGGCGTGAACCCCACGAGTGCGACGACCTATCAGGCGGCATTCCGCTATGTGCAGTTAAGAACCGCGGCGCTCGGCGGCGCCTACGCCAAGTTCGATAACGCGACCTTCGCTCCGGACCCGGTGGACGCCGCCAATGGAACCGACCGCTTCATGGTCAGCGCTGCGATCGACAATCAGGGCAACCTGGCGGCCAGCTATACCACTTCGAGCACCTCGATCTCGCCCTCGATCAGATATGCCGGTCGCGATTTCAACGCGGCTGGATTCCCTACGGCCGGCCTCGGCGGCGAGCAAACGTTGTTTGCCGGAACCGGCGTGCAAAGAGGCACGGGTAATCGCTGGGGTGACTATCAGTCGCTCCAGGTCGATCCGACCGATGATTGCACGTTCTGGACAACCAACCAGTACTACAACACGACGACCTTGACGTTTAACTGGAGGACTCGCATCGGTTCCTTCAAATTCCCAACCTGCGTCGCGCCTGACCAGGGCACGGTCACGGGGACGATCACTTCATGCGAGACGGGCGCTCCCATCTCGGGCGCTTTGATTCAATTCAATAACGGTTTCTCCACCACGAGTGGCGCGGACGGCAAATACACGATCCAACTGGCGTCCGGTCCTGTGCAGTTTTTCACGCCATATACGGCGACTGTTTCGAATCCATCGCGGCTCTGTCAGCAAAAGGGTCCTTTCAATGTCAATGTGGCCAAAGACACCACGACCGTGCTGGATGTGTGCCTAAGCGGCACCGCCAATCCGGTCCTCGACACCCAGGACCCGAACGCGGTGGTCGTGTCGGGTGGAAACGGCGACGGCCAGATCGGCCCGAACGAATGCGATTCACTGAAAGTGCGGTTGAACAACTCCGGCTGCGCTACGGCCAACAATCTTACCGCAACGCTCACCAGCAATACCCCAGGCGTGACGGTCGTGTCGCCGGGAACGGTTTCTTATCCGCAAATCATAATCGACGGCAGCGGCTTCAATACGGTGCCGTTTAAGATATCTACAAGTCCAACGATTCAGTGCGGAACGGCCAGCTTCACGTTGACGACGAATTTCAACGGCGGCTCGACCGTGAACAACTTCACCGTGACTACGGCGTGCGGAACGGCTCCGAATCAAGTGCAGGCCGGCACTCTGACGACGACGGACCCGACGACACCGGGCAACGGCCGACTCGGTCGCGACGGCGTCGTTAGCACTTGCTCGGGAAAAACGTGTCCGAGCAATCTGAACGCGACGAATAACCACTTCGATGTGGTGGGGCCGTTTACGAACGCCGGTCCGGTGGCGGCTTGCGCCACGATCACCCTCAACTCCGCAAACGGGGTCCAGCTGATCGGCGCGTCGTACAATGGCGCTTATAATCCGGCGGCCATCTGCACCAACTACGGGGGCGATCCTGGTGGCAGCGCCAACGGCAACGTAAGCTGGCAGCAGACCGTTCCAGTCGGCGCGTCAATTAACGTGGTGATATGGGAAGTAACCGCGAATCAGGCGAGCACCTTCAACGCTGGAGCAGGAACCCCGTATACCGTGACGGTCTCTAACTTTACGGCCCCGGCGCCACCAGGAAGCGGCCCGTGCGCTGCGAGCCTGACAACCCAGTCGCAACCGTCGACGGTTGTGCTGGGCGGTTCGATCTCGGATAAGGCGACACTCACCACCGGTGGCAGCCCGACGGGTTCGATTACCTTCAAGCTGTTTGGCCCGAACAACGGCACCTGCAGCGGTAACCCGATCTTCACCGACGTCGTGCCTGTGAATGGCGATAGTACCTATCAGTCGGGATCGTTCACTCCATCGGCGCCCGGTACCTATAACTGGATCGCCAGTTACTCCGGCGACGGGAATAACCCGGCGGCCACCGGCGCGTGCGGCGATGCTAACGAGTCGAGCGTAGTAACGGCGCCGACGCCGACCGCTACACCGACGGCCACCGCGACTGCGACTGCTACCGCGACGGCAACGGCAAGCGCGACGGCTACGGCGACACCGACGGCGACCCCCGCTTCGCAGACGTTGAACCTCTCCACGCGCATGCGCACCGACAGTGGCAATAACGTCGGCATCGGCGGCTTCACCATCACCGGTAACGTGCCGAAACACGTGCTCATACGTGCGCTCGGACCATCGTTGACGAAGTTCGGATTCAACGCTGCCGAAGTGCTGACTGATCCGACCCTCGAAGTGCACGGCCCCGGCGCGTTCGGAACGATCACCAACAACAACTGGAGAGATTCGCAGGAAGCGCAGATCAAGTCTGACGGCCTTGCACCGACGAACGATCTCGAGTCTGCGATCGATGCGACGCTGCCTCCAGGCCAATACACGGCGATTGTGAGGGGCAATGGTAATCCGGCCGGTATCTGCCTGTTCGAGGTTTATGATCTCGACACGGCGGCAACATCGAAACTCGCGAACCTGAGCACCCGCGCCTTTGTAGGCACCGGTAACAACGTGGTCATCGCGGGCTTCGTCCTCGGTAATAAGTCCGGCAACGACAACGTGGTCGTGCGCGGTCTGGGACCGAGTCTCTCGGCGTTCGGTGTGTCCAATACTCTGGCTGATCCGACACTCGAGCTGCGTGATGAAAACGGCGTCCTCATCAGTTCGAACAACGACTGGCAGGATGACCCAGCCCAGGCGGCGCAAATTACCGCCGCCGGCCTGGCGCCTTCGAACACGAAGGAAGCCGCGATTGCGGCCAACCTGCCGCCCGGTCTCTACACGGCAATCCTCGCCGGGGCGAATAACGGCACCGGCGTAGGAACGGTTGAAGTCTACGACCGCGGACCGTAGTCCTCAGATACAGGAAGAATCAACGACAGCTCCACTGGGAAACCGGTGGAGCTGTTCGTTTTTTCCCGAGTGCCTGCGAAGCCGGCGAATTCTCGACACGAATCGAAAGAGCCCACGCAATGGATGGCAACGAAACCGATGCAAATGGTCGTGAATCTTAGCCGACCACTGTCATGCTCGATTCACTGTGAGTGACCGCCGCTTTATCTTGTTCCAGCGAACGATGAGCGGGAAGGTGCGTTCCTGGTCGTCGAAAGCGCGCTCGTTAGTTCAGTCGCTATGCGGCGTCCATTGCGCGGCCTTGCCAGCGTCGCCCGCGCCCGAGTTAATCGGGCTGCTTTTCTTTTTTCTCCGTCTCGAACTTTTCCCGGACCTCGCGCTCTTCGAGTCGCGTAACTATTTGCGCAGTCGCGATCCACTGACTGCCCTCGTTGGTCCAT
Organism: Chthoniobacterales bacterium; assembly: GCA_035644055.1. GTDB lineage: Bacteria > Verrucomicrobiota > Verrucomicrobiia > Chthoniobacterales > UBA10450 > AV80. The sequence goes on from DASQPH010000082.1 coordinate 49,543, forward strand.
AACCGACGCACGCGAGCCCACTGTTCCGTGGGATGGTCCTCCGTGAGTTCATGGGCCACGTCCCTGGCAAGTCCTTCCACGGTGAAGCTGTCGTCGCTGCGGATCAGTTTGCGATCTTTCGCCACCTGATAGGCTGGCATGCGGCCGGACGTAACTCGCATGATGAAGCCGTGCTTTGGGATTGCCGATCCCGATCCTTCGAACGAATCAGCAAAATAACGGTGAAGAATTTGTTCCAACTCCTTCGCGTCCCGATTTCGGATCGCGTTAATGAACCGATCTTCTGCCTGAAGCAGCTCCGCCTCCATCTTGGGATCGATCGTCGTCTCTGGCGTGGGAAGCGGTCTCGGCGTTGCCGTCGCCCCTAGGGTAGCCGTCGGGTTCGGAGTGGGGGTTGGTTTCGCTTTTTTTTGCTTTTGCGAGAGCGCAACGCTGCTCGATAAGACGAGCGACAATATCGTCAGGCTAAACGTGACGGTGCTGGAACGAAGAGGCACGCGTGAGACCATTGCCAGGTTCATCGCATGCCGCTGTCGCAATCCAGATGGACCTTCCTAAATACGCCGGCTGTTACCTCCACGTCGCCCAGCCCGCATCCGCGGCCCTTCATCATGGCCTGCTCGATCCTGATCTCATAACGTCCGGGAGGCAGATCGATTTTGAAGGATCCCTTTGCGTCGGTTTTGAAGGTCGTGACGGTAGCTCCCGCCGCTTCCACGCGGAATGATACGTTGGCCATCGGCGCCGAATCGTCCTCGCCGAGCTTTGACGGTCCGCCGTGAGTCGGGCTAACCGTAGCAGTACCCTCGATTCCGCTCGCGCCTGTATTTGTTTGCGCGTTCATGGAAACACAAACGAAGAACACGAAAGCGGCGTTGCCAAGCAGCTGTCCCAATTTTGTTCCCCCGAGCCTGGCCATGAGCGAAGTTACTGAAGGTTACCTCGTTGACAACCGCAAGCCAGATCGCGTTACCGCTTCGCGAGTGCTGCGTCGATATCGGTCCGCAACCCGTTCTCGACGTCGCCTTGTAATTGCGCGCGGCGGCCGTTGATGAATACTACCGGCGTGCGGTCGAGCCCCAACGCCGCGCTACGTTCGCGGTCTGCCGTGATCCGTGTTGCTACTTCGGCGCTCATCACGTCCTTGTTGAAGCGATCAACATCCAGATTCAGTCGTTGCGCGAACTCGGCAAATTGAGTGCGCGGATCGGTGGCGCGCGTCCATTCACCGCGTTGGAGGTAAAGCAAGTCGTGCATTTCCCAGAATTTTCCCTGGAGGCCGGCAGCTTCAGCCGCGCGAGCGCCATCGAGCGCCTTCGGATGTTGCGGCATCGGGTTATTCCGGAAAATCACGGCCAGCTTTTCGCCGTAATCGTTTTCCAGATTGCGAAGGGCCGGCCAGAGAATGAAACAGGGCACGCATTCGAAATCGCCGAATTCCTCCAGAGTCACAGGAGCTTTGAAATCGCCACGCACATGCGGCGGTTGCGCGCCCGGTTTCGTAGTCGTCGCCACCTGTAGACCAGGCGGAGTTTGGCGGGCCCGAAAAAGGAGCACGCCGGCGATGACGGCGGCGATGAGCACCACGGCGATGATGCCGAACGCGAGAGATCGGTTGGGTTTTCTCTTTGCCGCCATCAAAACGGACAATCTTGATGAAGCGGGCCGCGATTTCCACTGATAACCGAGCGGTTACCGCGCCCGTTCCGTAGCGCTAAATTGCGGAGGCGGCGTCCGCGGCGTCTGTTTTTTTACGAAAAGGGGATGGCGGGTTACGAAAAGGGAACGCAGGGCGAATCGTTACCGCCTGGCCTTTACACGGCAATCCTGTCCGGAGTGAACAGCGGCGAGGGTGTCGGCATTGTCGAAGTCTACGATCGCGGTCCGTAGGCCAGGAGCAAAAAGGGATCGGGGATAGCGCGAGCGAAATCTTCGCTGGCGTTGTTTGGTCTTTGTCGAAAACGATTGCCTTGCTGAACGCTTCTCAATATCACGTGGTTGAACGGCTAAGGGTAATCGTCTCCAGGGTTTTGGAGGCGGAACCAAAAGGAGTCCCATATGCGCTGGACCAGAGTTGCACTTCTCATCGGCCTCAGCCTGGGTTCAGGTTTCTATTGATCTTGAGTTTTGCACCACTCAAGGGAGACGCCGGTAATCCGGTTGTCTCCGAGCGGGGCGATGGCGACGCCGACCTTCCGGCCCGGCTCACTGTCGAGATAGACAAGCAGGAATATTTCAACCGGCGAGCCGAGGCGATTGCGATGAAGCGAGGCCGGTTCGACGATCCAGCCGGCCAGATGCGCGCGCGCGCAGTCGAGATGCTGAATTTGCAAGAGGCCAATGCCAGGCAACGTTTGGCGCCAGATTCAATCGGCGATAGCTGGATCTCGGTCGAATCATGCACGGCGCGCCCAAATTCGGCGGCTGCGCACTCCGGTTGACGCGAACCGCTGTCGCAACCATATTCCGCGCTCCGTAATTTGTAGGGTGGGCGCTGCGCCTGCCTTCGGCGGCAACCCGCCTGAGGCGGGTTGCCCTACAAGCCCGGCACCTAAATGGACAAGATCCGCAACATCGCCATCATTGCGCACGTCGACCACGGCAAGACCACGCTCGTGGATCAATTGCTGCGCCAGTCGGGCACCTTCCGCGCCAACCAGAAGGTCGAGGAACGGATGATGGATTCGATGGACCTCGAGCGCGAAAAGGGGATCACGATCCGCGCCAAGAACGCGGCGTTTCAATGGAACGGCTATCGGATCAACATCGTCGACACGCCGGGCCACGCGGATTTCGGCGGCGAAGTCGAGCGCATCATGAAAATGGTGGACGGCGTGCTGCTGGTGGTGGATGCGCACGATGGTCCACAGGCGCAGACGCGTTTCGTTTTGCGGAAAGCGCTCGAAAACAAAGCGAAGCCGATTGTTGTGATCAATAAGATCGACCGCGAGAATGCGCGGCCGCACAAAGTACTCGATCTCGTGTTCGATCTTTTCGTCGAGCTGAAGGCGACCGACGAGCAGCTCGATTTCCCGATCATTTACGCGAGCGCGAAAAACGGGTTCGCGATGCGCGAGCTGCACGAGAACAGCGAAGACATGACGCCGCTCTTCGACGCGATCGTGAAGTACGTCCCGCCGCCTCCGACATCTCCCGAGCCGTTTTTCCAGATGCTGGTCTCGAATCTCGACTACAGCGATTACCTGGGCCGGATCGCGCTCGGTCGCATTGTGAGCGGCCGCGTGAACGTCGGTGATTCGATCGTTTGCGTCCATCGTGATGGCCGGCGCGAGCGGGCGAATGTCACCGGACTTTTCACTTTCGCTGGAATGGGCCAGGTCGAGCTGAAACACGCGAGCGTCGGCGACATCATCGGGCTGACCGGGTTCGAAGAAGTTTACATCGGTGAAACACTGACCGATCGCGAAGAACATCCGCCTTTGCAGTTTGTCGACATTGATCCGCCCACGATCCGGATGCGGATTCTGGTGAACGATTCGCCGTTCGCGGGCCGCGAGGGAAAATTCGTAACGGCGCGCCACGTTAAGGAACGCCTGGTTCGTGAAACGCGCGCCAACGTCTCCCTTCAGATGAAGGAGACAGAACTCGCGGGGTCTTTCGAGATCAATGCGCGCGGCGAAATGCAAATCGCGATTCTCGTCGAGCAAATGCGACGCGAGGGCTACGAGGTCATGGTCTCGCGGCCGGAAGTGATTTATCACCGCGACGAAAACGGCGCGCTGCTCGAGCCGCTCGAAAATTTATACGTCGAAATCCCGAGCGATAATCTTGGCGACGTGTTGCAAACGCTCGCGGCGCGCAAAGGCGAAGTCGTGACGATGGATCATCACGGCACTCGCGTTTCGGTTGAGGCAATCATCCCGACCCGCGGCCTGATCGGTTTCGAAAGCGATCTCGTCAATCTCACGCGGGGCGAAGGATTGATGAGCCATCTCTTCCGCGAATACGCGCCGTTCAAAGGCGAGCTCGAAGGCCGCACGCGCGGCGTGATGATTTCGATGGAGCCCGGCATTAGCACCGCTTATGCCCTGAATAATATTCAGGCACGCGGCAAACTCTTCGTCGGCCCGCAGGAGGAAATTTATTCCGGCATGATTGTCGGGGAAAATGCGCGGCCCGAAGATTTGCCGGTGAACCCCTGCAAGGCGAAACATCTCACGAACATGCGGAGCCAGGGCGAAGGCAAAGGCATTCAGCTCGAAGCGCCGCTCAAGATGACTCTCGAGCGCGCCATCGAATATATCAGCGCCGATGAATTCGTCGAAGCGACCCCGAAGTCTCTCCGTCTCCGCAAGCGCGTCCTCGACGCCACAGCCCGTAAGCGAGCGGCCGCGGTTTCTTTTTGATCGAAAGAAAAGACTAATCCTGGAAATGCCGGGGGGACGGCTTGCCGCCAGAGAATGAAGTGGCACTGCCGGAGGCGGGTCGCATAACCTCCGCGGGAGGCTATCGTGCACGCTTGGTATCTCGCCCTGTCTCTCTGGATCGCCGCCGGCGGAATCCCGCTGGCTCTCGGAGAGGTGAGTGCCGAGCCATCGTCGCCCGCTGAAGTTAAAACAGAAATACTTTTGTCCGGAAACCGGGAAGCGGCTGATGTCGCGGCCAAAGAAAAATTTCTCAACCTCAACTTCTTTGCCGAAGGCCGCGGCATGCACATCCCGCCAGGAATGATCGTCGGCTACAGCGCCACGGCCAAGACGGGAATATATGATGGCCTCATCGGGAACCGTTGGGGCATGAACGTTCTGCCGGACCATCGAGTAGCGGGACTGTTCGACGTGAATTACAAGGGCATGCGCGTGGGTGTCACCGGGTGCGTGGTCTGTCATTCGGGAAAAGCTGCCGGCCAGTTCATTGTTGGACTGGGCAACAAGCGTTTCGACATTATGCGACTCGGAAAGGATTTTCGCGGACTGGAGAAACTGAACGCGGCCCTTTCATTTTCCGGCGGCGAGAAGCGCGAAGTGGAAACGTCCGCGATCCGATTCGCCGAGCTTATGGCCGACGACCGAATCGCGAATCTCACCCAGGGGTTGGTGCCGGTTTCCTTGATCCGCAGCTGGTTTTATCAGCAGGCCAATCTGCCGGTCCCGCAGGGGATGCATCGCGGGGCGGTGAAAATTCCTGCGTTGTGGGGCTACGGATTGAAGCGCGAGGTCGGCCAATTCTGCGAAGGCTACGGCGATGGCACGCGGGCGGGCTGGCTCTTGAGCGCGGAGCTCACTGCGGGCCAAACAGCGGAGACCGCGCGTCGCTTGCGCTCGAAGGTAGAAGGCGCCGAGGATTTGTTCGCCGCGTTTCTTCCGCCGCCCTACCCGTTCGCGATCGATTACCCGGCCGCCGGACGCGGCCGGAAAGTTTTCGCGCGGAACTGTCGCAGCTGTCACGGTTCTTATGCACGCGATGCGGACGACCTTCCGCTGTATCAAGCTCCGCGCTGGATACCGCACGATGTCGTCCGCACCGATTCCGATCGGCTCGACTCAAACACGGCGGCGTTTGCCCGTCTGGTAAAGCAGAGCCCGCTCGGGGATTTGATCAGAACGAAGCGGCCAGAGCAGCGCAGTTACTTCGCGCCCCGACTGGACGGCATCTGGTGTCGCTTTCCCTTTCTCCATAACGGCTCCGTGCCGAATATCGCCGCTTTGCTGACCCCGCCAGAGGAAAGGCCCGCCGTTTTCTCGCTGCAGGACGCGGGCGAACGCGGACGTTTTGACGAAGGCCGCCTGGGCCTCACCGTACCGAATGAGCGCGCGGTCCAGCGTCTCCTCAAGCGTGGGAAGAAAGGAGATCGCAGCGTCTATGATACGCGCCGGCCTGGACAATCGAATGTCGGGCACAATTTCGGCGGCAGTTTGGGCGAGACGGAGAAGGCAGATCTGATCGAATACTTGAAAACGCTGTGAGCCCGGACGTGAAAGTTCTTGCGCCTTGAATATTGGGATTTGGAACTTTCGGCGCGGCTAAAATCCTCCTCGTAGATTCGGTGGAGACTACCCTAGCATGGCGACATGCCGGCGGCGGAAATCCTGGTTGAAGCGACAAACGTCTCCAAGGAATACCGCCTCGGTAAGACCACCATTCCAGCTTTGCGCGGCTTAAGCCTGGACATCCGGCGCGGTAGCTTTGTTATCATTGCGGGCCCGTCCGGCAGTGGAAAGTCGACCCTGCTCAATCTTTTCGGTTGTCTCGATCAGCCCACGGGCGGCTCCATCCGTATCGCCGGGCAGGACGTGGCAAAGTTAGGAGATGCCGCCCTCTCCGCTTTTCGCGCCCGCCGGATGGGATTCATTTTCCAGTCGTTCAACCTCGTCCCGGTGCTGAGCGCTTATGAGAACGTGGAATACCCGCTCCGGCTGAATCGCGTGCCGCGTCCTGAAACGAAAGAGCGCACAATGACCATGCTCGAAGCGGTGGGACTTGAAAAACATGCGAGGCATCGTCCCGGAGAACTTTCCGGCGGGCAACGTCAACGGGTGGCGATCGCGCGAGCCCTCGTCACCCATCCCGACCTGGTGCTGGCGGACGAGCCGACCGCGAACCTCGACTCGAAAACCGGTGCTCGCATCGTCGATCTGATGCATGCCATGCAACAACGTTCGGGGACGGCTTTCATTATTGCCACGCACGACGAGATGGTGGCCGCTCGCGCGCACGACGTGCACAAGCTTCATGATGGGAGACTGGAAAGTTAAGCAGGATTTCATCACCGCATTTCTTCAGTGATGCAGGACGTCATTCTCGCGCTGCGTAACATCGGACGGAATCGGCGCCGCTCCCTGGTCACAATCCTGGCGGTGGCGCTCTCCTGCAGCGGACTGGCGCTCTTCGGCGGTTATGTTTCGTGGGCGTTTCGCGGCGTCGAGGAACAGACAGTTGGCCTTTATGGCCACATCCAGATTTACAAGAAAGGCTACTACGCCAACGGCGGCGGCGATCCGTCAAGCTATGCCCTCGCCAATTATGATGAAATCAAAACGTTGCTCGAGCACGATCCCTTCATCGGGCCGCGCCTCGAGTTCGTCACCGCCCAGATTATTTTTAACGGCATGGTGACCTCCGCCAGCACCCACACGGCCACCACGTTTTTCGGCCTCGGCGTTTTTCCTTCCGACGATGAGCGTCTCTGGCAATGGAACCCTTATTCGCTCTTTCCCGCCAGGAACCTCGCGATCAACGCGCCGCTTTTCGCCGGTCCATCGGAACTCGCCGACAATGATCTCGAGGGCGGCAGCCTCGGGACTGGTCTCGGTCGCATCCTGCGTCTCGACCGGCCTTCTGAAAAGATGGACGGACGCAAAGATGCCAGCGTTTCACCGGAACCTGTCTTACCCGCCAGCGCCGAAGTGGACCTGCCGTTTTTGACCGAACAATCGGAAACGGCCTCGAAAGATGAGGGAGGCCGCGCCACCGTGGAATTAGTCTGCATGCCACCCGACGGCGGTGTCCCGAATGTCGTTACCCTCGGGATCCGCAAAGTAATGCCGCGCGCGACGAAAGAGTTCGACGACCAGCTCATCAAATTGCACATCCGGCATGCTTCCGCTTTGCTTTTTCCCGGTCAGCCGTTGCACGTCACTACCGTGATCATTTTGCTCAGGAAAAGCGCTGATACGACGGCGGTGACGGAGCGTTTGCAGACATTGTTTGGGGAAAAGAAGCTCGATTTGGAAACAAAAACCTGGACGGAGATCCGGCCGTTTTACAATCAGATCCGGCGGATGCTGGGGATCATTTTCGTGTTCGTTTTTGTCCTTCTCGCGATGCTGGTGGTCTTCACCATTTACAACACTCAGAATGCCGGAATAATCGAGCGGATGAGCGAGCTCGGTACCTTGCGCGCCCTGGGCGTAAACCGATGGGGCCTTTGGAAAATCCTTATCCTGGAAGGATTGTTTCTTGGACTCATCGGCGGCATCGGTGGAGTGTTGCTCGGCATCGCCGGCGATCTTTTCTTGCGGGCGCTGGAAGTAGTCTATGTGCCGCCCGGGGTTTCATTTTTCGCCCGGGTGGAAGTGCTTGTTCTCCGCCATCCAGCGGTTCTGGTTCTCGCCTTTACCGGCTCGCTCTTATGCGCGCTGATTTCCTCCGCATTTCCGGCGCGTCGCGCTGCCCTGACGCCTATCGTGGAGGCATTGCGTCACACATGATCCGATCTTTCAGGCAGAACGTCTTCATCATTTCCTACGGCCTTATTATCGCCACTATTGGCGCGGCGGAGCCGCCTACCGGGGCACAGCTCGCGGAGCATCTCGATCGCGTGCGCCGGCCCCTGAAATCTTTTCGGGTCGAAATCACACTTACCGAAATTCGCGACGGCAAGGTGTCGCGGACAGGGGAGTATGTCGTCTATGCCCGTAAGGTCGCGGGTTATCCAGACTTCGATACGCTCACCATCTGCAAGACGCCCGTCGACGACCGCGGCAAAGTTCTGCTGACCAAAGGCAACGAAGCCTGGCTTTACGATCCCAAATCCGCGCGGCCAGTCTCCATCTCCTACGACAAGATGCGCAACAGGTTTTTCGTCGCCTACGGTCTCACCGCGAGTTTCGTCCAGGAATACGACGGTGAAAACCTCGGTGAAGACAAGGGCGTGGATGCCGCGCGGAAGGAACATGACTGCTGGCACCTGCGGCTCGTCCACCGTGGCAAACCCGGCCTCGTCCCCGAGTCGCTGCAATACTGGTTGGACAAGGAAACCCTGCGGCCCGTTCGCGGACAAATCTATAGCAGTAGCGGCAAACTTCTGCGGACCGCTTACTACACTGAATTCAAAAACGTCCTCGATGAAATCCGACCTACTCGCCTGCCTATCGTCAGCGGCGTCGAACGCGGTCTGGTTACCGATGTTCATTTCACCGATTTGGCTTACCACGATACGCCGGCAAATTTGTTTACGCGGGAGGCGATGCCGGTGGTTTCAAAGGGACCGCCGCCTTAAAGGCCACCCGAGGACGTTTGCTCCGTTGTTGACAAAAACCGCTCAGAGCGGTTTAATCTGCCTCGTTAATTTGCCTCCTCGATAACGATCCCCTTCGAGGCTCTCCGGCTCCCGAAAGGAAAGTGGTCTGTCCGGCAACTGCACAGGAATTCGCAATCTCATGTCGGGACACAGCAAGTGGTCGAAGGTTAAGCGCTTCAAGGGCGCGATCGACACGAAGCGGGGCGCGCTCTTTAGCAAGCTGTCGCGCGAAATTACGATCGCGGCCAAGACCGGCGGCGGGGATCCGAACGGGAACGCGCGCCTGCGCAGCGCCATCCTTTCCGCCCGCGCCCAGAGCATGCCGAACGACAACATCGATCGCGCCATCAAGCGCGGGACGGGTGAGGGAACAGAAGCGCAACATTTCGACGAGATCGTCTACGAAGGTTACGCACCCGGCGGTGTCGCAGTGATCGTCGAAGCGGCGACCGACAACAAGAACCGCACTGCGGCGGAAATCCGCAGCATCTTTACCCGCAACCATGGCAACCTCGCCAGCAGCGGCAGCGTTTCCTACATGTTCCACAAAAAGGGGCGGATCACCGTTCCCCGGGGTTCCATTGAAGAAGACCGCCTTTTTGAACTCGCCCTGGAAGCGGGCGCGGAGGAGTTGACAACTGAGGAAGAGCAGTATGTTATTACCACTTCCCACGATCAGCTCTACGCAGTAGCTGAGGCGCTCAAAAACGCGGGCGTCACCACCGATGGGCAGAAGTTTACATTTATTCCAGATACGACAGTTCCGGTCCATGAGGAGGCCGTCGCGCTGCAGATCTTGCGCTTGTGTGACAGCCTCGAAGAAGACGACGACGTCCAAAACGTCTATTCCAATTTAGATATTTCCGACGAATTGCTGGCGAAATTGCCGGTGTAACAACGCCGCCGGTTTGAATGGCGGCAGGGCTGCTCCGGCGGCGAACGAGAACCAATCTCTGCATTTATGAGCGAAGAAAACGAGAACCAGCCACCGGTGCAAACCGACGCGCCGTCCGATCGGCCCCGTCGTCCGCGCCGCCGTTTCCCGCGCCGGCACAACCGCGGCCCGCAGGAACAGCGAGACAATTTCAGTGGTCCAGGCGATCGCGGTGATGGCACCACGGCCGAGGAAACTTCGGGCGCGCCGCGCGTGAACGAAGGCGATCAACGCGATGAAGGCTTGGGTTCGCAGAATGGCGAGATCGAGCGCGAGCCGGAATACGGCGACGGCATCATCGAGATCTCAGGCAAGGGTTTTGGTTTTCTCCGCGACGCGAAACGCAATTTCGTTCAGACCCCGAACGATATTTTCGTGACGCCGGAAATCGTGCGGCGCTTCGCGCTCCGCGACGGCATGTGGATTTACGGCGAGACCCGGCGGGGGAATCGCGGGCCGCAATTGACCCGGCTCAACCAGATCAACGGCGACGAGCCGACGAAGTATCAGGGGCTGCGGCCATTCGAAGAGCTGACGACGATCAATCCGAACCGGAAGATCAAGCTCGAGACGGTGCCTGATCGCTACACGACGCGGATCATGGATTTGATGACGCCGCTCGGCATGGGCCAGCGCGGTTTGATTGTCGCGCCGCCTCGCACCGGCAAGACGACGCTGCTCCACCACATCGCGGATGCCGTCGTGAAGAACCATCCGGAGATGAACTTGATCATCCTCCTCGTCGACGAGCGTCCGGAGGAAGTCACCGATTTCCGCCGTTCCTGTCCGCAGGCCGAGATCATGGCCAGCTCGAACGACAGCGATATCAAAAGTCACACGCGGATCGCGCAGCTCGCGGTCGAGCGCGCCAAGCGTCTCGTCGAAGCCGGCAAGGACGTTTTCATTTTGCTCGACTCGATCACCCGAACAGCTCGGGCGTTTAACAACGCCATGGGCGGTGGCGGCCGAACCATGAGCGGCGGTATCGACGCTCGCGCCATGGAAACTCCGCGAAAACTTTTCTCCGCCGCGCGCAACACCGAGGAAGCGGGCTCGCTCACCATTGTCGCGACTGCGCTCATCGAAACCGGAAGTCGAATGGATGAGTTGATCTTCCAGGAATTCAAAGGCACCGGCAACATGGAGATGGTCCTTGATCGGAAGATCAGCGATCAGCGCATTTATCCAGCCGTCGATATTTTCCTGTCCGGCACTCGGCGTGAGGAATTGCTCCTTCAGCCATGGGAATTGGAGAAGATCAATTTGATTCGCCGCGGTCTCGCCGGCCACAAGCCCGGCGAAGCGATCGAGCGTCTGCTCATGTTCGTGAAAAAATTCCCGACTAACGAGCAGATGCTGAAGGGGATTCCGGGTTAGGGAATTTTCGAATTTCGATTGGCGATTTTCGATTGGGGAATCGTCATCGCGTCATGCAATCGAAAGTCGAAAATCGAGAATCGAAAATTCTCGAGGTTGATTGGGAAGTTCTCCCTCCCGAGGAGAAACAGAAACGCCGGAGCCTTGAGCCTCTCTTCAAATGGCTCGCGCTCATCATGGATGAAGTCATCCGCGTTCCCGGCACGAATTTTCGTTTCGGTCTCGATCCACTCATCGGCCTCATCCCTGGAATCGGTGACACGAGCTCGGCGCTCGTCTCCGCGTTTGCATTGATTCAAGCGCTTCGGCTCGGCGTGCCGAAGATTCTTCTCG
>DASQPH010000083.1:0-6962 GCA_035644055.1 Chthoniobacterales bacterium
GCCATCGCCTGTCCACGTTTCGGGTAATCAGATCAGGATCCTGCTCAATAAAGCCACTGATCAAGCGAACCCTTCCGAGGAGATCGAAGCCTTTCCAGTTCCACTCGATGCTGGTATTGCCTCTCCACCGGTAATAACCCTCTTGGGACTGTCCCGGATCGGTCGTCACTCCGGCCAGTTGTTCCGTCGGTCCGCCTTCGACCCGCTGGATCTCAAAAGAGTTGAGATAGGTGAGTTGGGTTATCGAGGTAAAGGTGCCGAACTCCGTCGGGTATTGGTATTGCATCCCGAAATCGATGCCGTTGGCTTTCTGCGACGCTTCGTTTCGATTGGAAACGATGATTCGCGTGATCGTCCCATCGGGCAGGCGTTCGACGCGTTCTCCCGGCAACAACGTGCCCGCCAGTTCGCGCGCTAAAACCGCATCGAGAAATGCTGACTGGACCACCCCGGTCCGCTCGATCTGCCAAAGATCGGTCGAAATCGTCAGGCCGGGAACAAACTTCGGCGTCCAGACAATCCCGCCGCTGAACGTCTCTGAATCCTCCGGCGCCAGGTCCGGGGTGCTCTGGATGAGAGTGGTCGTTTCCGGCTCGAACGCGCCCCCATTCATCGGATCATGCGAGGGCTGAATATCGGAAATGGGAGCGGAATAGAGTTCCTCCAGCGACGGTTCCCGGAACCCGAGTCCCCAGGTGAACCTGACCGTGAGCGTGTCGTCCACCGGTTGCCAGCGCACTCCTATCTTCGGCACCGCGACGTTCGTATCGTTATTGAGAAAGGCTTCGTAACGTCCGGCGGCATTGATATCGAGGGCGTGAAATCCGGTCACCGCGTTTTTCGCGCTGAAGATCGGAATGCTGGTCTCGACGAAAATGGCGTAGGATTTTCGTCCACCATGAGCGGTGGCAATCGACGAATTGCCGGAGACATCGCCGTTGATGTTCAGCTGGTCGGGATTTTCGTCCAGGGTTTCACGCCGGAACTGGCCGCCAAGCGCAAAACCAATTCCGCCCGCCGGCAAGTCGAACAGGGCGGTCGTGTAGATGGTGGCATCGATTGTAGCGAGCTTCGAAGTATCGAGGTCGGTTGGATGGATCCGAGCGAACTCGATCGACGCAGCGTTGGAGGGAATAGGAACACGGAAATCGCCGAATGGATTGAAGGCCACGGGTGTCCCAATGTATTCCGGCGACGCCGGGTTAAAGATCGGGTCGGCCTGGTTCAGGATCCGGTTAAACCGCGAGATCGAGACCTGGGTTCCAGTCGTAGTGTTCTTGATTTCGCTATAGCGAAAAGCGGTGTCGTAACCCCAGGTTCCGTTAAATAGCTTGTCGCCGCGAAAGCCGATCGTGCCGAGCCAGGCCTCACTTTCGTTGTCGAAGAGACGGTTGCCGAATTCTGCCAGGCGCGCCCGGGTCCCGCCGGAAATGATTTGGTTAAATGGATTGAAGGGATTGAATGCGCCGGGAGTCAGGCCGGTCGCGGCATACGTGGGCCCGCCGAACGGGGTCGTCCCGGCGGGATTAGCAACCCGGGGCGGGATGGCAAGCGTGGTAAAGCCGGGGCTCTGGAAATTTCCCGTGGCCGGGGGCGCCAGCTCATTGTGCGTCTTTACGTCTTGATACATCCCGTCGGCGTAGAGGACGAGTTGTTCGCCGAAGATCTTGTGGTCCATTGCGACGTAACCGCCGTAGCGCTCGGACGACGGAAACGAGAGAGAGAATTCATTGAAGTTAAAGCCGTTCGGGCCCGACCTCGGCCGGCCGGCCCCGTAGAGATAAGTGCTGGCCGGAGCCAGCCCATTCGTGCCATTGGGCGCACTGGCGAATTGGTTCCCACTTCCACTCGGAATCACCGTCCCTCCCGCTTCCGCCACGGCGGCATTTGTCACCTGCAAATTATAAGGGCTCGCATTGCTGCTCAGGAACGGGGGCACCGCGGAATAATCGCGGTCGTGATTGAAGATCGAATTCCGATGGTAGTAGTTAACTGTCCCGGAGACGTTCGTCTTTCCGTCCCCTACCCCAAAGGTCAGCGCCGTATTAATGGAGCCTGAGTCCTTGTCGGTCGTGTTCCCATACTCGAACTTTGCCTCGGCGCCGCGATAGTCCTTCCAGCGCTTGATGTTCACCACCCCGGCCACCGCATCCGCGCCATAAGTGGTGGACGCGCCGTCTTTCAAGATCTCAATGCTCTGGATGGCCGATTCCGGAATCGTATTCAAATCGACGAAGACGACGCGTCTGTTGCCGGTCGGATAAGGCGCAACCCGGCGGCCATCGAGGAGGATGAGGGTCGCCCGGGCGTCGAATCCGCGCAGGGCGATCGTTGCCGCGCCCACCGCAGTGTTCGAGCCGTTCTCGTTGTTGGAGACAGGCACCCCGTTCGCGTTCGACACGGTCAGGTTGCGGAGAAGTTCCTCCGTATTGCGCTCGCCGGACTTGTTGATCAAGTCGCGGGTAACGTTGAGAACCGGGTTGGGCCCCACTTCCGCGGCCGTCGGAATGGCCGACCCGGTCACGAACACGCGTTCGGTGGTGGCTTCTTCCGTGCCGTTCTCATTGAACGAACGGACCGTGGGCCCCGTTTCAGTCGGCGGGGGCGAGGGGTCCTGGGCCAGAACGCTGGTCGCGAGGACAAGGGGCAAACTGACAACGACGGCTGCTCGGAAGAATCCGAACTGGGCCAATCCAAGTTTGATCATAATGCGTCTCCTTCGGTTTCCGAAGGATTAGCAAGATGATCGTTAGGCACTCAAGACAATTATTTCACCGCTTAACGAGGACTACTTTACGATCGTTACTCGGATCGTCTCTTCCAATTCGTCATCCACATAAAATTCGACACGATACTTGCCCTCCGCCCAGCCATCCGGCGGACGGCCCAGGGTGAAACGCGCGCTTGCGTCCGGCGCGGGCGCCACGCCCTCGGTTTCGTCGATGACAAAATTTGGTTCGACCAAATCGCCCACGTCTTCGGCTATCCATGCGACTCGGACCCGCGCGTCTTTCGGTAACCCATGCCCATGCCACCGCACGTAAATGTTTTGGGCGTCGGATTTGAATTCGCTCTTAGAACCGCCGGATGGATCGGTTGAAACTTCCACGCTCAATCTTTTCCCAGGCTGGGCTGGGGCCATTTCCACAGCCGGACCGCGAATGGGAGGCGTGGGGCTGGACTTGGTCGGCGCCGTCGACGGAGTAGGTGTCAGTTGCGGCGTAACAATAATCTCCGGACGTTTTTGCAATTCCATATTCGTGCGCTGAAGTAACCCGCCGGTGGGACCGCGCACCACTGTGGTCTCTTTGATAAAACCTATTCCAGGCTTGAACCACCTATCCAGTTTCGCCGACATGACCGACGAATCTTCGCAATGAATCTGGAACGCGCGAAACGTCCCGGCGGCCACCGTCACGTTTTCTTCTTTACCGATCACGAAATGCTGCCGCATCTCCATCCCGGCGACTTCGCCGTCCGTGTCCCACGAGTCACCGCTTTTTACCGTTGCGGGAATAATCGTCTGCGGAGGATCGAGCTTCGCCATTCTGCCATCCTTGCCGGCGCGGAAGTGGCAAACCCAACCGCGTTCGTCGAGTGTCATCAGTTCGGTCCTGGTGAGCGCTTCGTCTGTCATCGTCTCGAGCTTGATGAATTCCTTCCCGCCAAAGGTTTGCCGCCCGATCCGCATCGTCACGGAAGCCGTGCTGGCCGGCGCCGCGCCCGGACCGCCCAGTTCCTCCGTCGTTTCGTACCGCCAGGTCGTGCCTTCGGCGGTCGGAAAAAGCGGCTCGGCCCGGACGAACGCCGCCGGCAGGCCAAAGAGCACGAGGAGACAGGCGATTCTCATGAGCCGGGACTCTTCACCAAGTGATTTCGGTTGGCGAATCCCGAGACTCACTTTGCCTCCGAACTTTTTTCTGGCACCGCGATTACCAATACCTGTATCTTGATGTTATATCTGTGACAATCTAATCTCTATCTCGGCCATGCGCATTCTTCTGATCAGCAATTCCACCCTTCACGGCCGCGGTTATCTCGATCACGTCGAAAACGAGATCCGCGATTTCCTCGGAGCCGCCAGAAACATTCTCTTCTTTCCGTTCGCGCTTCACGACCGCGACAGTTACGCGGCCAGGGCGACCGCGCGGTTCGCAGCGATGGGTTATGAAATGACTTCCGCGCACAACGCAACGGATCCGGATAAAACCGTATCCGAGGCGGGTGCGATCTTCATCGGCGGCGGAAATACTTTCCGCCTCGTCAAAGCGCTTCAGGACCTTGGATTCATCGATCCGATTCGGCGCCGGGTCCGCGACGGCGCGCCCTACATCGGGAGCAGCGCCGGCTCGAACGTCGCCGGCCCGACGATCAAGACCACCAAGGACATGCCGATCGTCCAACCGCGCTCGTTCGATTCGTTAGGCCTGGTGCCGTTCCAAATCAGTCCGCATTTTCAGGATCCCGATCCCAATTCGGCTCACATGGGTGAAACTCAGGAAGAGCGCATCCTGCAATTTCTCGAGGAAAACCGAACCCCGGTGCTCGGCATGCGTGAAGGCGCGTGGGTGCGCGCGGACAATGGCCGGGTCGTCCTCGGCGGAACTCGGGGTGCGCGAATTTTTCGCCGCGGCGAAAGTCCCGTGGAAAAAACTACCGGCGACGAAATCTCCAGTCTGGTGGGCGCGCCGGAATGACGTTGCTTCTTTCGCGGAGCGAGGTCGATCGTCTGCTCACGATGCCCGAGTGCATCGCAGCCGTCGAAAAAATGTTCCGCGCACTCGGCGAAGCAAAACTGCCGCCGCCCGGAATTCTCGGGATCAAGTCCCAACTTGGTGGTCTTCACATCAAGGCTGCGCATCTTCCCGGCGACCGCGAATATATCGTCGCGAAACTGAATACGAATTTCCCGCGAAACCGCGCCGAGCAGGATCTGCCGACGATCCAGGGATTGATCATGGTGTGCGACGGCGCGAATGGACGTTCGCTCGCTGTTCTCGATTCCATCGACATCACCATCAAGCGCACTGCGGCCGCTTCCGCTGTCGCCGCCAAATACCTTGCCCGTCCGGATTCTTGTGTTGCGACGATTTGCGGCTGCGGCCAGCAAGCTGCCGCCCAGCTCCGCGCGATCGCGTCGGTGCTCCCGTTGGAAAAAATCCTGGCGTTCGATTCTAACTACGCGGCGGCCGAAGAGTTCGCCCGCCGTCTCGCCAAAGAACTCGACCTCGCGATCGAGCCGGCGCGCGAAGTTTCCCCGGCGCTCCAGAACAGCGATGTCTGCATCACCAGCACGACTGCGACTGAATTTTTCGTTCGCCGCGATGATGTGCGCCCCGGCACCTTCATCGCCGCCGTCGGCGCGGACGACAGCCATAAACAGGAAATCGATCCCGCGTTGATGGCTCGCGCCACAGTCGTCGTCGACAGTCTCGATCAATGCTGCACGATCGGTGACACGCATCACGCCATCGACGCGGCCTTGATGAAAAAAGAAAACGTTTACGCCGAACTGTCCGAAATCGTCGCCGGCCGAAAAACTGGGCGCACAAGCTCTGACGAAATCACCATCTTCGACAGCACCGGCATCGCTCTCGAAGACGCCGTGGCCGCGGTGGCGGTCTATGAAAAAGCACGGCTCGAAAGTAACGTGACCCGCTTCGAATTCGCCGCCTGAATAATCTGCCCAATCGAACTCCCCGCGTCGAATCGTCTTGACGGCTTAAAGCCGTCAAGATCACAGGGGGCCGAATTGGTTTTCGTAGCGATGTTCGCCGGCGCCGGCTGGCTATGACACCGTAGCAGTTTACGAAAAAGCGAGAGAGAGCCGAACAGCGGCCAGATTCGAGTTCGCCGCGTAATCGGGACGGGCGCCGGATTCCGAGCTTTTCGCGCGATCGGCACGCCCCTAGTCTCGGCTCTGACCGCCCCGCATGAATCTGATTTCGTCCAAGAACTTCGTCTTTGCCGGGTTCCTCATCTCGCTGCTCTCGGTGGCATTCAATTCGATCGTGCTTTCTTCCGTCGGCAAGCACCTCCAGGCGGTGGACGCCGAGCACAGCCGGCTCACGGAATCGCTCGCCAATCAGGCGGCGGAACTGAGCGAAGGCGATTCGCTCTTCGATCAATATCGGATCATGCACAATCTGGTGTTCGCTGTGCCCGCGGCCAAAACCAAGGACGCCCAACAGGATGCCGAAGCGATTCTGAAAAGGTTCCTGACCAAGTACTACGCGGCGGCCAACGACATCCCGCGGACTGAGATTACCCGCGTGGAAGTCGAGGAAGCCGGCGAAATCGTTCCGCTCCTAGAAAAGGGGCTAGCGCTTACGCAAAAGCTGGAAGCGAGTGCGAAACCGGAGGAAAAATTACAGCTCATGGCCGAACTGGCGAAGCTGAGCGCGTCAGTTCCCGAGCCAAAGTCGGAGTTGGGCAAAAAACTTCGCGAGATCCAAAAGCACTCCCAGGCGGAATATGCCGACAACGACCTCGTCATCATGTCGGCGCTTATGCCGGTCATGAAATCGTTCCGGGAAAAGATCGTGGAAAGCATTCACAAAAAAGAGGACCGCAAGCACGAACTGGAGCGGGAACGTTCCGCGTTGGCAAGAAAAGCAAACTACGCCAGCTATGCGGCCATCACTTTCCAGTTATTCGGCCTGATGCTGATCCTGACCAGAGACCTGGTGAAAGAGAAGCGCTCGTCGCATTGACGACCTCAGGCCGTCTCGACCGCCGCCTGCGCTCGTTGCACCATGGCGACGGCGGCAACCAGAATGATCGCGGCGACGATCTGATGCGGGCGAAGCGCGGCGTGAAAGAAACCCCAGGTGATGCAAACAGCCGCGAGCGTTTGCATCATTTCAAAGTAACCGGCGGTGGAGGCGCGCGTCAGGCGCAGCCCTTCGAAATAAATGAGGAGTGGAATGGCACCGGAGATCGAGGCGAGGAGAAGGAGCGCT
>DASQPH010000084.1:0-9351 GCA_035644055.1 Chthoniobacterales bacterium
CCGGCTGGTATGTTTCGCGTCGAATATTCCTACAACGATCGCGGACGCGGCGATCACATCACTGCGACGTGGAAGCTGGATGCGGCCGGCGTCCCGACCGAATACCAGGGCAGCGGGAACGATTATATGAAGGCGCCGGTCGAAGAGCGGTTCGAAATCAAGAACGGTCGGGCGAGCTGGAAAAATCGTAGCGAAGAGGGCGAGCAAGCGGTGACGGGCGAAATGTTTTATCTGCCGATGAGCGCGCCGCCGGAATTCTTCGGTGTGCTGGCACGCGCCCTCTGGAAAGCACCCAATCACAAACTCCGGCTGCTGCCCGCGGGCGAGGCGAGCATCGAAACCGCCGGCAAATTGAAGACCGCGAAAGGCGAACTAACTGAGTATCGCATCACCGGACTCGGCTTCTCGCCGCAATCAATTTGGCTCGCCTCGGACGGCACACCGTTCTCGGTATCCGGCTGGTTCTCCGTTGTCCCGAGTGGAACAGAAGCTTCAATTCCGCAATTGCGCGCGACGCAGGAAACAACGGACGCCACTTGGTCGCAAGGCATCGCGCGCGCGCTTGCCCACAAGCCGGGCGGCGAATTGGTCATCCGCAATGCCCGGCTGTTCGATCCACGCGATCTCAGCGTAACCGACGCCACCACCGTGGTCATCGCCGGAGATCGCATCGTTCGCGTCGGGCAGGACAAGGATCTGAAACCGTCCGAGAGCGCCGAAGTCATTGACGGCTACGGCCGTTTTCTCATGCCTGGATTGTGGGACAACCATCAGCATTTCGGCGATGTCGACGGCGCACTCGACCTGGCCAACGGCGTGACCAGCGCCCGCGACATGGCGAATGATCTCGACAGCTTCCCGCTCCGCGTCGTGCGCTTCGATGAGGGCCGCGAGCTCGGGCCTCGGGTGCTGAAGGCTGGAATCATCGACGGAACTGGAGAGCTGGCCGGCCCTACCACCATGCGCGTCGATACCGTCGAGCAGGCATTCAAGGACGTCGATTGGTACGCGGACCACGGCTACGTCCAGATCAAAATTTATTCCTCGGTAAAACCTGAGCTCGTCCCCGTGATTGCCGATCGCGCGCACGCCCGCGGATTGCGCGTCAGCGGCCACGTGCCGGCCTTCATGTCCGCGAAACAATTTGTCGAAAACGGTGCCGACGAAATCCAGCACATCAATTTCATCGAGCTGAACTTTCTATTTCCCGAAGTGAAGGAAACACGGAACCGCGATCGGTTCATCAAGGTCGCAGAGCGCGCTCGCGAATTCACGCCGGACAAACCCGAAGTCCGCGAGTTCATCAATTTCCTCAAGCAACATCACACCGTGCTCGATCCGACGATGGTCGCCTTCGAGGGACTTTTCTGTGGCGATCCGACCGCGATCACGCCGGGCCTCGAAGACATTATCCCGCGATTTCCGCCCCAGGTTCGCCGCAACATGCGCAGCGGCGCGCTCGAAGTCCCGGCGGATAAGAAGGACGCGTATCGCGAAGCGTTCCCCGCAATGCTGCGGCTGCTTAAGGCGCTGCACGATGCCGGCGTCACAATCATTCCCGGCACGGATGCGCTCGCCGGTTACATGCTTCATCACGAGCTGGAGCTTTACGTCCGCGCCGGTATTCCCGCCGCGGAGGCCTTGCGCATGGCTACGCTGACTTCCGCCGAAGTCATGGGCGCGAACAAGGATCGCGGCGTGATCGCCGCCGGCAAACTCGCCGACATGATCTTGGTCGACGGCGATCCAACGAAAAACATCCGCGACCTCGACAAGACTACGACTGTCATCAAGGCCGGAAACGTTTACGACCCAGCCGCGATCGAGAAAGCGCTCGGAATCACTCCTTCTAAGTGAACCCAGGAAAATTCTTCGCCGAGCTGAAGCGGCGAAACGTTTACAAGGTCGCGGTCGCTTATGCGGTGATCGCATGGCTGCTCATTCAGGCGGCTTCGATTCTCTTTCCGACTTTCGAAGCACCGCAGTGGGTGATGAAAGTTTTTGTGGTCATCGTCGCGGCCGGTTTGGTTATCGCGCTCGTCATTGCGTGGGCGTTCGAAATGACGCCGGAAGGAATGAAGCGAACCGAAGACGTCCGGCCGGACGAAAAAATCCCGCAATGGAGTCGGCGGAAATTCGCGGCGCTCATCCTCGTTCTCGCGATCTGTGCGGCTGCGCTCCTCGGCTATCAGGTTTTCCGCGCTAAACCGACGAGCGCTGGCACGAAGGAGCAGTCTGGCGTTTCGGTGAAATCGATCGCGGTTCTGCCATTCGAAAACCTGAGCGAAGACAAAGCGAACGCCTATTTCGCCGAAGGCATCCAGGACGAAATCCTCACCCGGCTCTCGAAGATCGCGGATTTGAAAGTGATCTCCCGCACGTCGACCCAGCGCTTCAAGAGCACGCCTAACGACCTGCGTGAGATCGCGAAGCAGCTCGGCGTCGCCAACATTCTCGAAGGCAGCGTCCAGAAAGCGAACGATCAGGTGCGGATCAGCGTCCAGTTGATCAACGCGTTGAACGATTCGCATCTCTGGGCGGAAACCTACGATCGCAAATTGATCGACGTCTTTCAGGTCGAGACCGATCTTGCCCAGAAGATCGCGACCTCGCTCGAAGCAAAACTGACCGGTCGCGAGAAAAAGGAAATCGCCGTGCGCGGTACGGTCAACGCGGAGGCGTATGACGCGTTTCTGCACGCTCTCTCCCTGCTGAATCGGCAAGGGGTCGCCGACTTGGAGGAATCGATCAAGTTTTCACGCCGCGCGGTCGAGCTCGATCCGAATTACGCTGAAGCCTGGTGCTCGCTCGGGTTCGCAGAATCCCAAAAATACTTTTACCCGGATCATAGCGAAGCGCAGCTGGCCCGCGCCCGCACCGCAACCGAAACGGCGATCCGACTTGCGCCGGACTCCGCCGAAGCCGCCGGCGCACTTGGCGTCTTCAATTACTATTGCCTGCATGATTATGATGCCGCATTAACCCAGCTCGAGAAGTCCCGTGAGCGGGCGCCGAATAACGCCAATGTTCTCCTCGGAATTGGCAACGTTAAACGACGAAAGGGTCTTCTCGATGAATCGATCGCCGTCCAACACGAAGCCGCCCGGCTCGATCCGTTGAATGAAGATATCTGGGTGAATATTGGGCGCGGCTGTCGCGGTCTCCGCCGCTTCGATGAAGCCCGCACCATGTTTGATCACGCTCTCGCCATCGCGCCGAGCGACCAGCAGGTCATTGCCGAACGCGCCGAGACTTATCTCGCCCAGGGCGATCTGGAGACATCTCGGAAAATCGTCGAGCCTCTGAAGTTTGGGACGGGCGAACGCGGCTTCGGGTTTCAGGTGGTGCTTCTTATCTTTCAGCGGCGCTTCGAAGACGTGGAGAAAATGGTGGCGCCCGTGGTGGCCGACGCGCAGCAGCCGCCGCTGTTCCGGGCCATCGGTCGCGTCACTCTCGCGTATCTACACGTGGCAAAAAACGACCGCGCCGGGGCCGAACCGTTGTTCGCGCAGGCCGAAACGGAACTCAACCAGCTTCGTGCCGCCGGAGACGATGGAGTGTTGCTTCGCGATGTCCTGCTCGGGGTCGAGGCGAACCTCGGCCATCGCGAGCAAGCGCAAACCATCGCCGATTCTCTTTTAGAAACGACCCGCAATGATGCGTGGCAATTTCCACGTGAACAAGAAGCCGTTGCGCGTGCCTATGTGATCTTTCGTGACTTCGATCGCGCCATTCCGTTGCTCGAACAGGCCTTGAAAGTTCCCGCCGTGGAAGCAATCACTCCGGCCTACCTCCGTCTGGACCCAAGCTGGGATCCGATCCGCAATGATCCGCGCTTCCAAAAGCTGGCGAACGGAAAGTGACTCTACATCGCGTCACTTGTCACACGTCACTTGTCACTTTCCCTTTGCCTTCTCGCACATCAACGCGAGAACGTTGTTCTCCGAATCGCGAAATTCGGCCAGCCACAGATCGTACGTTGCCATCGGCGCGATAAGCATCGGCTTCGTTTCAAAATGGACGCCGCGTTTCACGAGCGTTTCGTGGGCCGCGTCGATGTCCTCGACCTTGAAATAAAGAATCGAGCTCGGATGATCCAGGTCCGGCCGTTCCGGAATTCCGAGCATCAGCCGAATTCCATCGCAATCGAAGAATGCCATCTTCGGCGGGACGCTGAACAGAAACTTCATTCCGAGCTTTTCCTTATAGAACGCCGTCGCCCGTTCCAAATCGTGCACTGTCACGGAAATCTGCCCGATTCTGCCTAACGAAATGTCTTTCATATCCTTTTTCTTAATTCTTCCTTCTTAATTCTTACTTTCTTGCGACCAAAGGTCGCAAAAATTCCACCACCGCCTTCGCCTGCTCCCCGCCCTTCTCCGCGTGTGCGATCAGCGGGATCTTATGCGGTCCCGGCACGTGCACGACGTTCGGAAACGCCGCGATCGCCGCCTTCACGATATCGAGCTTCCCGAGCATCGTCGCGGCGAAGACGTCCATCCGTGCGTTGTGTTCGAGGAGAAACTCCGCGATGTCGCGCCGGCCCATGTGCGACGCGCCGCCCAGCGCCGTCTCGAAATCGCCGTTGCCCCAATCGATCGCCCCGTTGATCAGCGTCGGATCGGCCCCGAGCATTTCTTTCACCGCTTCGAGATTGAAGTGACCCGCAATCACGAACCGTTTCACGCGCGCTCGATCGATTTGCGGATCATGTTCCGGAAAATCCGGGACGTTCTTCGAGTCCGGACTTGCTGTGGGCGCAGGCGAGCTCACGCCCGGTTGTGCGAACAGCCCGCGGCCTAACAAAGTTCCGAGCGCGGCGACGCCGCTGCCGAGCAGAAATCTCTTGCGACTGACGGATGTATTCATGACCCAACCCTATTCGGGGTCGGTCAGATATACTTCTCGAATCTTGCTATTTTCTTCGGCCACCGCACCCGGAATCGTCCGCCATTTTCGCGGCGACATCCCGCAGCTCTTATGAAACAACGCGCTGAATGAGCCCAGGCTCGTGAATCCGCAATCCAGACAAATCGCCGTCACCGGAATCCGCGTTTTCTCGAGGAGGAATTTCGCCCGCTCCAGCCGGCATTGATTCAAATACTCGTGCGGAGTTTGCCGAAACGCCGCCTGGAAAGTCCTCAGGAGATGAAATGGCGATAGGCAGGCCGCGGCCGCTACTTCCGCTAACCGAATCCGCGATCCGAGATGCGCATGAAGAAAATCGCGGGCCCGATTCACGCGCCGCCAAAGTTCTTCGCGGGTGGACGCGCGCACCGCGGGCAATTCGTTGGTCTGCTGCTTCACCGCGTCCTGCACCTTCAGCATCGCCGCGAGCAAGCCCCGCAGTTTTTCCTCCAGCCACGTGTCGTCGATAGCGTGCTTGGCTTTGAAGGCGGCGCGCAGTTCCCGGATTCTGGGCGAAACGGTCTCGTCGTGCCGCGTGTAGCGTTCGAAAAAGGTCGCGGCGGACGAGGTGAGGCCCGGCGTGTCGAGCAGGCGCTCGTTAGGCCGCGTCAGACTCGCCAGCACTTCTTCCGCCCAGCCATCCGGAAACCAGAGCACGAACGTCTCCACCGCCGTTGGCGACGCGATTTCGATCGAGTAGGGCTGGCGATTGTTCAGGATCAGGTAACCGCTGTCATCGACGGAAAACTCCCCGCGCTCGATCCGATACAGCGCCCGCCCGTTGAACATGCTCTTGAGCGAGAGCGGTAGCCCCGGCGTCTGCGCAAAATAGGAATGCCCGCGGCCGCTCGTAAAGACCGAGCGCTGAAATTCGCTCCGCGAATCAAGCATCTTCGCTTCGGTAATGACGCATGCGGTTTTTCACTGCTGCGCCGTTTTCTACTTTAGACTTTCTCCTTTCCCCATCACCGCGGTCCCATATTTATCGGGTTCGTGGTTCGCGTATTATCAATCGTCGGGTCCATACGGGCATTCGGCTGACGCTGCGTCGTCGTCGTCGTTGTTGTCTCGGTCGTCGTCATGCAACCGACGAGCGCGATCACCCAAACACCCAGAACTACCGGAATTAACTTTTTCATGATCTTTCCTCTACCAAAACGCCAACCAGCTGTCATCTCAATCCAGCGACGCGGCGGTGCGAGCCATTTCGACGAAAACAATGGTCGTTAATCGGCTGGCGGCTACAATTCGGCGTGGCGAACCCAATCCCACCAAAAACGTTGCCGAAGGGAAATGCCGCCTTGATCATCGGGCATCCCGGTCACGAGCTCCGAATCCATCATTGGGTCGAGACAGTTCATCCGCTCACCGTTGTCCTGACGGATGGTTCCGGGCGTGGACAACAATCGCGGTTGGCCTCGACCCTCAATGTTCTGCACCGCGCCGGTGCGAAACCGGCAACAATTTTCGGCCGTTGGACGGACGCACAGGCTTACGAAATTTTGCTTTCCGGAAATCTTGATGCGCTCATTGGCGTCACCAAAGAATTGGCTCAGACTATCGCCACAAATGACATTGAGATTGTGGTAGCGGACGCGATGGAAGGTTTTAATCCAACCCACGATCTCTGCAGATACCTGACAAATGCCGCTGTTCTGCGAGCTGCCCGCGAAACTGGCCGGAAGATTGCAAATTTCGATTTCACCCTAGTAGGTCCGCCCGATGCGGCTCCGGCCGAAATTCGAGATCAATGCATTCGGCTCCAACTCGATGATGCAGCGCTGGCTCGCAAACGAATCGCGGCGGAAAATTATCCTGAGTTGAAAGAGGAAGTCGACGCGGCCATTTCCCAGTTTGGCCTTCAACTTTTCGCTACGGAGCTTCTCCGTCCGGTTACCGCGCATTTCTTAACTGCCTGTGCCGACCGGCCGTTTTACGAGACCCATGGCGAAAACAGGGTAAAAGAAGGCCACTACGATCAGGTGATTCGCTCTCGAGAAAATGTATTGCCCTTGATGCAGGCTTTGTGGCGCGAGCTCGATTTGCCTGCTTGAATTTGGCTAAAGTGGAATTCGCGCTGGAGTGGAATCCTTAATGAGCGGTCGACGGATTCTCATCACCAATGACATGCTCAATACGCGCTTCGGCGCCGAGGTAGTGACGCGCGATTTGGCTCTCGGTCTTGCCGCCATGGGTCAACAACCGATGATTTACACTCCCCGGCCGGGGACCGTGTCCGACGAGATTCGTTCGCATGGAATCCCCGTCGTCCATCGCCTGGAAGATGTTCCTTTGCCGCCCGAGATTATTCACGGCAACCAGCACCTGGAAATTATCCCGGCCCTGACGGCGTTTCCCGAGGCGCGCGGCATTTTCGTCTGTCACGCTGGACTTGCCTGGCCGGCTGTTCCACCACTTAGCGATCGCATTCAGCATTACGTTGCCGTCGACCATTTTTGTTTGGAACGGTTGGTCGCGGATTATGCGGTGCCGGCGCAAAAGGTCACCGTTATTTTTAATTCCGTCGATACCGTACGGTTTGCGCAACGCCCTCCTCTTCCTGAGCGTCCCCGGCGCGCGCTCGTTTTCAGCAACTACGCCACCGATCACAATTTCCTGCCGGCCATCCGCGCGGCTTGCCAGCAAATTGATTTGCCGTTGGACGTGATTGGGACTCGCGTCGGTAACCTCGTCGATCATCCTGAGAATGTTCTGCCTTCATACGATATCGTGTTCGCCAAGGCACGCTGTGCCCTGGAGGCGATGGCCGTTGGGAATGCCGTAATTCTTTGCGACGAATTCGGCGTAGGGCCAATGGTGAGCTCGGCCGAAGTGAGGGCACTGCAAAATTGGAACTTTGGAATGCGTACTTTGAAGCTACCCATCGCGCCTGCCCGGATTCTGAGCGAGCTCGATCGGTATGATCCCGCCGACGCCCGCCGGGTGAGCGATTACATCCGCTCCCACGCGGCGGCCAGGCGTCTGATTCAGGAATACCTGTCGCTCTACGAGAAGGTCATGGCGCTTCCGCGATCGACAGGTGCAATCGAGGACGCCTCTTACCACCAGGCAATGCTCGAAAGAATGACAAGCTTTGAGTTCGAATTGTTTGACTGGCGAAACGCACCCAGGATGGATCCGCTCAGCGCTGCGACTGCCGCGCAGATTGCGCTCACCGATGCAAAAGTCTCCGCGCCCATGCTGAATGGCTACCTGTGGGTGCGTTGTCTCGTAACTAATCCTACCTCGGAGCGGCTCGGATGTTCTCGCCCTGCGCGAATTCATCTGAGCTATCATTGGTTCGACCTCCGCGGAAATATCACGGTCTTCGAGGGTGTCAGAACCCCGCTAGTTCCCTCAATCGAGCCGGGCGGTTCACAGACCTACGAGCTGAAAATCGCCGCGCCCCCGGAGCCCGGAGAATATCGATTGCGCGTTACCCTCGTTCAGGAAAGCTTCGCTTGGTTCGATGAGTTGCCGAACGCCTGTGCGTTTGCCGACATTTTCTTAGAGGTGTAATCCCAACCTCGGTTCGTACTTCCACCTTCTTAATTCTTAATTCTTACTTCGCCTCCAAGACCCATCTCCCGATGTCCTTGAGCCGCGTGCATCCGCAGAGAAGCATCGCTTCGTCCAATTCGCGCTTGAGAATTTCGAGAACATGCCTGGCGCCTTCTTCTCCATTCACTGCCAATCCCCAAAGAATCGGTCGGCCCACCAGCACCGCTCGCGCCCCGAGCGCGATTGCCTTCAGCACATCGCTCCCGCGCCGAATCCCGCCGTCTCCATAGATCTCGCAACTATCTGCCACCGCATCGACCACCTGGGGCAGCACCTCACAAGGGCCCGGCGCCGTATCGAGCTGTCGCCCGCCGTGATTCGACACCACTACCGCTTTCGCTCCATGCTCCACCGCGCGTCGCGCATCATCGCCGCGACATACCCCTTTCACCACCACGGGCAACCGCGTGCAGCCGCACAACCAATCCAGATCATCGAACCCAAGGTCCGATTTAAAATTGTCCCGGACGTACGCCGCCAGCCCTGAGCCGCTCACCTTGGGAAACTTCCCCTTCCCTAAGGGCGCCAGGTTCTCGACGTTCAGTTCCTCCGGTAACTGAAAATTATTGCGCACATCCCGCTCCCGGGTGCCTAATCCCGGCGCATCCACCGTTAGCACGATCGCCTCCGCTCCCGCCGCCTCCGCCCGCTGCACGAGCTCCTTCGTGATCCCTCTGTCCTTATATATATAGAGCTGAAACCATTTCGGACTCGCTGCTTGCGCGAACACCTTCTCCATCGCCGTGTTCGACAGCGAACTCAGAATAAACAAGGTCCCCGCCGCCTTCGCCGCTTCTGCCGCCGCGACTTCTCCTTCTTCGCACGCCAGTCTGTGAAACGCCGTTGGCGCTACGCAGATCGGCAT
Organism: Chthoniobacterales bacterium; assembly: GCA_035644055.1. Classification (GTDB taxonomy): domain Bacteria; phylum Verrucomicrobiota; class Verrucomicrobiia; order Chthoniobacterales; family UBA10450; genus AV80. The sequence goes on from DASQPH010000084.1 coordinate 9,335, forward strand.
CGAGATGGGTTGTCCGA
>DASQPH010000085.1:0-15482 GCA_035644055.1 Chthoniobacterales bacterium
ATCGCGCCTATCTGGAGAAGCTGCGCGCGGCGGGTCGCGTTTACGACGATGAAGGTTCAGTCCGTTTTCGGTTCGAGCGCGAGAAGGTCGTAGTCGACGATACGATTTGCGGCCACGTCGAATTCGATCTGTCCGATCCCGAGACGAATCCCGACATGACGATTCGCCGGCCGGATGGCTCGTGGATTTTCCATTTCGTCAACGTCGTGGACGACATCGAGATGAAAATCTCCGACGTCATCCGGGGCGAGGACCACTTGTCGAACACGCCGAAGCACATTCAGGTTTATCGGGCCCTGGGCGTCACGCCACCGCGTTTCGCTCACATCCCGCTCATCCTGAATCTGGACGGCTCCAAGATGAGCAAGCGCGACCAGGGCGCCAGCCTCATCACTTATATAGAGAACGGTTATCTGCCGGAAGCTGTCCGCAATTTTCTCTGCCTGCTCGGCTGGTCGCCGAAGGACGATCGGGAGAAGCTCGACCTGGCCGAGGTCGTTCGTATTTTCGATCTCGCGAAAGTGCATCGGAAAAACGCGGCTTTCGATTTGGAAAAATGCACGTGGCTGAATGGCGAATATCTTCGCGAGCTGAGCGACGACCGTTTTCGTGAAATGGGGCGGCAGGCGCTTGAGCGCGCCGGGTTTGATCTCTCAAAGTTCTCGCCTGAGTACATCCGCGCCGCGCTCGATACCTGCAAAGGTAAGTTCCGAATCTTCAACGAACTGCCGGCTTACGGCGGTTTCTATTTTCGGGACGAGCTAGAATACAACCCCGAGAGCGTCGCGAAACATTTCGTGCCGGAAAACAAACCGCGCCTGGAAGCAGTTCGCGCCGCCTTCGCGGGGCTGGAGAATTTTGATGCCAGCAACCTCGAGACGACGCTAAAGGCAACCGCTGCAAATCTCGGCCTAAAAGTCGGCGCGCTCGTTCATCCGACGCGCCTGGCTGTCACTGGCAGCAACGCCGGTCCGAGCCTTTACCATCTGCTCGAGATCCTCGGCAAAGAAAGAGTCCTAGCGCGTCTCGATCGGGCGTTGTCGATGGTCTAGCGCGGATTGCCTCAAGCCAAGGAGCGGCGCTTTCTAAACCGCCGTTTGTTTTTCGTTCGGCGGTTTCCAAACCGCCGTTCCTTGATTTGTGACGACGCGCGATCTATTTCGATCGCCACGTGTCTTTCAACATGATCGTGCGGTTGAAGACGATTTTGCCCGGCTTCGAATCGGGATCGAGCGCGAAATAACCGAGGCGCTCAAACTGATACCGGACGTCAGGCTCCGCGTCGACTAACGACGGCTCGCACTTTGCCTGGACGACTTCGAACGAGTTCGGATTGATGAACGATTTGAAATCACCGCCGTCGGCGTCGGGTTGCGGGACGGTGAAAAGCCGATCGTACAAGCGCACCTCGGCATCGATCGCTTCCGTCGCGCTCACCCAATGAATCGTTCCCTTTACTTTGCGGTTTGAAGTCGCGCCACCGGATTTGCTTTCGAGATCGGCAGTGCATCGCAACTCGGTCACGTTCCCGGCCGCATCCTTGATCACCTCGTCGCACTTGATGATGTAGGCGTACTTCAAGCGCACTTCGCCGCCCGGCTTGAGCCGGAAATATTTTGGCGGCGGGACTTCGGTGAAATCCGCGGAATCGATAAACAACTCGCGACCGAACGGAATTTTTCGCGTCCCAGTCTCCGGATTCTCCGGGTTGTTGATCGCGTCGAGCTCCTCGGTTTTTTCCGCGGGATAATTCGTCAGAACGATCTTGATTGGCTTCAACACCGCCAGCCGTCGCGGCGCCGTCCGATTAAATTCCTCGCGGACCGCGTGCTCGAGCAGCGCCATTTCGTTCAAACTCGGATATTTCGTGATCCCGATGTTGTAGGCGAAAGCGCGGAGCGCGCTTGCCGTCACGCCGCGCCGGCGAAGTCCCGACAGCGTGAGCATGCGCGGATCATCCCAGCCGTTGACCCGATTTTCGTTCACGAGCTGGATGAGCTTGCGTTTGCTCATCACGGCGTAGGTGAGATTGAGCCGCGCGAATTCAATCTGGCGCGGTCGCGGCGGCCGAAGCTCGAGCGATTCCAGAATCCATTCGTAGAGCGGCCGGTGGACTTCGAATTCGAGCGTGCAAAGCGAGTGGGTGATGCCTTCGATGTAATCGCTCAGGGTGTGGGCCCAATCGTACATCGGATAAATGCACCACTTATTACCGGTGTGATGATGTTCCGCGTGTCGAATGCGGTAGAGCACCGGATCGCGCAGCCACACGTTCGGCGCCTGCATGTCGATCTTCGCGCGCAAGGTTTTCGCGCCGTCGGGAAATTCCCCGGCTTTCATTCGCGCCAATAAATCGAGGTTCTCTTCGACTGGCCGATTGCGAAACGGACTTTCTCTCCCGAGCCGCCGGTATTCGTCCGTCTGATCGGGCGGCATTTCGTCGACGTACGCTTTTCCCTTGCGCACGAGTTCGACGGCGTAGTCGTAATGCTTACCGAAGTAATCCGAAGTGTAGAGCGGCGCGCCACCGAGGTTCTTGTCCGCCCAGCCGTCGATCAGCCAACGGACGTCGGCCATGATGGAATCGACGTACTCGGTTTCTTCCTTCGTCGGGTTGGTGTCGTCCATCCGGATGTTGCAAACGCCGCCGAACTCGTGGGCGATGCCGAAATTGAGGCAGATCGCCTTGGCGTGGCCGATGTGGAGGTAACCGTTCGGCTCCGGCGGGAAACGGGTGCAAATCCGCGAATGGCGGCCGGCTTTCAGATCCTCGATCACGATGTCGCGGATGAAATCGGATGGGGCCGGAGCGGACTCGTTTTCATTCGACGTCGTCATGGTGGCGCGACATTAGCAGACGCGCCGACCTGCGCCAAAACTTCAAGGAGCGGCGGTTTATCCCGCTACTGCGGGACCGCCGAAGAAAGGGCGGTTTGGAAAGCGCCCCTCCTTGGGGCAATATCTCCAAAGGCGTGAAAGAGATTTACAGCTTGGCCGATTTGCAGGATTGGCGCAAAGCGAGCGGAGGCGCGAAGGCGCCGATTCGCCTCGGCGTGATCGGTCAGCCGATCGCTCATTCGCTTTCGCCCGAAATGCAGAACGCGGCGCTGGCTGAATCGAAGTTCAAGATGCGTTATGCGCGATTCGAAATAGCGCCGGATGAATTGCAGGTCGCGCTCGAATCTTTGCCGCGTCTGGATTTCGTCGGCGTGAACCTGACTGTTCCGCACAAGGTCGCGGCGCTCGCGGTCGTGAACGACATGGACGAAACAGCGCGCGAGATCGGCGCCATCAACACGATCAAAATCGAAGACGGCAGGTTGCGCGGCTTCAACACGGACGGGAAAGGATTCTCGCGGGCGATTCGCGAAGAGTTTGCGGTCGATCTGCGCGATCTGCGAATTCTTGTTCTCGGCGCGGGCGGCGCGGCGCGGGCGATCGCCCGGCAATGCGCGAAGGAAAATTGCGAACGGCTCGTGATCGCGAATCGCGACCCAGAGAAAGCCGCCGCGCTTGTGGATCAGTTACGTTCCTTCTTCGCCGGCCCGCGGGTCCTTGGCCCGGTTGCGCGCTTGCAATCGATCCCGCTCGATGATGGCGCCCTGCGCTTTCAGATCGCCAACACCGATCTCGTCGTGAACGCGACGCCGCTCGGGTTGAATCGCAACGATTCCGCGCCGATTCCCGCGCGCCTGCTCGCACCGCACCTGATGATCTACGACACCGTTTACTCCGGCGGGCCAACTGCATTGGTGAGCGGTGCAATCGACGCCGGCGCGCGCGTGGCGAATGGATTATCCATGCTGCTGCATCAAGGCGCACTCGCATTTGAAATCTGGTTCGACCAGGCCGCGCCCTTGGACGCAATGCGAAAGGCTCTTCTGTAGCCGCTTCGCTATGCGAAGCGCCGCGGTGCGTTCTTGATCGAAGCCGCGCTCACGTCGCCCACAGGGCGACGGCTACAGAAGAAACTCCCTACGAATTTTCCTGCGCCATTTCGTGACCGCGCCTGGTGGCTGCTTCGACCGCAGCGATTAATCCTTCTGCCGTTTTCAATTTTTCCATCGCGGCAAGTCCCGCGGCAGTTGTCCCGCCCGGCGTGACCACCATTTTGCGCAGCTCTTCCGGCGAGAGCTTCGTCTCGCTCGCGAGCTGGGCCGCGCCAAGGACGGTTTGGGTTGCAAGCGTTAGCGCCGCGTCCGGAGCAAGTCCCATTTTTTCGCCGCCGCGCGCCAACGCTTCGATCACGGTGTAAACGAAAGCCGGTCCGCTCCCGGCGAGCGCCGTCACGGCGTCGATCTGTTCGTCGGTGACTTCAACCACTGCGCCGATCGTGCCGAAGATTTCGCGAACGGCGGAAAGCTCGCTCTTCGTTGTTCGACTGCCACGGGCAAGGGCCGTCGCGGCGCGACAAATCGCCGAAGGCGTATTCGTCATCGCCCGCATGAAATGCGCCGCCGCCGTTTTCTCCAGGCTGGTCACGCGCACACCCGCCGCGAGCGAGACAACCAGCTTTCCTTCGAGTATCGGCGCCAATTCATTCAGAACCGGCACCACCACCGACGGCTTCACTCCGATAAAAATAATTTCGCTCTTTTCCGCGACCTCCGCGTTCTCCGCGGTTCCAGAAACGCCGAGCTCGTGCTCGAGGATTCGCCGCGTCGCCTCATTCGGTTCGCTGACCAAAATCAATCCCGGCGCGCAGAATTTTGCCCGGACTAGTCCGCGAATGACCGAACCCGCCAGCTTCCCGCCACCAATAAAACCGAGTCGATACGAAGTGGTGGCGGTTTGAGAATCCATGGCGATGTCGCATATTAATCAATGGTAGCCGCCGGTGTAAATTTCGGTTTGGATTTGGTCGAGGAGATCGCGGAGCTCAAGCGCGAGCGGAACGCCGTCATCCTCGCGCACAACTACCAGGTGCCGGAGCTGCAGGACATCGCCGATTATGTCGGCGACTCGTTAGGTCTGAGTTACCAGGCAGCGCAAACGAAGGCGGACGTCATCCTGTTTTGCGGCGTTCATTTCATGGCCGAGACGGCGAAGATCCTCAACCCGGCCAAGAAAGTTTTGCTGCCCGATCTCGACGCCGGTTGCTCGCTTTCCGAATCGTGTCCGCCGGAAAAACTGAAGGCATACCTCGAAAAGAACGCCGACAAAAATTACTACGCCATCGCCTACATCAATTGCAGCGCCGGCGTGAAAGCGCTCTCCGACGTGATCTGCACGAGCGGCAACGCCGATAAAATCGTCCGCGCCGCGCCGGCCGATCGGAATATCCTTTTCGTGCCCGACCAAAATCTCGGCGCATGGGTAATGGAACGCACCGGCCGGAAGATGGATTTGTGGCAGGGCAACTGTTACATCCACGTCGAATTCACCGCGCGGAGCATCAACAAAATCCGCGAACAATATCCGGACGCTCCGGTCGTCGCGCATCCCGAGTGCACTTACGCCGTGCGGATGTTAGCCGACGAAGTTTGCTCGACGGAAAAAATGATCGCGTTCTGCCGGGAATCTCCGGCGCGCGCGATCATCGTCGTTACCGAGGCGGGAATGTTGCACCGCTTACGCAAGGAAGTCCCGGGCAAGCTTTTCATTCCGGGCCCAACTGAGAATTGTTTCTGCGGCGAATGCCGGTTCATGAAAATGAACACGCTCGAGAAAGCGCACGCGGCTCTCTTGAACATGGAGCCCGAGATCATTCTCCCCGAAGCGGTCCGCAAACGCGCCGAAGCGCCCATTCTCCGAATGCTGGAGCTCAGCAAAAAGTGATCAGTGATAAGTGGCCAGTGATCAGTTGAATTTCCGTCGCTGATCACTTGTCACTTGTCACTGGTCACTTCTTCTCCTTCACTTCTGCGCGATGCAGCGACCTCCGGTAGGACTTCTGATTCAGCTTTTATTTATGGTGGTGGTGTTGCTCCTGGGCTTGTTATTTTTGCGCGAGCCGCGGTTCGAACGGTCCGAGGAATTTTTTCTGCGTTGGCTTTTGAAGAATTCCGATCCGCACTCCAAGGCCGCCTCGCTCACCGTCGTTGACATCGGCCACGATAATTCGTTGGAGCGCACGCCGGCCGCTGAAGGCGACGAAAGTGCGCCGCGCTCGGGCACGAACGTCGTTTCGCCAATGGAGTTCGCGTTGTTCCTCCAATCCGCTCTCGAATTCCAACCGACCGTCGTTGCCTTCGAAAATGTTTTGAAATGGCGCGAGGCCGAGAAGGACCAGGAACAGGTTTTCATCGACCAGGCGATGCGGGTGCCGCGGCTTCTGCTCGCGGCCGAGCTGACCACGACGCCGGATCCCGATGCGCCCGGGCCCGAGATTCCCGGATTCGCGCAGGTTACCGGCAGACGCGGCGACCTCGTCGAATATGCCGGCGTTGGCCGCCAGCCGAACGAAGAGCTGCGGCTAATCGCGACGGCTGGATTTGTGAATTTGCCGGACGAAATCTCAGACGGCATCCATGTCCCGCTCTTGTTTCGCTATCGCGGCGAAGTGATTCCTTCGTTCGCTTTCGAAGCGATTCTGCTCTGGTTGCGCGTAACGCCGAATGAAGTCTCGATCGATCTTGACTCCCACATTTCGCTGCCGCACGGGCGAAAAATTCCAATCCGCTCGGACGGCACGCTCCTCATTTCGCCAAACGCCAGCGGCAAAGCCCACCATATCGGGCTGAGCGATCTCCTCGTTGCCGCCCAGCAACGCGACACCGGAAAGATTCCGGATATCGGGTCGCTCCGCGATCAAATCGTGCTGGCGCGCACACCGGCGAATCCGCTTTCGCCGCCTGATGTTTTCGCGGCGACCATCGCGACGATTCAATCGAACGCGTACGTCCACCGCGTCAGCTGGATTTTTGATTGCGTCATTCTCCTGATCGCTGCCGCGGTCGTTGGGAAACTGCGTGACATCCCGCGCGTGGACATGGTGCTCGGCGCGATCGCATTCACCGCCGCATATTGCCTCGCCGCTCTGGGCCTTGTTTCACGGTGGTTGATCTGGCTGCCCGGAGTTTTGCCACTCGGCGCGGTCTGGTTACTCGTCGCCGCGTCTCTCGTGCTTCCGCATCGTTATCGCGTCCGGCGCGAAGTCATTGCGATGCCGCCGCCTGTCCCGTGAGCGAAACGATCGACGAACACATCGGGCGGCTTCATCGCCACGGCGTGATCGACATGCATTTCGATCTGCCGATGGATTTATACGACAAACGCGCCCGCAAGAATGTGCTTGCGACGGATTTTCTGGAGGACCTCACCGCCGGCGACATCGGGGTGGCCACGGTCGCGCTCTACATCGCGGATCAATATTTGCCCGAGATGGGATTGCGCGTCGCGCTGGATCAGATCGCGAGGCTCTACATCGAAGTCGGCGAATCGGACCGGTTCGCCATTTGTCGAAGCTATCGCGAGATCTTGCAGGCGCGCGAACAGAACAAAATCGCGTTGCTGCTCACGATGGAAGGCGTCGAACCTCTCGGGAGCGATCTCGATCTGCTGCGCGTTTTTTACGAGCTCGGTCTTCGCTCCCTTTGTCTCACGCACGTTCGGCGTAACGCCGCGGGTGACGGCGGGCTCTTCGCCGCCAGCGGTTCGCCGCGCGACGGGCTCACGCCGTTCGGCCGCGATGTGATCCGGGAATGCGAGCGCATCGGCATTATCATCGATCTCGCTCACATCAGCCCGGCCGGGTTCGACCACATTATCGAGATGACGACGAAGCCGGTCATCATTTCGCACACAAACGCACGCAAATATTACGACATCGAACGCAATGTGACCGACGAGCAGATCAAGGCGGTCGGCGCGCGCGGTGGAGTGGTCGGGATCAATGCCGTGCTCGTCAGTCCGCACAAGGAAGAAGCCACCATCGAGCGTTACATCGACCACATCTCGCACGTCCGTGATTTGATCGGAACCGATGGAGTCGCGATTGGCTTCGATTTTTTCGAGTTCATTTACCGGCAATGGTCGGAAGCGGAGCAGATCGCGTTTCAGAATAAATTCACGCACGCCCATTTCGTTCCGGACCTGCAGAAGCATTCCCACAGCCGCAATCTGACGCGGCGATTGATCGAGCGCGGCTTTAGCGACGAAGAGATCGAACGCATCCTGTTCCGAAATTGGATGCGGATATTCGAAGCGTGGCTCGAAGAATGACGAAGCACGAATGACGAATGACGAAGGAATGACGAAGCCCAAAGTTCGAAAAGACATGCCGATGGCTTTTTCGTCATTCGGTCATTCGGAATTCCTTCGTCCTTCGTCATTCGGAAATTCGTCATTTTCATGAAGTTCATCAATCTCACCCGCCGGACTGAGATCGGCGCGAACAGTTATTATCTCGAAGCCGCCGGGCAGCGGCTCGTGCTCGATAGCGGAATGCATCCGAAGCTGGAAGGCGACGAAGCGTTGCCGAACTTCCGTGCGCTGGGCGACCGGCAACTCGACGCGATCGTTCTCTCCCACGCCCATCTCGATCACAGCGGCACGTTGCCGCTCCTCATGCAGCGGCAGCCGAGCGCGCGAATTTTCATGACTGAAGCAACGGCGGAAATCGCGAGCACGCTTCTCCACAATTCCGTCAACGTCATGACGCGGCAACGCGAAGAACTCGGGCTCGTGACGTATCCGCTCTTCACTCATCGCCAGACCGATCGCGCGACCGACCAATGGCGCTCCTGTCCGTTGCGTCAGCCGTTCACGCTCGGCGGCGAGCGGGCCCGCCGCGAAGGCGAAGAAGGACTCACCGTTGAATTCGTCGATGCCGGCCATGTTCTGGGCGCGGCCGGCGTTATTCTCCGCGCCGAAGGCCGGACGGTTTTCTACACCGGCGACGTCAATTTCGAAGACCAGACCGTGACAGCCGCCGCGGTTTTTCCGGAATCGGGTGTCGATGTGCTCATCATCGAGACGACGCGTGGCGATAGCCCGATGCCCGAAGGATTCACTCGTGCCGCTGAAGAACGCCGGCTGGCCGACGCCATCGATCGCGCGTTTCGCGCTGGCGGCTGCGTTCTCATGCCTGTTTTTGCCCTTGGTAAAACCCAGGAAGCGCTCGGCCTGATCTATAAGTTTCGCCGCGAAAAATTGCTCGGCGAATTTCCGGTCTACATCGGTGGACTGAGCGTAAAGATCTCGGAGATCTATGATCGGCGCGCGTTCGCGACGCGCCGTTTACTACCGCGGCTGCAATTACTCGAGGAAGTGGCGCCGTTCGTCCTGAACGGCCAGAGCATTCACGATTCTCCCGCGCGGCCGGGGCGGATCTATGCGCTCTCGAGCGGAATGATGACCCCGAAAACGCTCTCGAATATTTTCGCGCGCCGGATCGTCGAGAACCCGAAGCATTATATTTTCTTCGTCGGTTACGCCGATCCGGAGTCGCCGGCAGGTCTGCTCCGCGCCGCGAAGCCGGGCGACCTCGTCACGCTCGATCCTGAGGAAGCGCCGCAGCATGTCGCCTGTCACATCGAGCAGTTTCAGTTCAGCGCCCATGCTTCGCGTGAGTCGATCGTGGCTTACGCAAGAAAGCTCGCGCCAAAAAAAATCGTGCTCGTGCATGGCGACGTTCCCGCGGTGGAATGGACGCGGGCGCAGTTGGCCACGGCGTTGCCCGACAGCGAAGTGATCGTGCCGACGCCGGGTGTGGAACTGGAGTTGTGAGAATTGTCTCCTGGAACATCAATTCGCTTCGCAGACGACAGGAGCGTTTTCTGGCCTGGCTGGACGCGACAAAACCGGACGTAGTTTGCCTGCAGGAAACGAAATGCACCGACGATCAGTTTCCGGTGCTCGATCTGAAAGCGGCGGGATATCACTCAGCGTTTCACGGACAGAAATCGTACAACGGTGTCGCGATTGTTTCGAAGATCGAGGCAACAGAAATCCAGGCATCGATGTGTGATGAAGAGGAAGATCTGCAGGCGCGCGTGATCGCGGCGACGATCGGACCGGTTCGCGTCTATTCGATCTACGCGCCGAACGGCCAGGCGGTCGGTTCGCCAGCCTACGATTACAAGATGAAGTGGTATGGGCGGTTCCGCGCGTGTCTCGAACGTGAGCAGCGCGAACAGGCGCTCGTAGTTTGCGGCGACTTCAATGTCGCGCCGAAAGATGTCGATGTTTATGATCCCGATCTTTGGCGCGGCGCGATCATGTGTTCGGATGGCGAACGCAAGGCCTTCGAAGAACTGTGCGCAATCGGATTGGTCGATACGCTGCGATTGCATCATCCGGAGACGGGATTTTTCAGTTGGTGGGATTATCGCATGCTCTCGTTTCCAAAGAATCGCGGCCTCCGGATCGACGCCGTTCTGGCAAGTAAACCGCTGGTGGCGAAATGCACCGCGAGCGGAATTGATCGCGAGATGCGGAAGGGAAAAGAACCATCAGATCACGCCCCGATCTGGGCGGAGTTTGAACTGTAAACAAGGAGGGGCGCTTTCCAAACCGCCCTCTTGAATTCGTTCGGTCCCGCAGTCGCGGGATAAACCGCCGCTCCTTGAAGCGGAGTGGACGTGCGACGGGGAAGACCGAACGTTGGGGCTATGTCGCGCTCATCGGTTTCTAATCCGCCTAAGAAACCGCTGCTGATTTTCGATGGCGATTGCCATTTTTGCCGGCGTTGGATCGAGCGGTGGCGCGAGCTTACCGGCGGAGCGATCGAGTACGCGCCGTTCCAGGAAGCGGCTGAGCGGTTTCCGGAAATTCCCGAGAAAAACTTCGAGCAAGCGATGCATTTCATTGATGCGGATGGCTCCATCTATCGCGGCGCCGAAGCTACCTTCCGTTCGTTAGGCCGCCGCGCGCGCAGTTGGTTGTGGTGCTACGAACATGTTCCGGGATTCGCGCCAATTGCGGAAACGGCGTACGGGTTCGTCGCGCGTGGCCGCCGATTCGCCTCCTTTTTCACCCGGCTGTTCTGGGGCAACGACGTTCGGCGACCGACCTACTTCACGGCGCGCGATCTGTTTCTTCGCTCGCTTGGCGCTATCTACCTTATCGCTTTCGTTTCCCTCTGGATGCAGATCGATGGCTTGGTCGGTGAGCAAGGGATTCTTCCGGTCGGCCAGCATCTCCAGCTCGCCCGCGAACAGCTCGGGTCAGATGCATTCTTTCTTTTGCCAACGCTTTGCTGGTTCGGTTCGAACAACACGTTCCTCCATTTTCTCTGCGGCGCCGGAGCGGTGCTTTCCATTTTGCTGATGACCGGGCTCGCTCCAGTCCTCTCCCTCGCGTTTCTTTTCGTTCTTTATCTGTCGCTCACCATCGCCGGCCAGACGTTCCTCAGTTTTCAATGGGACATCCTTCTGCTCGAAACCGGATTTCTCGCGCTCGTCTTCGCGCCCTGGCAATGGCGAATGAAAATAAGCAGCGCCGCGCGGTTTTCACGCGTCGGCTTTTTCCTCCTGAAGCTGCTTCTCTTTAAATTAATGCTGATGTCCGGGGTAGTGAAGCTCACCAGCGGCGACGATTCGTGGTGGAACCTGACCGCGCTCGATTACCATTACTGGACCCAACCGCTGCCGACCGTGATAGGCTGGTGGGCTGATCAGCACGCGGAGTGGTTCAAGAAATTTTCGGTCGCGTTCTGCATCGTCGTCGAAATTGTCGTGCCGTTTTTTATCTGGGCGCCGCGGAGATTGCGTCATATCGCAGCTGGACTTCTGATCTTTATCCAGCTCGCGATCGCAGCGACCGGCAACTATTGCTTCTTCAATCTGCTGACGATCGCGCTCTGTTTGTTGCTCTTCGACGATACGATCTTGCGGCGGACGGCGTCGCGCGAGGACGGGAACCGCGATCCGCTGCATCCGCGAGGGCTGCCAACTGCCATCGTCCTCGTCATCACGCTACCGATTAACGCGATGCTGATTTTTTCCGCTTTCAAGCCAAATGCCCAATGGCCGCGGCCGATCGCGACGGTTGCCGGTTGCCTCGAATCATTTCACGTCGTCAACGGCTACGGGCTGTTCCGCGTCATGACGAAGACGCGCCCGGAAATCATCATCGAAGGAAGCGCGGACGGAAATGAATGGCTGCCCTACGAATTTCGCTGGAAGCCGGGCGATCTGAATCGCGCGCCGCCATGGGCGGCGCCGCACCAGCCGCGGCTGGACTGGCAGATGTGGTTCGCCGCGCTTGGGACTTACCGGCACAATCCATGGTTCGTCAGCTTGCTCGAGCGTCTGCTCCGCAACGCCCCCGACGTGACGCCACTGCTGGCGCACAATCCGTTTCCCGACACTCCACCTCAATACGTTCGCGCGAAATTGTTCGAGTACCATTTTGCATCGGCGGAGGAACACCGCGCGACCGGCGCCTGGTGGAAACGCGACGAACGCGGCGAATATCTGCCGCCCGTTTCTCTGGAAAATTTTCAGCGCCGGTAAGCTACCAGGCCCAGCCGCCGCGCGGCCCCGATTGCGGCGCCGGGGTGGCTTCGCCCGGGACAGGATCGTGGTCATTGTGGCGAAAAACTGTTTCCTCCGCACAACCGCTTACGAGAGCTATCACGATGAGTAGCAAAACCAGACGCGCCATCGATGAACAGTTTCCCGAAGCTTGGAACAATCGCAAATCGGCTCCGCCCCGGCGGAGCGCTGGCGCTCCTTGGATTGGCCCTCAGCAGTTGCGGCACGTACAATACCGTGAGCGATCTGGTCACGTCGCATGTTCCGGAACGCCACACCGGCCGCGCCTCCATCGTGGTCGATCTCGGCGAACAACAGGCTTATCTTTATCGGGGAAAACATCAGACTGCCGCTTCTCGCATTTCCAGTGGCCGCGAAGGCCATCGCACGCCGATCGGACGTTTCACCGTGATCAGAAAAGACATCGATCACCGGTCGAGCTTGCACGGCAGTTACGTTGGCGATTCCGGCCGGATCGTAAAAGGAAACGTCGATGTTCGGAAGGACAGCAAACCGGCACATTCGCATTTCGTCGGCGCGCCTATGCCCTTCTTTGTCGAATTCTCGCCTGGTTACGGACTACACCAGGGTTATCTCCCCGGTGTGCCCGCGTCGCATGGCTGCATCCGGATGCCGTACTGGAAAGCGCGGCAGTTCTACGACGCGGCGAAGATTGGCACGGCGGTGACCGTTCGGCCCTGATGGTTCTTCTGTAGCCGCGTCGCTGTGCGAAGCGCCCGTCCTGTCATGTTGAGCACAGCGAAACATCTCTGACCATTTCGGCGCGCTGGGAGACCGGAAATGTTCAGAGATCCTTCGCTGCGCTCAGGATGACAGATTCCTCGCGTCGCCCATAGGGCGACGGCTACAGAAGAACAGCCACCGGGTTGAGAACGGGCCATTCTTTGCCTATCGTGGCTTTCGTGCCGAAGGAAGAACAGATCGTGACGGAAGGAACGGTAACGCAGGTGTTGCCCGGGACGATGTTCCGCGTCGATCTGCCGGGGAATCGCAACGTCCTGGCTCATATTTCCGGCAAGATGCGCAAGCATTTCATCCGCATCGTGCCGGGCGACAAAGTGGAAGTGGAATTGTCGCCCTACGACCTAACCAAAGCGCGGATCATTTTTCGCGAGAAATGAAACCGCATTTGCCAAGCGCAATGAAAACGCGAGTTTCGTTTCAGTTAAAGAAGACTTATCATTAGCGCATGCGTGAGGTGAAAAAGACGCAGCGAACGAAAAGACCGAAAAAGAATCAGGATAATATCATGGCAGAAGAAAACAAAACTACGACGCAGGGCGACAGCGGGTTTATCCCGCCAGCGGCCCAGAACAAATTCGAGAGCAGCAAAACCCATGTGCGCAAAGCCGCGGAGGATCTCCGTTCCGCAGCCGGCGTGATGGCGGATGATTTGAAATCGGCCGCGGGTGCGATGGCCGAGGAATATCGCGGCAAGGCCGAGCAGGCCTGGGACGATGCGCGGGAGCGCGTCCGCACTTTGCAGGACGATGGCGAGCAGTACATCCGCGAGAATCCCACCAAGGCGGTCTTCACCGCGCTCGGGATCGGGTTCGTTCTCGGATTAATTTTCCGCCGCTAAGGGCCGGCCCGCATGGCTGGCGAAACGATGCGGTTCCGCAACCCCGCGGGACACGCCGGCTTACTCCATAATCTCGTCTCGCTGCTCAACAGCCTGGCGGGATTCCTGGAGAGCCGGCTCGCGCTCGTTGCCGCTGAATCGAAGACCGCACTGGTCCATGTGCTGGTGCTGGTGGCGTGTCTCGCGGCGGCGTCGTTTCTCGGCCTGTTCGGCTATCTGTTTCTGGTGGCAAGCGCGATCGCGGGATTAGCGCACGCGTTTCAGGTGTCGTGGATCAAGATCACGCTGGGAACGGCGGGGTTGCATTTCGTGCTCGCCTTTATCTGTGTCATGATCGCCCGCAGCCGGATGCACAAATCGATGTTCGAAATGACGGGCACGGAATTGAAGAAGGATCGCGAATGGCTCAAAAACCTGAACAAGGAAAATCGCTCCACGAACTAAGGCAGGAAGCGGCGCACTCGCGCGATCGTTTGGGTCGCGATCTGAGCGGGCTGCGTTACGAGCTGGATTTTCCGCTCAAGTTTCGGAAATCATTTCAACGACAGACTGTGCTCTGGATCGGTGCGGCCATCGTGGTCGGCGTTGTTTTCGCAATGATGCCGGCGCGAACGAAAAAAGTGCGGATCAAGGCGAAGAGCGCGAAGAGCCGGGGCGAACAGCAAAAGGAAGGCATTCTCGGAGCCGGACTCGCTCTCGGCGCGTTGAAGCTGGTCGCGACGATGCTGAAGCCCACAATCACTCGATACGTTGCCCAGAAGATGAGCGGTTACGCCGCTGGTGCCGGTCCAAGGCGGCGATAGCAGGACTAAGGAACGGCGCCTTCTAAGCCGCCGACCTAACCGGCCGGCGAAGCCGTCACACTTAAGAGGGCGGTTTGGAAAGCGCCCCTCCTTGATGCCTGACGACGAAACCCGCATTATCACGGATTACGGACCATGAAAGTTCTCGTCGTCGAAGATGACCCGCGGATTTCCGAAGTGCTCGAGTACGCGCTGAAGGCGGAAGGGCACTACGTCCAAAAAACGCAGCGAGGACGTGAAGCCATCGAAATGGCGCAGCGTTCTGCTCCCGCGCTTATCGTTCTCGACGTCGGCCTGCCGGATATTGATGGGTTCGAGGTTTGCCGCAGCGTCCGGAAGTTTTCGGATGTGCCCGTGATTTTTCTGACGTCGCGCAGCGATGAAATCGATCGAGTGGTCGGCCTCGAGATTGGCGGCGACGATTATGTGGTAAAGCCGTTCAGCCCGCGCGAACTGCTGGCCCGAATCAAGGCGATCCGCCGCCGGCACGATCGAACTGCGGCTGCCCCAGCTGAAATTCCAGCCGACACCGAGCTGCGCTACGGACCGATCGCGATCGACTCGGAAAAGTTCCGGGTGCGCTCCGGCAACCGCGAGATCATTCTGACGGCGCAGGAGTTCAAGCTCCTCGAACTACTCGTTAGGCACCCGGGCCGC
>DASQPH010000086.1:0-10115 GCA_035644055.1 Chthoniobacterales bacterium
ATCGCATCGAATGAAAAAGGTCTGCACGCCGCCCGCCGTCCGGCCTTCGATGAATTCGGCGACATAAGTTTTCTCGCCGACGGGGACGTCCACCGTGATCCCGGTATCGCGCAGATCAAGCGTCATGTTCTCGCTGATCTCGCGATAGTACGGCATCGCGATGCCGACCTCGTGTTTGCGCGCGCGCAGTTCGCGCGGCAAGGCTTCGAGCACGTCCACGAGCGCGGTGGCGCGCGCCAACGGCGGTCCTTCCGCGCTGATCATCAAAATACGCACGCGGAATTCTTACCCGCGAATGCACGCGAATGCACGCGAATGAAGAGGAAGCGTCGATTGCAGAATGGCAGGGTCGCCGCCCTGCGGCGACCGGCGCGCAATTCTAAATCGTGTCGAACAAAGTTGCGGACGGCGCAGCGCGCCGTCCCTACCATTAATTCGCGTCAATTCGCGTCATTCGCGGGCAAAAATTCCGCCTTTACCCACTCGATCGCCTCCTCGCGATCTCTCAGCGCGCCTTCCAATTGCCGCGTCTCCACCGCCTCCAGGATCTCGCCAAACTTCGGCCCTGGCTTCATTCCCATTGCGATTAAATCGTCGCCGCGCACCAACGGCGGCGGAATGATCGGCTCGTTCGCGAACTCCTCCTTTTTCTTCAGGAGAAATTCGTAGTTATCCAGCATCGCGTGGCTGCTCGCGCAATCCACCCGGTGCAGCTCCAGCTCGTCTTCAAACGTCGGCCGCGCCATGAAGCGTTTAAGTTTCGCTACCCGCATGTTCGGCACGTCCTTAAAGACCATGTGTTGCCGGACCGCTTCGACCGTTGCGTCGATCTCCGCCCGGGAAAAGCGGAGCCGTTCCATAATCGCTTCCGTCATCTCGGCGCCGATGCGGTCGTGACCGTTAAACCGAATCCGGCCTTCTTCATCGACCACCGCCGTCGCCGGCTTGGCTACATCGTGAAACAGAACGCTGAAGACGAGCGGTAATGATGATTCTGGCGGCAACATCTCCAACATGATCCGCGTGTGTTTGAAGACGTCACCTTCCGGATGGAACTGCGGCGGTTGCTCGCAGCCTTTCATCGCTTCCAGCTCCGGCAGGATATTTCTCATTAATCCACTCGCATCGAGCAGGTCCCAGCCGCGGGCGCGGTTTGGCGAGAGGAAAGTTTTCACGAGCTCTTCGCGAATCCGCTCGGCACTGATCAGGGTGATCGATGCCGCGCTTGCGACGATCGCCTCCCACGTCGGTGAATCGATTTCGAATCCAAGAACGGTCGCGAACCGCACCGCGCGCAGCATTCGCAGCCGATCCTCGGCGAAACGCTGCCCTGGATCGCCAATCGCGCGGATTAGTTTTCGTTCGAGGTCCTGCCGCCCGCCGACAGAGTCGATGACCTCTTCCTTTTCCGGATCGAAGAACATCCCGTTGATCGTGAAGTCGCGCCGGGCCGCGTCTTCTCCCGCGGTCGCGAAATGCACTTCCACCGGATGGCGGCCGTCGAGATACGCACCATCCGAACGAAACGTCGCCACCTCGAATTGGAATCCGTTTTCCAGCACAACGATCACACCAAAGTGCGCGCCGACCGCATACGTCCGCGGGAAAAGTTTCTGCACGACTTCCGGCCGCGCATCCGTCGCGATGTCCACATCCTTCGGCGGCTTTCCGCTCAGCAAATCGCGCACGCAACCGCCCGCGAAGTAGGCAACGTGACCTGCACTTCGCAGTCGCCGCGCGATCTCTCGCGCGGTCGATTCCATGAGCGTTTCTGTTTTCATGCTGGCGTCCCTCATTGCCGGACGAACCAAAACAGAATGCAAGCCGGAAGCATCCGCCACCGGAAAGACGAGTCAGGGACGTGCGGAAGCACGCCCCCGAGGCATTGTTACTTCACGTTATAAATCTCGACGAGCCCGATTCCGACTCCACCATTCCTGCCGGCCAGGACAGCCGTGAATTGTCCGGGCGGCGCTAACGAAGTAAAGATGCCCGATTCCTTGGTATTCGGCAGGGCCAGGCCGTGGGCGGTGAGCTTCGCCGCCGACAGAGGATCATCCAGCCAGTCGTCGTTCGACACCATGATGGTGCCGTTGGCGTTGTGGAGTTCAAGGGTTGGGTCCGCCAGGACATTACTCAGGCCCGAATTGCTCAGCGATGGCCCAAGCCCGCGCACCGCTATATCTGTAGGACTGCTGTTCGCACCCAAAATGAATCCGGCGATCATAACCTCATTCCCGGTCCGAACAAAACCGCGGGTACTGATGTTGGCTAGCTCTGAATCGGCGGCGAAATTCGCGTCGTAAACTTCGACCGTGCCGACGCCGGTGGTTCCTCCGTTTCCAGTCAGCAACGCCGTATATGCGCCGGGGGTAAGGGTAGCTACTATCACTGACTCGAAATCGTTCGCCGGCTGGTAGGTTGTGCCTTCGATCTCGCTACGCTGATCATCCTTCCAGTTATCGTTCTTGCGAATCAACGCGCCACTCGAGCCGCGCAGCTCGAGGTACGGATCAGCGAGGAAATTACTTATGCCGAAGGTGGCCAGTGATGGCCCGAGTCCGCGCACGACGACCTTTTTCGGAGCATTACCCGTGATGATGAAGCCGCCAATCATCAAGTTGTCGCCGGTTTGAACCTGGACGCGGGTGGACAAATTCACCGCCCGGGCCGGAGATGCCGTGGGTGTGGCCGTGGCTGTCGCTGTTGGCGTGGCGGTGGCTGTCGCAGTCGGTGTGGCCGTAGCTGTGGCGGTTGGCGTTGAGGTTGCCGTCGCAGTCGATGTCGCGGTTGCCGTCGCCGTAGGTGTTACCGTCGCCGTCGCCGTCGCAGTCGCAGTCGCAGTCGGCGTTGACGTTGCGGTGGCAGTCGGTGTAGCCGTGGCGGTGGCGGTGGCGGTGGCAGTAGCTGTTGCGGTCGGCGTTGAGGTTGCAGTTGCGGTGGGTGAAGCGGTGGCAGTCGCCGTTGGGGTCGACGTTGCAGTCGGAGTCGGCGCTGCGCCCGGATATTTAAAGTTGCCGATGCGCGTGTTCCAACCGGAGCCGCTGGTGGCGGTGAAATATTCGTTCGTGTGCCAGAAAGTGACGTTGTCCGACGGATCGATACCCATCCCGGTGTAATCTCCCCAGCGCCCGCTGCTACTGGTTTGATGGCCGGCACCAGCGATCATAGTCGCTTCGCCCTGGCCGAGCGTGTTAACCGAGTCGGTAGTCAGGCGTCCTGCCCACCTGATGGAGGGTTCGGTGGTGGTGCTGGATACAGAATAGCCGATCGCCATGTTGCCAAATGCGTCTACTCCGATGCTTGGCATCCAGCGGAAGAGACCGTCAGCCGCGTTATTGAAAGTCTGCTGTTGTGTTGCCGTTGCCGGAATAGTGCTGCCCGTGACGGTGAATTGGTACCAGCGGATGGCCATAGGGCCGGTCCCGCCCGCGTTGTTATTGACGGTATGAGCCGCCCACAATGATTCTACCCCGGCGAGGTTATGATAAACCACCGGCGTCATGATCTTGTCACCGAGAGTATCGAGCATGGAAGTCGTTACGGGTTGCGGGACAAGCTGCGTCGTGGTCGTGAATGCATCCGTGAAGCCATTGACGGTAATATCGGCGTTCTTGGTATGGCCGGCGCCAAGGCCTAACGTGGAGTTAGCTGGAGTGCCAAAATCCACATGGAAGCGCCAGACGTGGACGGCCGTCAGAGTGACGCCGCCGGTGGCGGGACTATCGATGGCGAGGAGGTATTCCGGCGTTCCAGCCGTCGGAGCCAGCCCGACACGGAAGGTCGCCGGAACCAGACTGTAGGCGTCACCCAGATTTGCCGGGGTAATGCTAAACGCGACCGCCGTAGGGTTGGGAGCGCCCGTCCCATTGATCATCGAGGCACGGTCCAGCGCGAAAACGCGCACGCCGTTGAAGGTGGTGGGATTGGAAAACGTGTTGACCGTTAAGTAGTAGGCATCCGGCCACAGACCGAACTTCGGGTAATCGCCCAGGTAAGTGGGATTCGCTGGATCTACCTGGATCGCATACAACCACCAGCCGCCCGCCACGGGATCACTCGTCTTGGAGACACCGATGCATTGATAAAAGGAAACGCCGGGGAATGACGGGAACGCAAAATCGCTTACGACCCAGCGATCGGCGAGATGATCGTAAAAGACGATGCCGTCACCGTCGTTCTGGTTCAGGCCGCAAGGTGTTCCGCTGGTCACCAGTCCGGAAAAGAATGAATTATAGGTGGTTGGGCCAGAAAGAGAGGCGCCGGCCTTATTGAATATCTGAATAGATGAATTGACCGACTGGATGTAATGATTCGGGCCGACGTCGCCATGGGTGTCCGGTGGCAGGCAGTTCCCGCAGGCCGTCGCCTGGGTCATGCCGCCGAAGGTTGCAATCGGAGTCGGCATTGCCGCGACTTGCGCGACATACTCCCGCACAGCCTGAAAAGGATCGGAAGGTTCCTTCGAAGGAACCATTGGCAGCGGATGACGCATCAGACGTACATCCTCTTCCTCCATGTTTGGCGGGATGTACGGGAGCGAGCGTAAATCCCGGTCCTCCGAGTACGGACCCACCATCTGAATCACGTCCGGCATTCCGCCCGCTGGTGCGCCTGTCGTGCTCGCCGGTTGCTCCTTTGACCCTTGACCATTAGCCGGAACGCCGAAGCCGCTAATGGCCAGGACAGTTGCTCCAAATAAAAGGAGAAAACTGACAAAGACGCGCGGATCGAAGAAGGCCGATGAGCGTGGAGATTTCTTTATCATAAGAATTACTTGGGGCGGGTAAGAAAACCGCTGGCGTGGCGCGACCTTATCGGAGACGTCGCGCACGCGTCACCTCCATAATTTGGATTTATTTTCGCCGGTGTTGCGCCGCCATAATTGCGGCCGGGCGCTTTTTTATCCGCCTAATCGCCCGGCGCGCTCTTGCTTTCTCGCCCAAGCACGTGAGACGCTTCAAATCGAATGGGGTGATGCCGTGAGCCTGAAACCGACGCTTAACTGGTTGCTGCCTTTGGTTCCGATCGCAATCGCGTTGCGTTATTGGCCCGCGATCTCGAATCCGACCGCGCTCTTCATTTGTTCGGCGATCGCGATTGTGCCGGTGGCTGCGTGGATCGGCCGCGCCACGGAAGAATTGGCCGCGCGCGTCGGCGAAGCGCTCGGCGGTTTGTTGAACGCTACTTTCGGCAACGCCGCCGAGCTCATCATCGCCGGCATCGCGTTATCGAAAGGCCTGACTGGCGTCGTCAAAGCCTCAATCACCGGTTCGATCATCGGCAACATTCTTCTCGTCCTTGGGCTCTCGGCGCTGTTAGGCGGGATCAAACATAAGGAGCAGGTCTTTAATCCGACCGGCGCGCGCACTTCCGTGATCTCGCTCTCGCTCGCCGCGATCGCTCTCATTATTCCAACGGTGTTTCACATGACTGCGGCCGCGAGCCCGGGCGGATGGAGCCCGCCGGTTGAGCACAAGCTCTCGTTAGGCATGGCCCTCGTGCTGTTTGTGACCTATATCTGCGTCCTCGTTTTTACCCTGGGCACACACAAGCATTTTTTCATTGGGTGCGAAGGCGAGCTGGACGAGGAAGTGGAACACTGGCCGCGCTGGAAATCGGTGGTGGTTCTGATCGCAGCCACGGCCGTGGTCGCGTTGCTTTCGGAATTTCTGGTGGGAACAATCGAAGCCGTCCGCACTACTCTCGGCCTCACCGAAGCTTTCGTCGGCGTGATTGTGGTCGCGATCATTGGCAACGCCGCCGAGCATTCGACCGCTGTCGTCATGGCGCTGAAAAACAAAATGGATCTCAGCGTCGGGATCGCGATCGGCTCCAGTCTTCAGGTCGCGCTCTTTGTCGCGCCGCTCCTGGTTTTTCTTTCCTACCTGTTTGGCCGCCCGATGGACTTCGAGTTTTCGCTCCCGGAAGTTTTCGCTGTCGTCGCGTCGGTCTACATCATCTTCCAGATCAGCGGCGACGGCGAAACGAATTGGATCGAGGGCGTGCAGTTGCTCTCGGTCTACGTGATCCTTGCGATCTTGTTCTTCTACCTTCCCGAGCCGCACGTCGGCTCAGAGTTCCCGCGGTAGTTCAGCGTTATTCGACCACCACTTCCTTTCGCTTCTATCACGAACTGCATCCCGGCAGCCCACCCGCCGTGCGCATGCCGAAGGTTCTTGTCCGCTCCTGCGGGAAATTTCGTGCGCGCTCGGAACCATCCGGCCACGATTCCTCAGTATGGCAGGACGAAAAACAATGCATCCGCAGCGGAAACCGCGCCCCCAATCGGTCCCCTCGCGTCCAGGCGAAAATATTCAGAGCGGCGGGAACAAGGTCGGCGTCCAAAGTGGTGCAAAAAAGTCGGAGACCACGCGGGCCGCGCGACGCTTCGGTGGGATGCGCGGCGACGCCCGCTGATCTGTGCCGGGCAATTAGATTGCTCTTCGCTCTGTGAAACCTGACTCTCCCGCGATGGACGCACTCTATCAGCACATTGACGAGCGACTGCGCACTCGAAAATCCTGCGTCGTTTTCGAGAACGAATTGCAACGCGTCTGGCCGACCGAAAAAAGGGAACGAGCGAAACGCGCCGCCGCCATCGAAGCCTTCGCCAGAGCGCACGGCCTCACCGCCACGATTCACGACCCCGGAATTCGTGTCACTTTTCGCCGGATTTCCGCAGGACCACCATAAGGCCCGGCGCGGTGCCTGATCCGATGAACGTAAAGGTCTACGGCGTCGGAGCCGAATCAGACGACGCCCAATAGCCAGAGAATCAGGACAATCACCAGAACGGTGCCAAGGCCGCCGCTGGGATAGTACCCCCATTGCGCGCTATATGGCCACGTAGGCAACGCGCCAATGAGCAGCAAAACCAGAAGGACAAGAATCAACGTCCGCATCAATCAATCACCTCCGATTTTAATACGCGACGCCAGCCCTGCTCGGCTGCATTTTGCTGTCGGTAGCGCTCCTCGTTTGCGATTTCTGCGGGCGAGACACCCGCCGCTAGACGGTCTCTTGTTTTCGTTTCCGCAAGGAATGAATGATGAAGCAGATCACCGCAATGCAGATGCATGAGTCCGCGACGTTGAAAGCGGGCCACGGATGCGCGAACGGCACGTGGAGATCGAACAACGCGAAATCGATCACGTGACCGTGCAGGAGGCGATCGGTCAGGTTGCCCATGATTCCGGCAAGCAACAGGGCCAGCGAAACATCGCGCAGCGGATCGCGAGCGCGCGTCCGGCGCAAGAGCAACGCAAAAACAAAAACGAAGGCGACGCACGACAGCACGATGAAAAACGCGTTGTTGTTCTTGAACGATCCAAAGGCCGCGCCGTCGTTGGTCACGTTCACCAGCGCGAAAAAATCTGGGACGATCCACCGCGCCTGATCGTCCGGATGGATGTTACGGACCACGAGCCCCTTGGTGAGCTGATCTAGGAGATAGAGCGGCAGCGTGAGTAACAGAATGTATTTCATTCGGTTGAGGGGTTGAGAGGTTGAGAAGTTGAGAGGACAACGTTCTCGCAGCGATCGCACAGATCCGGATGCGCCGCGCTCTTTCCTACGCTTGGTCTATGGCGCCAGCAACGCGCGCATTTTTGATGCGGCGTTTTTGAAATGGCAGCAGCTGGTTCTTTGCCGGACTGAATGGTCAGGTCGCTCAGGATAAAAAACTCTTCGAGCTCTTCTTTCGGAATACCCTCGATTATCGCTTGATCGCAGGTCAGCGTGACGGCGGCTTCGAGTGCGTTCCCAATCAGCTTCTCCTGGCGCGCGCGTTCGATCGCCTGGCCGATCACGCCGCGAAGCTTGAGCAGGTGATCTACTTGTAGGGCAACCGCGTCGGTTGCCGCGGCAGGCGGAGCGCCTGCCCTACAATCTGGAAACACTTCCAGGTGGACGGACTGCTCGGGGCGCAGATACGCCCAGGCTTCTTCGGCGGTGAAGACGAGAATCGGCGCGAGCAACCGGCAAAGCGCATCGAAAATGCGATGCATCGCCATTTGCGTCGCGCGCCGCCGGGGCGAATCCGGAGCGTCGCAATACATCCGGTCTTTGGTGATGTCGACGTAGAGACTGCTCAAGTCGACGGCGCAGAATTGATTCAGCGTGTGATAAACCTTGTGGAATTCGTAGGCCGCGTACGCCGCGCGGCATTCCGCGATCACGTTCTCCAAACGATCAAGAATCCAGCGATCAATAAGCGTGAAGCTCCAAGGAGCGGCGCTTTCCAAACCGCCGTCTGTGGTCGCGCTAAACTGGGACGGTTTGGAAAGCGCCCCTCCTTGTCCGGAAAGATTGCCCAGCAGGATCCGCAACGTGTTCCTGATCCGCCGATAGGTATCTCCCAGCCGCGTAAACATTTCTTCCGAGAACGGCACGTCGTCCGTGTAGTTGATGCTGCTCACCCAAAGGCGCAAAATATCCGCGCCGTGCTTGGCCACGAAATGGCCGGCGTCCATTGGCTTCGAGTAGCTGCTCGACTTCGAGATTTTTTTGCCGTCAACGTCGACAACGAATCCGTGCGTAACGCAACTCTTGTAGGGCGAACGATTGTGGAGCGCTATGCTCGTCATGAGCGACGACTGGAACCAGCCGCGATGTTGATCGGTCGCTTCCAGATACATGTCGGCCGGATCGCACAGCTCCGGATTCGGACGCAACACCGCGTAATGGGAAACGCCGGAATCAATCCAGACGTCGATCGTGTCGGTGCGATGACGCGTGCCTTCGGGCAACCCGAGTTCGCTTGCGAGCTCGGCGTCGTCCAATTCGAACCAAACGTTTGAACCGCGTTTCTCGACCACGTCCGCCAGCTTCCGGATAATCTTAGGATCAAGGATCGTTTCGCCTTCCGCGGAATAAAAAACGGGCAGCGGCACGCCCCAACTGCGCTGGCGCGAGATCACCCAGTCGGGCCGCGATTCGACTGTGCCCGAAATCCGGTTCTCGCCCCACGCCGGAATCCAATCCACGCCTTTAATTGCCGCGAGAGCATTGGCCCGCAGGTCGTCGATCCGGATGAAGAATTGTTCGACGGCGCGGAAAATGATCGGCGTCTTCGAGCGCCAGCAATAAGGATAGGAGTGCTGATAAACCTGCGCCGCCAGCAGCATTCCTTTTTCCCGGAGCAGCGCGACGATGTCCGGATTCGCATCGAAAACATATTTGCCGGTCAGATGCGGCAGGCCCGCTTCCTCGGTGAATTTGCCGTGATCGTCGACCGGAGAAAGAATCTGCAAACCCTTGGCGCGGCCTAACGAGTAGTCTTCTTCGCCGTGACCGGGCGCGATGTGCACGGCTCCCGTGCCGGAATCCATCGTCACGAAATCCGCCGCGACCACGCTCGACGTTCGCGACAGGAACGGATGCTGCGCGGTGACACCATCGAGCTGGCTGCCGGGAAACGAACTAATCGGTTCACCGGTCGGCTCAAATCCGGTCGCGGCACAAAATCCTTCCACGAGCGACGCGGCCAGGACGAGCATCTCGGAAGCGCCTTCCTTCCGGAACTCACGCGTCACGTAAAGCTCCTTCGGATGCACCGCGATGGCGAGGTTGGCGGGCAACGTCCACGGCGTTGTTGTCCAGATCGCGATGCTCGCTTTGCCAGCAAACTCGCCGGAAATGATCGGGAACTTTACATAGACCGCGGTGTCCTCGCGGTCTTGATATTCCACTTCGGCTTCGGCGAGCGCCGTCTGCGCGCCGCTGCTCCAGAACACCGGCTTGAGACTTTCGTAAACCAGCCGTTTCTCCACGAAGATCGCGAAAGCGCGCAGGATCTCGGCCTCATAGCCGGGATTGAGCGTCAGATACGGATTCTCCCATTCACCGAAAACGCCAAGCCGCTTGAATTGCTCGCGCTGGATATCGATGAATTTTCGCGCGAACGCTTCCGAACGCTTTCGCACTTCGAGCGGCGACAGCCCGCGGGATTCCTTCACGACTTTGTATTCGATCGGCAACCCGTGGCAGTCCCACCCCGGCAGATACGGCGCCCGAAACCCGGCCATCGTCTTCGATTTCACGACGAGGTCCTTGAGGATCTTATTGAGCGCCGTGCCCATGTGGACGTCGCCGTTCGCGAACGGCGGGCCGTC
>DASQPH010000087.1:0-4722 GCA_035644055.1 Chthoniobacterales bacterium
CGTCCTCAATTCACCCTCAGCCTATTTCTCCAAGCATCCGCCCGTCCAGATGACTGACGACGAAGCTTACCGCTGCGTCGAACAATTCATCCGCGGCGAGCGCGACCGCTGACGCCGCAAAAACTCGGTTATGCAACCCCCCGCCGAAATAGATGAACAATTGTTCGTCTAATTCTCGTTAGGCGCTTTGCCGATGCCACAATCCTTCACAACCACTGGCGGAGCCCGCATTGGCTGGACGAACGCAACATGGCCACTCGCTCAACTTTCGGCGACGCCCGACGCACTCACGATTTCCGTTCTTCTACTCGGCACTTATAGCTTTGCGCCAGATCAGGTAGCAGCAGTGGAGCGTTATACCATGATTCCCGTCCTAGGCTGGGGCGTTCAGATTCGGCATTGCAGAGTTGATTACCCGCAGCGCTTCATTTTCTGGTGTCTTGGCAGCCCAGATACGGTTTTGCGCGGTATCCACGCCGCTGGTTTTGTGCCTAGCGCTCCCAGTTCCGCAGTTATTCAGCCCCGCGGTTTCGCCATTCGGTGGTCAGCTATTATCATCTGTTTCGCCGTCTGGAACACATTGTTCTTGCTGGACTTTTCTCGTCCTAGCGGAATGCCTCCGCAGCCCGGATTATCCGCGTTGGCCGCTCTAGCTTTAGCTTTTGCGTTTTCTATCGGCACGCTTATGTCTCCGCGAGTTCAGCGCCTCATCCTTAAGCCAGACCGAAGCGTCAATGAGATTCGACCGTTTCTGCGATTACTCGCTTTCATTTCCGGCATTATGCTAGTTATCTTCTCCATTGTTTTCGCCTCTGGTGGATTCAACCAACGCGCCTAACCATGCGATGCAGCGAACGGCTACCCGCTGCGCGATTACGTTTTCCCATGATCAAAACACTTCCACTTCGATTGACGTTCGCGCCCGGTAGCCGTCGCTGATCTTATTCTCGTTAGAGCTCCGCGAATTCCAATTGCACTGACTTACTGGATGCGGCCGACGGCGCAGTAGCAGGGGATGTTCTGACTTCCGTGTCGAACTGGTCGAGTGGCAGTTTTTCCAGTCGCGACCATTCTTGAGCGAGCTCGCCGGTTTTGTAGCGGACAAGCGCGCCGGCGGCGGTCGAATAAATCGCAGCTTCGACTTGGAGCTCGGAAATTTCGCTGACGGCTTTCCAGTACGCGGCGAGCTGCGGACGATATCGAGCGTGCAAGGTCTCGGTGTTGTCGGGCGGAACGCGATCGGTTTTCCAATCCAGGATCAGGCATTTGCCGGTGCGAGCCGCACTGGCGTTTCTTCGTTGAAAGCAGGCGAGATCGATCACGCCTTCGAGGCATCGATTGTTGTCGACTTCCCAGAGGAACGGCATCTCAGCGTGGACGATCGATTTGTCGCTCTCAAACTGGCGCCGGAAATTTTCAGGCTCGGACAGATGAGCAAGGACAAGCTTCCATTCGCGGAGTGAACGCGCCGGATCGGGCGAGGAAGCGACGTGCGTCTGGAAGATTTTCTCCCAAAGTGTGAACAGCTCAGATTCATTCTTGCTGTTAAATGCCAGTCCGGCTCGGACCCAGGGCAGACGCTGAACAAAATCGTGCCACCAAAGTCCGTAGCGCAAGGCTGGACTTGTCGAGCGGGGCGATTGCGACGGCGCGTATCTGATTTCCTCGAGCGCTGCGGACTCTTCTGAGGGAAGACCGCTTGGATTCAGTTTGCGTACGAACACGCTCGCGTTTTGAATCGCAACTGCCTTGCCGATCTTCGCGCCCGGCAGTTGGATATCGCTCTTATCGATGCTTGCTCCTGCTCTTGCTTGGTGGCGCTCCGTGGTCAGCGCGCACAAAGTTGGTTCTGTCGTGGCGGCAGCAAACGCCGTTTCGTTTACATCGTTCTTGTCGGCTTTGAGCCATTTCGATTGGGAATGGCTGTGAATCTCGCCGCTCGCCTTGGCGAACAAATCGTTGTCGAAAGCGAGGACGAGCGTGTGTTGGGCGCGGGTCAACGCCACGTAGAGCAAGCGTTCCATTTCCTGGCGATTCTCTCGTTCGAGCAATTCCTGGATTTCGTCGGTGGCGTCAGACAAATCGAGAAGCACAATCGTTTCGCCGGTCTCGCGGATGTTGACCAGACGTGGGTAACGCGGCGAAGCCAACCGAACGTCGCGGGTCAGAAATGGAACGATCACGGCCTGCCACTCCGAGCCTTTTGCTTTTTGCGACGTGATCAATTGAATCGCGTCGGGACGCGACGGACGGATCTCGCGCGCATCGGCGAAATGCGTTCGCAACTGTTCCGCAAATTCGGTCAGGGTCATGCCTTCCGCTTCGGACGAACCGGCCAGGGCGAGAAGCGCGTCTAATTCGCCATCTAGATTTTCAAAGTCCGCTCGGGGCAAGGAGTCGAGCCGTTCGCGCAATTGTGTCCGGCTCACGATTTCGTTGACCGCGTCGAACAGTGGCAGTTGCTGGGTCGCTAGCCGAACCTGCGCGAGCAGGCTCAGTGTTTTGGAAACGACGTCCGAGCCAGCGGTCAGGGTGTCGATTTGGAACCGGTCGCCATAACCCTGCGAAAAAACCGCCAGGTCGTGATCGGAGATCCCGAAGAGCTCCCGGAGGAGCCCGGCGATCTCATAACCGCACCGGGGCTGGGACAGTACTATTACGAGGGCGGTCAACCAGGCGTAGGCCGGGCTGTCGCCTTTCAGCTCTTTTTCCGACTGGATTTGGACATTGAGCCCGGCCGCCCGCAGGCCGCGGCGCAAGGTCTGAAGCCATTCCTTGCGGGGGCAGAGGACGGCGACATCGTGCCAGGTCTCGGCCCGGAGTTTGGCCAGGCCGGTTTCCTGCAGCCATTTCCCAAGCTGGCGTGCTTCTTCAGCGGCTTTGCGCGCGTCCGACACTTTGCCCCTCGGGTCCGGCCGCAATTTCGCGGGCTGCAAGTTGAGCCGCACGACTTGCCCCGGCAAAACTTGCGGCCGCGGATTCAGCTCGACGAATGCAACCTGATTCTCGCGATCGTTCAGGATTTCCCGGAACGTTTCGTTCACGAAGTCGAGCTGAGCGGTATCGAGCCGGAACGTGACCGAAAATTCGAGCGCCTCGGCCGCGCCCGTTTCAACCAGTGTTTCATGGATCCGCCGATATTTCGAAAGATCAGCGCGGTCGCGATAGATCGACTGTTGAAAATCGCCGACCATGCAGAAGTGCCCCGGGCGGGGACCGTCGGTTTTGGTCTCGAGCCAATCGCCGGTCGCCTTCGGTGGGCGGGTCAGTTCGAGCAGAAGCGAAAACTGTCGCGGATCGGTGTCCTGGGCTTCGTCGAGGATGACACGAAAAGATTTTTCCCGAATTTCGCGCCCGATCTTTGGGTGTTTCGTTAATTGGAGCGCAAGCGCGATTTGGTCGTCGTAAGTTAAGAGGCCACGCTCGATTCTGAACTCGCGATAATCGCGCTGCACTTCCGCCGCCACGCAGAGCGCCGCCTGATCGATCCAGCGACGGACCGGCGCGAACGCTTCGCGCTTGATTCGAACGAAATCTTTCGCCTTCGAAAAACAAATCGGCCACCGGACAAAATCTTGAGTGTCGCGCCATCTCTGTTCGGCGCGTTTCAATTCCTTTTGATACGGCGGCACGGTTTGCAGCATTGCCCCCTTGGCGGAATAGCGATGAACCGCGCTGAAGTCGGTGCCCGGACATTTTCCCGCCGGCGGATTTCCCGGTTCCAAATCAGCGCGGCGGCCGAGCTCCATCAACGCCCGCGCTTGCACGTGACGAAGCAGTTCGCGGCGATTTTCATCCGAAAGCGAGCGGCCGATGGTCGTTTGCTGCTGGACAAATTCGTTCCAGACCTCGTCGTCATCGGTGATCACATCGAAGGTTGGCGGCAATCCGAGATAATGCCCGTAGCTCTCGAGCAACCGGACGCAGAAGGCGTGAATGGTGCCGAAAAAAGCGCGGTTGAACGCGGCCAGGACTTCCACGGAAATGCCCGCTTGTAAAACTTCGGCGCGAGCGCGCTGCTGCATCTCATCGGCGGCGCGATTGGTGAACGCCACGACCACAAGTTGAGGCAACCGATCGCGCGCCTGTTCGCTCTTCGCGATTTGGACAATGCGGTCGGTGATGGCGCGAGTTTTTCCGGAGCCGGCCGCGGCCACGACCGAGAAATTTTGGTCGAGCTCGGAGACGAAACGTTCGCGATTAGGCTGATCGATCGGCTCGTTCATGATCGATCGTCCTCGTCGTCGGCAAAGGCCGGATGGGTCAGCACCCATTTCTCGTCCAAGAACTCTTTATCGATCGGCAGGGTGGCGAGCGGGTAGTCCGGATTGAAACCGAACTCGTTTCGAATCGACCCGCGCAGCCCGAAGATTCCGGTCTCCTGCATTCGATAAAGCTCAGTCCAAAAATCGGAGTCTGCGGCAAGAGCAGTCATATCGAGCTGCGGTCGGTCCAGCTCGGTGCGCAACGACAGAATGCTTAAACGAACCTCGGCAGCGCCGAGCTCACGCGCGGCCAATCCGTAGAGCCCGAGCTGGATCGCATCGCCGCGCACGAGCTTCTTTCGCAGATTGGCAGCGCGCGCGTCCGGTGTTTTTCCAGGAGGCGTTAACGGCTTCTGACTTCCGGTTTTGTAATCGACAATCCAAACATCGGCGCCGGTGAGCTGCGAATCGTTCGGTTGCGTTTGGGCGAGAATGAGATCAATCCGGCCGCGGACTC
>DASQPH010000088.1:0-9575 GCA_035644055.1 Chthoniobacterales bacterium
CGACGGTGTTCAGCAAGGCGACGCTCGAGATTGTCCGTCGAGCCGATATAGTACCGGCCGGCCGAACCACGCAGGATGTAAACCCAAGCCATCTCAAAAAATAAGGAACTGGGTTGGGCGGGACTCGAACCCGCAACCAACGCCTTAAAAGGGCGCTGCTCTACCATTGAGCTACCAACCCGGTTTTAATCAGCTTTACGCGGAGGAGGCAACGTTAGCAACCAACCCCGAAAGCGTTCGGGGCTGCTCTACCATTGAGCTACCAACCCTCCAGGGGAGAAACGTTCTAATCCAGTTCGAACCCTGTCGCAACCGCTAGAGCATCGCCAGCAGATCGCGGAGCGAATTGCGCGGACGGCAGAGGCGGAAGGTTTGCAGGCCGGCTGCGGTCGCGCCTTCCCAATCGCGTTCGGGATCGTCGCCGACGTGCAACGTCTCGTTAGGCCGCGTCCCGCTTAGATGGAGAGCGCGGCCGTAAATTTCCGGGTCCGGTTTGTCGGCGCCGAGCTCACTGGAAAGAAAAACGTGGGAAAAGGATTTCGAAATGCCGAGATGCTCGAGGATCATGCGGAGACGACCGTCGAAATTTGAGATGATCGCGAGTTGGAATTTTCCGGCGATCGCTTCGAGAACCTCTGGCACTTCAGGATAGAGATCCCAGAGGCCCGGCTCAGCGAAATGGCTGTAGGCCCCTTCGAAAAATGCGTCGCGATCCAGCTCGTCGAGATGCGGCGCAACCCGATCCAAAACGCGATTAACCAGGTCGCGCCACCAGCCTTTGTCGTCATCGTCGCGCGGACCCTCGATCGCAGCCCGCACCGGCATTTCCTTCCAACCCGCCGCGAACGCGGCATCGAGCGCGCCGGCGTCGAGTCGCAGACCGATTCGCTGCGCCACGAACGAGTAATGGTGGCCGACGCTCTGCGGCAAATAGATCAACGTCCCGGCCGCGTCGAAGAAGATTGCCTTGATCGGATGCATTTGGCTTTTCACCACCATCTCGACTGTATATGAGACGGCGATGCGCGTTCCGGCAAACGCATGAAAGCGATCGACGAATTGTTCGCCGCGGCAAACTGGACGCAAACGCGCCGCGAAGAAATCGCGAACAGCATTAGTCACGGTTTCGGGCTGGCGGCGGCAATCATCGCGACGCCTTTTCTTTGCATAGCGGCGGCGAGACAGCCGAACCAGGCGTTCTACATCGGCACGGTGATCTTCGTCGCGACGATGTGGCTCCTCTATCTTTGCTCGACGCTTTATCACGCCTGGCCGCAGACGCGATTAAAATGCGCGCTCCAGATCGTCGATCACATCGCGATCTTTTTCCTGATTGCGGGAACGTATTCGCCGTTCACCCTGGGGCCGATGCGCGGCGTCCTGGGCTGGACGATTTTTGCGCTGATCTGGTCGCTCGCCGTGATCGGCGTCATCTTCAAACTGCGCACCGGCCTTCGCTGGAAAAAAATATCGCTCGTTCTGTATCTTGGAATGGGTTGGCTGATCCTGCTCGCGTTCCGCCAATTCGTGCACGCCGTTCCCACCCAAACCGTGATCTGGCTCCTCGCCGGCGGGATCGCCTACACGTCCGGCGTGGTTTTCTTTGGTAACGAAAGGCTGCGCTACAGTCATTTTGTCTGGCATCTTTTCGTGCTCGCCGGCACCGCCTGCCATTTCTGCGCGATTTTTTCCTGCGCGGCCTGACGCGTTCGGCCATAATCGCAGTGGGCCATCCTTAACTGCGAAATGTTACCGGTAGAACACAACGATCCGATCAACGCGAAGATCCTCGCCATCTCGGAAGACAAGATCGAAGGATTCGTCCGCGAGCCGTTCGAGGAAATCGCGACGCGTTCCGGCGTGCCGATGGCCACCGTGATGGAACGTATCGCCGCGATGCTGAAGGCGGGAACGATTCGCCGCGTCCGGCAAACGCTGCTCGCCACCAACCTCGCCGACGGCGCGCTCGTCGCCTGGAAAGTCGCGCCGGAAAAGATCGATGCCGCCTTCGATTACATGTCCCAGTGCGACCCGTTTTCCGGCCATGTCGTGTTGCGTTCCACCGATTCCGTCACGCCCGGTTCGGAATATAAACTCTGGACAACGCTGAAAGTGCCACGCGGGTTTTCGCTCCAGCATCACGGCGAGCTTCTCGCGAACAAACTCGGCGCAGAACATTTCCGCCTGATGCCGGCGAAAGGAATCTTTACGCTGGGCGTCGGTCACGTCCGCCGAAAAACGATCGAGCCCGGGAGCAAAGCGGATGTGCCGGCAACGATGGCGCCCGTTCACGTCGCCGAGCTGAGCGAGCTGGAATGGAAGGTTCTCGTCGCATTGAAACGGGAATTCGAGCCGCGCGAAATCGCGCCATCGCCGTGGCGGGCGCGGGCTGCGGAAGCGGGCGTGGGGCTGGAGGAATTTTGCCGCATCGCGGAAGCGTTGAATGGCCGCAAAGTCATCGGACGTTTCTCGACGTTCCTCGAACATGTGAAACCTTCCGCGACCGGCGTCCGCGTCACGCGTTTCAACGCGCTGTTTCATTGGGCGGTTCCGCCCGGCCGTGAGATTGAAGCCGGCGGAGAAGTTGGCCGCCATCATATTCTCACCCATTGCTATTGGCGGGAGGCCGGCCCGGAATTTCGCAACGTCAACATCATGGCCGTTGCTCACGGGACCGACAAAGAGCTGCTCCTCGAACACAAGCGCGCGATCGATCGCCATCTCGAGACGTGCGGTATCCCCGTTTCCTACACGAATGTTTTCTGGGGCGGCCGCAGCGAGATCAAGCCGTCGGAAATTTCGCCGGACGCTTATCGGGCTTTTCTGGCCGAGTTGGAACGCGAGGCGGCATGAAAGCGCTCGTCGACAAGCTGCGCGGCGGACTTGATCTCACCGCCGGCGACATTAATTACGCGATGTCGCTCCTCTTGTCGGACTCGACCGACGACGCGACAAAAGCCGAGTTCCTCATCGCGCTCCATCGGAAGGGCGAAAGCGTCGAGGAAATTGTCGCGTTCGTTCAGCAGCTCATCGATCGCGCGATCGATCCGCTCATCGATCCAAAAAAACTTTCCGGCCCGATGCTCGACGTTTGCGGCACGGGCGGCGACGGCCTCGATCTTTTCAATGTCTCGACCACGATCATGTTCGTCCTCGCAGCCGGCGGCGCGTCTGTGATCAAGCACGGCAATCGCAGCGTCACTTCGCGCTGCGGCAGCGCGGACGTTCTCGAAGCGCTCGGGGTCCAGATCGCGTTACGGCCGGAAAAACTGAAAGAGTGCGCCGAACGTCACGGGCTCTGTTTCATTTTCGCGAGAGAGTATCATCCGGCCTATCGAGCGATCGCCGAGATGCGAAAACGATTGGCGCGCGAAAATATCCGGACCGTTTTCAATTTGCTCGGCCCGCTTCTGAATCCGGCGCGGCCCGGTCGCCAATTGATCGGCGTGTTTTCCCCGCGGCTCACGACGATTTTCGCCGAGGCGCTCCGCCGGCTTGGTCGCGAACGGGCGTGGATCGTCCACGGCGTCACGGATTCTGGCGAAGGAATGGACGACATTTCCACCAGCGGCGTGACCACGTTCGCCGAGCTGGCCCGGGGAAGAGTAACCAGCGGTCTGATCGATCCGCGCTGGTTAAACATTCCCACCGCGCCGCTTGATGAATTGCGCGGCGGCGATGCGGCGGAAAACGCCGGTTATCTCGAAGGAATTCTCGCCGGAAAAATCCAGGGGGCGAAACGCGACCTCACCTTGGTTAATGCCGCCGGCGGATTCGTCGTTGCCGGACTTTGCAACGACATGAGCCAGGGACTGGCGCGAGCGCGCGAAGAGATCGATAGCGGCCGCGCCCTCGAAAAGCTGCGCGTGTTGCAGCAGTTCGCTTAATCGTAGCACAGGCATCTTGCTTGTGGGGCAAACGGGCTTCCCGCCCGTTTAAAATTCAGAACGACAGGCGAGACGCCTATTGGCCCCACAGGCAAGATGCCTGTGCTACAACTCGATCCTGCGCAGGAGCGCGATCGCCAAACTTGTTCGCGATATTTTTCGTCCCGTCGCCATGGCCAGCGATCCAGCGGTCGAACGCAGCTCCTCTGAAAAATCTTCGCCAGACTGATTCACGTTGATCCCGATCCCGGCGACGGCGACGTAACTGCCGTCATTCGCCGTTCGGCCTTCGACCAACAGGCCGGCTACTTTCCGTCCGGAAAGGTAAATGTCGTTAGGCGGTTTGATGGTCGGCGTGCAGCCGGTTTCTTCCGCGATCGTCGCCGCGACCTCTTCCGCCAGCGCCAGGGTCAACCTCGGCGAATCTCGCAAGCTCACCGCCGGACGCAGTAGAACCGAGAACCACAATCCAAGGTACGGCGCCGACTCCCAACGCCGCCCGTATTGTCCGCGCCCCTTTGTCTGCCGCTCCGCGAATGCGACGAAACCTTTTCGAGCGCCGCGTTCGAGTGCGTTCCAAACCAAATCGTTCGTGGATTCGGTTTCGTCGACGACAACAATCTGGTTTTCCAGCGCCGCCCGCAGCTCGGTCGCGATCAGGCGATCGCTAACTTTCGACATGCGTCAGCTCAAGCGAGAGATCGATCCCGCGGGCGGAATGGGTGAGCGCGCCGACGGAAATATAATCGACTCCGCTCGCGGCGATCCGCCGCACATTCTTCAAGTTGATCCCGCCGCTCGCCTCGAATTTCACCCTTCCCTTTCCCGTCGCGACCGCCTCGCGCATTTCGGTCGGCTCCATGTTATCGAGCAGGATTACGTCGATCCCTTCCACGTCCAGGAACGTGCGCACCTGATCGAGCCGGTCCGCTTCGACTTCAATACGAATGCCGGGGCGTTCCTTCCGCAATCGTTGGATGATCGAGGCGATCCCGGCAGATTCCGCAGCGCGGAGGTGATTGTCTTTTACGAGCACCATGTCGCTCAGGGTGTGGCGATGGTTCGCGCCGCCGCCCGCCAGGACTGCCGCTTTTTCCAAGCCGCGCAAACCCGGCGTCGTCTTTCGCGTATCGAGAATTTTCGCGCGCGATTTGCCGATCGCTTCGACGAACTGGCGAGTGAGCGTCGCAATGCCGCACAGGCGCTGGAGAAAATTCAGCGCCACGCGTTCCGCCGTCAAAATCGAGCCCGCCGCTCCGCGCACTTCCATGATTGTCTCGCCGCCGGAGAGCGCGCTTCCATCCGGTTGAAGAATCTCGATGCTCAGCTTCGGATCGACCCGCCGAAAAACCTCGGCCGCCACTTCCGTTCCCGCGACGACAGCCCGTTCTCGCGCCACGATTTTGCCGAGAGCCTGCAAATTTTCCGGGACAAAAAACTGCGTGGTGATGTCGCCCGCGCCGAGGTCTTCGCGCAGAGCGCTTGAAATTGGATCGTTGGCAAAGTCCATCATTGGGGTTCTGGGCAATCGGGGGCACGATAAACGCAATTTCCGCGGACGTAAGTTTCGAGGGTCGCCTGTGGATTCCCCCGGTAAATGCAAAGCGCGAGAATGTCCTCCGTGGACAGATCGTCGGCGCGCGCCCCGGGTTTTCCATAAGGCAACAGCGTCGCGAGATCGACAATCACCAGATCCGCTTCCTTGTCGACATCGAGGGTGCCGATGCCGGCGGATTTACCGAGGGCGCGCGCGCCACCGCTGGTCGCAAGATAGAACGCCTCGCTGGGCCGCATTCCAGGCAGATTGGGCTCAGCCATATGCCGCGCTTTTTGGACGGCGAGGGCGCCGCGCATGACCTGCCACATGTTCAGCTCCGGTCCGGCCGCGACATCGGAGCCGAGGCCGATCGCGATGCCGGCGTTCATCAGTTGTTCGAGCTTGAGCAAGCCGCTGCCCAGAAAAAGATTCGAGGTCGGGCAATGCGCCACGTTCGATTGCGCGGCGGCGATCGCGTCGACTTCCCGGGCGTTGAGATGAAGGCAATGCCCAAGCATCGTCTTCGGCGTCAGCAGCCCGCACTTCTCGTACACATCGGTATAATCGCGCGCCGACATATGGAGGTTGTGCACCTTTTCAATCTCCTCGCGGTTTTCGGCGAGATGCGTCTGGATATAAGCGCCGAACCGTTGCGCCAGCTCACCCGCGCTCCGCATGAGTTTTTCAGAACAGGTAACCGCAAACCGCGGACTGAACGCGTACTCGAGGCGGCCATCAGCCGCGCCGTGCCATTTCCGGCAAAGCCGTTCGCTTTCAATGAGCGAGACGGAAAGAATTTTCTTGGGTTGCAATTTCCCGTAGGAGCCGAGGTCCATCATCATTTTGCCCAGGATGACGCGCAGACCGCTCTGCTCCGCCGCTTCGAACCCGACCTCGCAACTGTCCTCGTAAATGGCGGCGTAAACCATCGCCGTCGTCGTCCCGCTGCGGGCCAGCTCATGGAAAAAAAGCGGCGCTTCCTCACGCGCTTTCGGACCCCGGAACTCGCGCTCAACCGGAAAAATATTTTCCCGCAGCCAGGGCAGGAGCTGACTCTCCCCGCGGGCCACGGCCGAGTATTGCGGCAAATGCGTATGGCAATCGATGAGGCCGGGAAAAATGACCGCGTTGCTTCGGTCGATCCAGCGAATCGGCTCCGGCCGCTGGCGTTTTCGAAGATCGTCGTAGGCGCCGACCTCCGTGATTTTGCCATTGGCAACGATGAGCGCGCCGTCAGGATGGCTGCGGAGCGAGCCGAAGGCTGGCGCGTCGATCAGGTATCCCCGGATTCCGAACGGATTAGGCGACGGCATGGTGAAGAGAGTCTGCCGCGACTCGAGATTTGCCTACAAAAAAAGGATTCGGGCAGCGCACGCAGGAGAAACAACAAATACGAAAAACGTGCCGCCGCCCGAATCGCCTTAACCTGTCTGTTTTGACAGTCTCGGGCACCGGCCGTTCGAACTTTCTTCGGTTAAACAACAAATATCGGCTCTGTCACGGCGGTCGTTGACCGCCGACCTCGGGCCACGAGCGACTCGGCGGTCACAGACCGCCGCTACAGCAACAGCTCCGTCTGTTTCACGGTTCCCGCTTTCGCCGCTTCGTCGCGAACTTCCTGCAAGAGCGATTTGAATTCGCATTTTTCCAGTGCCGCGATCAACGCCGCGTAGTCAGGTTTGATCGGCAGGTCATCAATCGGCACCGGCAAGGGCGTGTCGCAATCGAGCTCCACCATCTTGCGGTTCTGCGCGATTTGCTCGCGGGCCGCCGTCAATTTTTCACGGGTCCGGTCGCTTTTGATCTTTTCGATATTGGCCAGGAGCCCGTCGAGATTGCCATGTTCCATCAGCAATTTAGCCGCGGTTTTCCGGCCGAATCCGGCGCTGGGAATGTTGTCGACCGAATCCCCCGAAAGCGCGAGCACGTCGCCGATCAAGCTCGGCGGTACGCCCCATTTCGTCGTTACTTCCGACTCGCCCAAAAGCGCGAACGCATCCTTCGGTGAAACGAGGTCGGCTTTCGCGGTCGTGTAAACTTTCACGCACGGCCCCACGAGCTGGTAGAGGTCCTTGTCGTTGGTCGCCAGAATCACTTCGATGTTTTTCTTGCAGGCCGCGATCGCGTAGCAGCCCATCAGATCGTCGGCCTCGGTGTTCGGCAGCGAGATGTTTTTGAAGCCGAGCAGCGCGGTGAGCTCGTTCTGGATGTAATCGAGCTGCGGGATCATCGGCTGCGGCATTTCCTTCCGCGTTTCCTTGTAAGCCGGCTGCAAGGTCATCCGTTTCTCCGGCAAACCTTCGTCCCAAAACACCGCGCCCAATTCCGGCTGCAGATGTTTGATCATGAGCCGGAGCGTTTTCGTGAACCCGAAAATGGCGTTTGTCGGTTCGCCCCGGGAATTGGAGAGGTTCTGGATCGCGAAAAAGGATCGGTAAACGTAGTAATGCCCGTCGATCAAAAGCAGCTTCACTTCGTCAACGTAACCGAGCAGCGCCCGTTTCCAATCTTCATGCTCATGATCCTGATCATGATCCTAATCCTGTGAGTGAGCGTCGCTGGTTCTAAAGATCAGGAGCACGATCATGAGCTTGAGCAGGAAGAGTCCGGGGAGAACGCGCTGTAGCGATCCTACGTGTTCACTAGTAAAGAAGCCCCATGCCAGACGAATGGATGGTGCGCGTGGAGGGTCGTGAATACGGGCCGGTCGATCTCGAGACGCTCCGCGAATGGAAAAACGAAGGCCGGTTGATTCGGTCAAACGAACTGTGCCGCATCGGAGAGGACCGCTGGGTTCTCGCGGCGGAATTTCCTGAGATCTTCGCCGACGAACTGCCGCCAGCCGCGCCGCCGGACCTGATCGTTCGTCGCCGAACGTGGCGGGAAATTTTTCGCGAGACGATTCGCATTTATCGCGGCGGCTTCTGGCGCTTCATGATTTTTGGATTGCTCACCGCCGTTCCAATGTTCTTCATGCAATGGAACTTTCCCCGCGTTCCCTTCCCCGACTTTCTCAACGGCGAGACGATGCCCGCCGTCACGATTCCGCCCATTTGCTGGATCATGTTTCTGCTCGTGATCCTGCTCTGGCCGATTTCCACCGCCGGCTTTCAGTACGTCGCCGACGACGTCCTGCGCGGCCGACGCCGGTCCCTCGCCGCTCAATTTTCAGCGACCGTCGAGCGCTTCGGCAAAATGCTCGGCACCGGTCTGCTCGTTTATTTCAGCTATTTCTTTTGGTTCTTCATCCCGCTGACGGCAATGATCGCGCTCCTCAGCGCCGGACTTTCCATCATCAGCCTGTTCCTCTACCTGCTCGTCGGCGCCTTCATGGTTTACATGAACGCGCGGCTCTTCATTAACTTTCTCTTCTGGGAACAAACCGCCGCGTTCGGCGACGACGGCGCGTTGCTCGCCGTGCGGGAAAGCAAAGAACTCGCACGTTGTGTCCCCGACGCACCGAAAATGGATCGTCCTCTTTATCGCGGCGCTACCGTCGCGTCGCTCTGGTTGCTCTTTCTCCTCTTCGCCGTAATCGCCGTGCAATTTCCATTTACCGTCGCAAGGCTCCGCGGTGTGGAAAATCCCGAACAAGCGATGGCCCTCATGCAAGCGCTTTCCCAGGCGAAAACGCCTGACGCCCTGATGATCGCATCCGATATTGCCTCCGCGGTGATGAATCTAATTCTGCGGCCACTCCTCGCGGCCTCGTTCATCGTCCTCTACTACGACGCGAAAGCGCGGCGCGGACGAAACGACTAACGAGTATTCGCCCGATAGTAAGTTCGTGTAGCGGCGGCTGTCGTCAGCCGCAATCTTCCCTAGCCGTCGCAACCTAATGTTTATCGAACGTTCCTTGCTGAGCTTCGTGAGCTGAAAAAATATGTCTGTCGTCGAGAGAATTTTCTTGCGGGCGTTCTCAAATTCCAGTTCACTCCACCGCCAATGACCCCAGACCCCCTCTAGAATCAGCCTGTTCAGCCAGGTTGCGGCCTTATCCACGTCCGCGTGCGGCGGGGCGTTCGCTCATCAACCCTATGACTAAAACATTCGCGACACTGTCCTCACTAATAGTTTTTGCTCTAAGCAGCAACGCATTGGTGGCGCAAGGCTCCAATCCCAACGGAAACCAAGCGCAGTCGGAAGACCCA